>NZ_CAJHBE010000006.1:0-187931 GCF_904846555.1 Psychrobacter sp. DD43
ATAATCTTTTTGAGTGCGCTTAACCTTTACAGTGTCTAACTTGTCCATGAATAAGCTCCTTTTTCGTAAACTTATTTTAGGACGGGACATAAACATAAAAAAAGCCACTGTAATCATACAGTGGCTTTTTTTATTCAAGAGGATGAGTTTTTAATGAGAATAGCGCTCAATCACAAATTAATGACGGAAATGACGCATACCGGTGAATACCATGGCGATACCGTGCTCATTTGCAGCAGCAATGGTTTCATCATCACGCATAGAGCCACCCGGCTGGATAATCGCCGCAATACCTACTTCGGCAGCGTTATCGATACCATCACGGAATGGGAAGAAAGCATCAGATGCCATAACCGCGCCTTCGGTTGCAAGTCCAGCATGCTCCGCTTTAATAGCAGCGATACGAGCTGAGTTAACACGGCTCATCTGACCTGCGCCGACACCAATGGTACGCTGACCTTTAGCATAAACGATGGCGTTAGATTTGACGTATTTTGCAACGTTCCAGCTAAACAGTAAGTCAGCAATTTGTGCTTCGGTTGGTTGCACGTCTGTGACGATTTTTAAGTCATTGGCAGTAATTAACCCTAAATCTTGCTCTTGCACCAGTAAGCCACCATTGATGCGCTTGTAATCAAGCTGGCGGTCACGTAATTCAGGTGCTGGCAAGTCGCCGCAGACCAAAACGCGCACGTTTTTCTTGCTAGCTGTCGCTTCAAGGACACCGTCTTCAATGCTTGGGGCAATAATGACTTCAACAAACTGATTGTCGATAATGGCTTTAGCAGCGGCAAGTGTTAATGGGCGGTTAAAAGCAATAATGCCGCCAAAAGAAGATTCAGGATCGGTGCTGAACGCAGTGCGATATGCTGCTACTTGATCAGTGTCGACAGCAACGCCGCAAGGGTTGGCATGCTTTACAATCACACAGGCAGGCGTACTAAAAGCTTTCACACATTCAAGCGCGGCATCAGTATCGGCGATATTGTTATAAGACAATGCTTTGCCTTGCAATTGCTTAGCAGTAGCAATAGATGCTTGCTTGCTTTTTAAAGCATTGTTTTCAACATAGAACGCTGCTTTTTGATGCGGGTTTTCACCGTAGCGCAGGTCTTGCAGTTTTTCTAGCTGAACGTTAAAGGTACGTGAAAAATCTTCCGGTTCTTGATTCTCGTTAACACGGCTGCCTAAGAAGTTGGCAATCATCCCGTCGTATTGTGCCGTATGCTCAAACGCTTTGACCGCTAAATCGTAGCGTAAGGCATGGGTCAGTGTCGTACCATCACCCAAGGCTTCAAGTACACGCGTATAATCAGCTGGATCAGTCACAATACCAACATGTGCATGATTCTTTGCCGCTGAACGTACCATCGTAGGTCCGCCAATATCGATATTTTCGATGGCATCATTCATGGTAACGTCACTACGGGCAATCGTTTCTGCAAATGGGTAAAGGTTTACGACTACCAAATCAATACGCTCAATCTCGTGCTCACTCATCACCGCATCATCTGTGCCGCGGCGTCCCAAAATGCCACCGTGAATCTTGGGATGAAGCGTTTTGACCCGACCATCCATCATCTCAGGGAAACCCGTATAGTCTGATACTTCAGTGACAGCGACATTATGCTCTGTGAGTAAACGGAAAGTACCGCCAGTCGATAACAGACCAAAACCTGCTTTAATCAGACCTTGAGCGAACTCAACGATATTGGATTTATCGGAGACCGACAGTAGTGCTAGTGGGGCTTTACTCATAAAAAAATTTCCATAAAAAAAGCCTGACGTAAACGTCTGGCAAGGTAACAATGACAATCAGTATAGAGCATATCGTGAGTGATAAGATCATAAACTACAAACTGCCATACATAATATCAGTTAGGGTAGGTAAGCGTTTCATAAATAGGATTGATGGTACTTATTAATAAGTCAGATTTATCAAAAACATTATTTATAGTATTACATTAAACCATATATTTTGAGCTTTTTGCGTAGTGTACCGCGATTTAGACCTAAAATCTGCGCACACTTGGTTTGATTACCACGGCTCTTTTCTAACACCACAGACAGCAAAGGTTGCTCTATCTCTTTTAAAATAAGCTCATATAATTCAGTTGGTATCTCATCACCTAACATTGCAAAATATTGACGCACCACACGTTCAACATGTATCCGTAATGGCTCATGCGCATGACCTGTGTCATCTAAAGCAGATTCCACATTACGGATTGAGCGATGGTAGTCCTCTTCATAATAATCAAGATTACCAGCGCTTTTGTTAACATGACTGGCATTGTACTGTGCCTGTGGTGTCATAAGATAATGTCCTTGGGGTTAAAGAGTAAAACCATGAGGCTCTCGTTGGCTATTATATCAAAATCAGCAGCGATCATCTTAAGAAGATGAGGTTAATGAGCGAATATCAGTCAGCGAACATCAGTAAATGGGATTAATAGCAATTTTACTAATTTGAGCATTGGCAATAGGTACCGTAAAGAGTAACTGCTTATGACCATTAGAAGCTAATTGACTTTGTTTACCAACCAAGTACTTATCTGGTGGAGCGATAAACTCACCAATCAGCGCATTGGCACCATATACACTGACTTTTATATGAGGATATAGCTGTGCTTGTGAGCTTTGGTTATTTAGAGTAGCACTTATATCACTAGAATCAGCTGCACTGTTTATTTGACCGGCTCGGTATCTGATGTCACTCAGAGTTAATGCAGTCAAGTCAGCACTGGGCAGGCTACAAGCTGCAATCGTACATATCGTCTGTAAGCGTTGAGCATGTGCAGGATTTTTAACTAAGTTATTTAAGTTAAACATAATGTACTGAGCAAAAAGTAGTAGTACTAGCACCAAACAGCCTAATGTCCATAGTAATGAAGCTACTGAACGATGGGATGGTGTTGGTGAGAATTTGGCTTGCGCTTGTAATCTTTTGGCATGTGCCGCCTTACTACGGTCTTCTTCTTTAAAGTCGACGCCCATACTAATGAGTAATTGCGATAAATCAGTATCATTGGTTGGCGTATCTTCGGGTGGGTGTTGTTCTTTAAGCAGTTTTTCGAGCCACGAGTCATCGGCATCATTATCAATATTGGCATGAATACTGTTAGCCGCTGTTGAGCTTAAAGCCACTTCTGCGGACGAAGGAGAGCGGTTTGAATGCTTAGTAGAGGTAGAGGTTTCTTCAAATAAATCAAGGGATGTATCTGAATGTTTATCTGATTTTTTCGCAGTACTTCTTGCTGATAGAGCGCTTTGGGTAACGTTATTGTTATCAGTGGCTTGTGTAAGCCACGCATCCATACTATCTAGTGAGTCGTATTCTAGACTCTTGTCAGCAGATGCCTCAATATCGATATCGTCATGTATCATATCGTCATGAATTAGGATATCTGTATCATTTGAGTTTGCAGCAGCTAAAATAGAATGTTTCTTATGAGAGGTTCTGTCATTAATTTTCTTATCACGCTCGCTAGAAACTTCTGTATCTGTCAGCTTACGATTGCTGTCTATATCAGCAGTGACGATAAGATTATTATTCACCAAAAACATTTGCTGGCAATGTTCACAACAGACAGTCGCGGTTTTTTGATTTAACTGGGTGTTTTTTATATTAAAAATGGTATGACAATGAGGACACTGGGTTTTAATGGGTGTGGTCATAGAGTTGAATCCAAAAAGGTATCAGTAAGAATACCGTATAGCCACTCACCAACCGCTGCCAATTACTTCAATGTCATTGTTGAAGTATTATTAATTATAAACTACAGGCAACTCTAGAGTAGCGCCAAATACACAACATTTAACTACTACTCTATCGTAACAGATGTAATTTAATGTTGCTAGCCTGTAAATGTACCAGATAATCTCTGCCAATGTTGATCTTCTTGTGCAGTAAAAGCATGCTTAGGATCAAGCGCAAAATAAGGCTGATACGCTTCGGTCACTTGCTCAGTTTGTGATTCAATCAAACCGGCAAGGACGATACGACTTTTTGGTGCCATCAAGGTGACAAAATAAGGCGCTAGACCTATCAGTGGCTTGGCTAAAATATTGGCAACCATCACTTCTACAGGCGCTATATTTTGCTGTTGCCAAAAGGCAGTGAAATCCTCTGGTAAAAACGCTTGCAAACGATTGTCGACCGAATTGCGTGCCGCATTTTGATTGGTTGCCAGTACCGCTTGAGGATCAATATCTACGGCATAAACATGGCGCGCCCCTAACAATAAGGCGGCGATACCTAAGATACCTGAGCCGCAACCATAATCAATCACTACTTTATCCGTAAGGTCCTGCTCAGTTAGCCAATCAAGACATAGGCGAGTGGTCGCATGGTAGCCAGTACCAAATGCCAAGCCTGGATCCATAATAATATTGGTCGCTTCAGGATTGGGCGGTGTCAGCCAATTAGGTACAATCCACAAGTCATTGGCACACTCAATGGGTTTGTAATTGGACATCCATTCACGCTCCCAATCTTTGTCATCGACAGCACTTACCCAACTACGGCTCGCCTGTACTTGGGCTGCAATCTCATGACTGAGTTGCTCGATAACATCACGAGTTCCAGTCTCTATCGTAGCATCGAAGAGCCCTGTTAAAATCACTTCGTCCCATAGTGGTGATTCACCAGGAAGTGGCTCAAATAAAGGTTGGTCGCCTGCATCATCAAGTGCAATAGATAGCGCGCCTGCTTCTAATAATAGCGCTTCAGCAAGATCTACGTTGTCTTTTTCACATTGTAAGTGAAGTTGTTGCCATGCCATAAAAGTAACCTTGTTTCAAAATAAAAAATAGATAATAAAAATTAACGACCGACTATAAAAGCCTATTTTAGCGCTTATATAGTCAGTCGTCATGGTTAATCAAAAAGATAGTACTATTAGCGTAATGCTTGTTTGGCTTCTTTTATCACCCGTGCATTACCTTGTGCTTGTCCAGACTGTAGAATAATTTGCCATAGCGCACGGCGGCGACTGCTGTCTTGAGAGACACTAAGCCCACGCCGTCCCATTGCTTCAGCCTTGCGTGGCTGGTTTTTTTTGAGTGCCACTTGCGCAAGATAAAAATATACCGCTGATGATTTGGGTGCTAGGCGCTGAGCTCGGGTAAAGCTGCTCTCAGCGCCATTTAAATTGCCTGCCTTTAATTGCTCAGTGCCCACTTGCATCAGGTTACGAAAGGCGGGCAAGTTGCTATTATTGTTGGTGGTTTTCTGACTGCGCTGCGAGTTCTGCCGCGCACGCTCTAGTAGCTCATTATGCGACGGGATAGATGGCACATATATCACTTCATCTTCATGAGCAGGCGTGAGGATCACGGTATCAGGCTGAGTTACGATCGGAGTTTGACTCGTGCTTTGATTAGACCCCAAGATTACAGGTGGCTTTTCTGTTACCGATTCCGTTGGTGATTCTATTAATGCAGGTGGATGATAAGGCTCGATAGGATAATTATCGTCAGTCTTATCAGCTTCAGTACTCTCAACACTTTCATAACCACTATGATCAGTGCTAGGGGTTTGCGTCACTATTGTGGATTGTTCAGGTTGCGTCGTTTTTTGACTACTGGTTGATGGTAAGGTTTGAGCAGAAGGCGATTTTATTGAAGTTGGTGCAGTCTGACAAGCGCTCAAGCTTAGCATGCCAAAACAAGCGCTAATTAAAAGAGCTTTATGTAAATGCTTTGGCTGTTTTTTGGGCTGAGCTTCAATCGTCTGCTGAGTCAACAACGCTTGCAATATAGATAACACCATATTAAAACCCTTTTTAAGTTTTAAAAATCTTAAAATCGTTCAGCTACTAACCTTTAAAGTCAAATCTTCAGCTATCACGACTGAAATAGAAGCAGTTCACTAAAACCATTCAACAGCACGATCATACCAAGTATCTACACGATTGGGTATATCACCGTCTTGCTCGGCATCACTGCTGTTATTATCAATAGCTTCACCATTTGGTATGTCCAATCCTTCACGGCGACGTTGCTTATTGATATCGCCTTGCTGATTTTGCCACTGCATCTGCTCGCGCGCACGATCCTGTTGGTATAAGCCAATCGCACAGCTGCTGGCTTCTTGAGGCAAATATGCTGACATAACAGGCAAGTAGCGTGCGCTGGCACAGCGCTCATTAGACAGCTTGCCTGAGTTGTTCTCTAACCATAGCCATTCGATGCCTTCTGGCTCTGGTAGCGCAACAGGTGTCAGTTTTAGACGATTCATATAATCAACCCAAACTGGCAAAGCACCGCTGCCGCCACTAAGCCCAATCGGTTTATTATCATCACGTCCAACCCAAACCACGCTGACATAGTTACCACTATAACCGGCAAACCACGCATCGCGGTAATCATTGGTAGTACCTGTTTTGCCCGCAAGGTTTAGATTGCTACCAAGCGATTGCACGCGTCTAGCTGTACCGTTCTTGACCACATCTTGCAACGCATAATTAATTAAAAAGTTGGTCTCAGGCGGAATGCTGCGCTGAGTATTTAAGCCTGTGCGCTGCAAAATACTACCGCGATCATCAATCACACTACGGATACTGTGAATAGGCGTACGGAAACCACCCGTTGCAAATACTTGATAGACACCAAGCATGTCCATCGGGCTTAGATTGACTGAGCCCAATAATGCCGCAGGATAAGGGGGTATTTTCTCTTTAACGCCCATACGTTTTAATTGCTTGGCAAAGGTGTCGACTCCAAATTCCATCCCTAAGCGAACAGCGCTATGGTTATAAGATTGCGACAGCGCTGTGGTAAAGGGTATGTACCCATGATCACGATTGTCATAGTTTTTGGGATTCCATTCGGTACCGTCGCTTAGACTGACCGTAATAGGGGAGTCATCAACCGAACTTGCCAAATTATAGCGACCACTTTCGAGAGCGGTCATATAAATAATCGGCTTTAATAATGAGCCCACTTGGCGTTTGGCATCGACCGCACGGTTAAAGCCAGTAAATTCGCTGCCGCTACCGACAACAGAAACCAGCTCACCCGTCTCAGGGTTGGCACTGACCAGCGCCCCTTGTAAATCTTTGGTTTTGCTACCACTACGGCGTAGCTCGCCAAGCTTTCTCTCAACCGCTTTGTCCGCTGCCAACTGGGCAATAGGGTCCATCGTACTAATAATAATCAGACCTTCGTTTTTGAGATCATCGGAATAATAGACTTTATTTAGTTCACGCTTGACGATATCTAAAAAGTCAGGGAATTGGCTTTTACCTTCAACAGGCTTATCAACTACCCCAAGTGAATTTTTTAATGCTTTATCGTATTCTTCTTGACTGAGCGAGCCGACGGCCAACATATTGCTAAGCACAACATCGCGACGCGCCTTTGAATCGTTTGGATGGCGGCGCGGATTATAAACGCTCGGTCCTTTTGCCATACCGACAAGCAGTGCTTGCTGATCTAGGCGCAGCTCATTGAGCGGCTTATCAAAATAAAATTGTGATGCCAACCCAAAACCATTGATAGAGCGTTTGCCATTTTGACCCAGATAAATCTCATTGAGATATGCTTGCAAAATCTCATCTTTACTATAATGCAGCTCAAGTAGCACAGCCATCAAGGATTCATTGGCTTTACGCTTCATTGTGCGGTCTGAATTCAGATAAAAGTTTTTGATCAGCTGCTGGGTGATGGTCGA
Source organism: Psychrobacter sp. DD43 (assembly GCF_904846555.1). Lineage (NCBI taxonomy): Bacteria > Pseudomonadati > Pseudomonadota > Gammaproteobacteria > Moraxellales > Moraxellaceae > Psychrobacter > Psychrobacter sp. DD43. The sequence goes on from NZ_CAJHBE010000006.1 coordinate 7,676, forward strand.
GCCACCTTGACGTGATCCACCAGAGAAGTTATTGATGACTGCACGAGCGATACCACGTATCGATACCCCTTTATGTTCATAAAAACCACGATCTTCTGTCGCTATCAGCGCATCAATAAGCGGCTGCGGTACTTGATCTAACGAGACAACCATACGGTCTTCATTACTATCCGGGTAAATACCACCGATATTCACCGGTTCAAGACGGATAATGCCGGTTTTCGCCGCCACAGTACTTTGTACTGACTCAATCTTATCACCAGCAATAGTCATTTTGATGACTTGCTCTTGGTCTATATCATTAGCGCTATAAGTAAATCCACGTGTATGAATAAAATAGGTATTACCTGATTTATGATAAGTACCCGTGCGATCATAGGCTTTATTACTTTGATAGTTAAGTAGCTCAAGCCACTTCTTCATCGTGTCTTTATCGACGTTGGCGCCTTGATACAGCTCTAATGGCTGCGAATATACTTTGGCAGGAATATCCCAGCGTTTACCCTCAAACTTGTGAGTAATGGTGCGATCAAGTTTGACCAAGTATAGTGCTAATAGCACCATGCCAGCGATGACAACAATTAATAAAATACTACTAAACACCACACCGCGCTGCTGGGAAGGTAGCGTATTGATAGCAGGCTTAGAGGACTGTGGTTGCTTAGAATTAGATTTTTGCACTGATGACACACCATTTTGGGATGAAAAACTGCCTCATAATGACGCAAATTGACAAATTTTTCAATCTATCATCATCAACGCAGGCATTCATTTGCTCTCAGCACTCAGGAGTTATACTGCTGAGAGCCTGTGCTTATAGTATAATCTTTATAAAAGCAATGATGGTTATTTGAAAGTGTCCGCCACCTCTTATTGTCGTAACACTGTCTCAATTTTGAATAAGAGTAATGGTTTGCATTAACACGCACTATCTTAAAGAAGCATAACCATCAATGTCGCGTAGCCCCAAATATAGTAGTCAGTTAACCAATATACATCAAACATAGTGGTTTTCTCGATATCGAGTAGATCAGATGATAGAGCCTTGATTTAAAGCTATTTACTCAATGTTCTGTCTAAAGGAAATAAGTGCGATTATGTCCAGTATTCCATCTCCTATGCCGCCAACATCACCGACATTACCAAGGTCATCAAAAACCAATACTCATTATCAAGACAATTCTATTATTGACGGTCTGGTATTGCCGCTGGCGGGTCATTGCTTTCATTGCGGTGATCCCGTGCCGCAGCCGCCGTTTCATACCGATATATTAGGTAAATCGCGTGAGATGTGTTGTATGGGCTGCCAGTTAGCTTCACAAAGTATCGTGGAAGCGGGGCTTGAGCAATATTATCTTGATCGCTCGGAGATTAACCGTACGGCAAGCTTACCCGTTCAGATGACCCGCCTTGAAGCTTATGACCATGATGAAATAAAATCACAGTTTGTCTACGCCCAAGACGGTATGTCGGTAGCAGAGTTGTCTGTCAATAATCTGCGCTGCGCCGCTTGTACGTGGTTGATTGAATCGCGGCTGGATGAGTTGGATGGCATCAGTAAATGTCAGGTTAATTTGACCAATCAACGCATGCGGGTGATTTGGGATGAGACCAAGCTACCGATTAGCCGGATTCTTGCGGTTATCAATGAAATTGGCTATGAAGCCAAGCCTTATCGGCAAGATACCCACGAAGCCATGCTAGCACGTCATAACAACCAAATGCTAATAAGGCTTGGCATCGCGGCACTCGGCTCAATGCAAGCGATGATGTATGCCGTGGCAATTTATTTCGGTGAATATAGCGATATGCTGATATTTCAGCGCGATTTTTTGCGTTGGGTGTCTTTATTCGTCAGTACGCCAGTATTCTTTTATGCCGGTGTACCATTTTTTACGTCAGCATGGTCAGCGATTCGTGCTCGCCAAGTCAATATGGACGTGCCCGTTAGTATTGCCTTGATTGTCACATTTTTCGCCAGTCTATTTGCCACTATTACTGGGCAAGGGGAGACTTATTATGACTCAGTTAGTATGTTTATTTTCTTCTTGCTGGCAGGTCGTTATATTGAGCACAATGCTCGCCTAAAAGCGGCAACTATGGCAAACGATTTGGTGGTAGTTGAGCCAGTATTGGTACAGAAAATTGCTGAAAACAAAGACTCTGCTGCAAGTATTTTGCAGCTATTAGAACAAAATAGCGTTCAGAAAAATGCGCTTAAACAAGAAAGCGAAGAGTCTGTTAATAAGGTTGATGATGGAGCTGTTAATGGGGCTGTTATCGTAGTTGGTAATGAGGTAAATAGTCAAAATACAGTGAGTACTACGCCTAATTTTACGCAAAGTATGGATGCTAATGTCTATCAGTTAACATCACGTATTGCTCAAGAATGGCAGCAGACTCGTCAGCAACGATTAACTGTCTCAAATACAAACGATGAGGCAAAAGAAAAGCAGATGGTGACCGCTCATAGCTTGCAAGTGGGTGACATCATCATGGTTGAGGCAGGTTCTGAGATTATCAGTGATGGTATCTTGCTCAGCTCAACCGCCACAGTTTCTCAAAGCCTACTGACAGGTGAAGGTGATTTAATCACTAAGAACCAAGGTGACTATATCGTTGGCGGTGCACAAAACGATAGCCAACCATTTGAGATGTTGGTCACAGCGCTACCAGAAGACAGCCAAATCGGTTTGATTGACAGGCTAATGAATCGGGCAATGAGTGAAAAGCCAAAACTTGCACAGCAAGCAGATAAGCTAGCACGTTGGTTTGTGGCGCGTATTTTAGTATTGTCTGTCTTGGTATTTATTGGCTGGTATATCGTTGACCCAAGCCAAGCGATTTGGGCAACGGTGGCGGTATTGGTCGCGACATGTCCTTGTGCGCTGTCTTTAGCGACACCAATTGCGCTTACTGTATCGACCAATAGATTGGCTAGTTATGGGTTTTTGACGACGCGCGGGCATACCCTACAAACGCTGGCTGAAATTACCCATGTGGCATTTGATAAAACGGGAACCTTGACATATGGTAAACCCAATTTATTAAACATTAAGCTACTTACTGATACAGGTGTCATCACAAAGGCAGATGAGCAAAGAGACAGTGTATTAGCTATTGCGGCAGCGCTAGAGGTGGGCAGTCGTCATCCTATTGCTCATGCGCTACTGACCGCCGCATATCAACTGCATCTGCCAGCGACACAAGCGCTGCAGCATTATCCAGCAGGAGGCGTGGAAGCAATGATCGATGGTGTGCTATATCGTATTGGTCATGTAGATTTTGCTTTAGACAAAATGAATAATGTTACCAATGCGGATAATGACTTAATGATTGATTTAGTTGCCGAGCGCGCCAGCTCAGCGGTAGTCTTATCTTGTCAAAAGGATGAATCAGTAAGCTGGCAAACACTGGCATGTTTTTATTTTAATGATAAGGTACGTGATAGCGCTCAATCTATGCTGGATAGCTTGAAAGCATTAGGTATCGAGCCTGTCATGCTCACAGGTGACCCAAGTCCGCAAGCCTTGGTCATGGCTGAAAATTTGGGTATGCAGTCTGCGTATAACGGACTGTCGCCAATGGACAAGGTCAATCATATTCAGCAGCTACAAGCTCAAGGTGCAGTGATATTGATGGTTGGTGATGGTATTAATGATGCGCCAGTATTGGCAGCGGCAGATGTTTCAACCTCGATTGCCGGTGCAGCAGATTTGGCGCAAGTATCTAGTGACAGTATTATCCTAAACGGACAAATCGAAGCTATTATTGCAGCGAAACGTATCGCTGATAAAACCAAACGTATTATCAAACAAAACTTGCGCTGGGCACTTATTTATAATGGTAGTGTATTGATACCAGCAGCTTTGGGTTATGTGCCACCTTGGCTAGCTGCTATTGGCATGTCATTAAGCTCATTATTTGTCGTATTAAATGCCCTGCGTCTAAAGCGTGCTTAATTTAAACCAGCTTAAACTCATTTAAACAAATCTCTGAAGATTACCCACAAAAAAACCGCCTTTATAAAAGACGGTTTTTTTATTTCAATGACTATCGAACAGCTATTTGACTAATCTTGTAGATAGCTTAATAGACGCATAAATTCGATATACATCCACACTAGCGTTGCAAGAAGACCAATACTGAATAACCATTCGTAGTCTTCTGACACACCCATTGCCACACCACGCTCAATATTATCAAAATCTAATAACAGCGTAAAAGAGGCGATAACAATCACAAATAAGCTAAAGCCAATAGCGATAGCGCCGCCTTCAAACAAGAAAGGCAGGCTTGAACCAAATGCTAAAGAAAGTACCCACTGCGCCACATAAACTAGCATGATAGCGATCAAGGCTGAGGTGACGATTGAGCGGAACTTTTCAGTCACTTTAACCAAGCCTGAGCGATATAGCCCTAGCATAACCGCCGCTGTTACAAAGGTCGCACACATTGCAGTGACTGGTACACTTGGGTACATTCTCATGAAAAACAGGGAAATACCACCTAAGAATATACCTTCCAAAAGCGCATATGGGACGGCAAGCGTCTTAGCTTTTTGCGGTTTAAAGGTAATGAAAATCGCTAAGCCAAAGGCAGCAAACATACTACCAAAAGCCGCCATCGTGATAAAACCTTGTGATAAACCTGCCATCAACGCATAAAAGAAAAATCCAATACCCGTAATCGCCGATAAGCCAAGCAATAAACTGGTTTTTTGAATCACGCCCTTCACTGTCATCGGCGCACCGCCGACGGCAAGCTCTGCGCGACTGACAATAGGATTGGCCATAAAGTTGTCCTCAATAAAATATAAATAATAGTTATGTCAGCTACTTTAGCAAAATCGCCATTATTGTCAACGGTGTTTACGTGACAGCGTACAAGGCTTTGCGCAACTATTGAGTCGATTTCGCTCCTATACACAGCGATATTAAATAGCTAAATGCATACGCCCAAAACAGCGTATGTTGGCTTTTATATGGGGTCAATTACGACCGTTAACAACGATAATTGATAAACAGGCTAGTCTAATCGCCTATTTCTCGTTATCATTGCTCTGTAATTTACCATCATGCCGAGTCGTTTTATGGAAACCTCAGCGCAGTCCGCAAGATTGCCGCACCTACATGAATCAGAGCTGTTCCACGCTATCAAAAATCCAGCTTTTCGCCGTATTGGCTTGATGGGTCGTGCTGGAAAGCGCAGTGTAACCCAAAGTCTTGGGCAGATTGCCCAAATAATTAACGACATGAATCTTACGTTGATTATGGATGTGCAAACCGCCAACTTGCCAACTCTGAATCTCACTGATATTGAGAGAGTCAAAATTGTTAAGCGTAGCCTTATCGGCGAGATTTGTGATTTGGTCATTGTGGTTGGCGGTGATGGTTCTATACTCCATGCTGCCGAAGCACTAGCGCGCTATCGTGTACCTGTCTTGGGGGTTAACCGTGGTCGCCTTGGTTTTTTAGCCGATGTCAAACCTGATGAAGCGGCGTTTAAATTGCGCCAAGTACTGATGGGTGATTATCAGTTAGACCATAGATTTTTACTTACGATGGAGATTCGTGAAGGTCGTAAGATTATTCATGAAGACATGGCACTCAATGACATCGTGTTGCACGCTGGTAAGTCTGTCCATATGATTGATTTTCAGATGAAAATCGATGGGCATGATGTTTATCGGCAGCACAGTGATGGTCTCATCGTAGCGACACCGACGGGCTCGACAGCTTATGCGCTCTCTGGTGGTGGTCCTATTATACATCCAAGCATGGATGCCATATGTTTGGTGCCTATGCACCCGCACACGCTGTCAAGTCGCCCTATTGTGGTCAGTGGCACCAGCGAGATTTGTATTCGTATTCACGAGGACAACCGCACCCAGCCGATGGTCAGTGCTGACGGTAAACCAAGCACGCCGCTTGAACAAGAGCAGCGTCTATATATTCGTAAGCATCCGGACAAATTAACCTTGCTACATCCGCCAGGGTTTGACTTTTATGAAGCGTGCCGGACGAAGTTACACTGGAATGTGCATGCTGAGGAATTCAGTCTCGACGCTGATGATGATATCATGGACGATGAATAAGCGTCTTTATTAGACAAAAATGTGATATAAAAAATAGTAGTGGAGAGTAGGCACGATGGACAAACAAACGATATTAGCAAGCCTAACACCTGAAGTGGTCGATAAATTTCGTATGGCAATTGAGCTTGGCAAATGGCAAGACGGTCGTAAGCTGACTGCTGAGCAGCGCGAGACCTGTATGCAAGCCGTGATGGTATGGGAGCATGAACATCTGGCGCCTGCTGAGCGAACTGGCTATATTCATAAGCCGGTCAGAGAAGATGGTTCGGTCGTTGGCGCTGAATGTGATGTTGAACATGAACATCATTATCCCAATATGCCAAATCCGAAAGGTGCGGTACAGCCCGTGAAGTTTCGCGATAAATAGACTTACTATGTAAATGCACTGATAAAAAATGAAGCATAAAAAAAGCCACGCTATCATCATAGTGTGGCTTTTTTATAATCGTCAATCATAAACCATCAAAGCGTGCTGGTATCTACGCTAGGGCGCAGTGTTAATGGATTCTTCTCCATTAAAAAACCTTGCCAGCCCCAATGTAAAAAATTGCGAATATTGGGATGATCAACTCCTTTAGGCGTCGCTTGAACTGTTTGGTAATGCTCACCAAACAACTTTAGCGTATCTAATTGATTTAAGCCGTGATGCTTTGCAAAACCAAAAATCTTGGCGCTGCCTTCGTTTTCACCAGCAGCATTATGTGCCATGCCATTAACAAAAGGCGCTGGCGCATAACGATAAAAATCATCAATAAAACTGATGACATCATTGAATCCAATGGCTTTTTTATTCAAACCATTAAGTAGAGCCGATACATCTGATTGGCGGATACTCATAAATAAATGACCTCAAAGCTGTTAAAAAGCCAAAACTAGCATGCTTGATACAAGCTTAATGATTATTGATAGTTGGATATGAAGCTAACAGGTTAGCGATTAAAATAGTCTTCATCATCAAATGAAGGCGCAAAGCTGCCTTGCTCAAGATGCTGCATTTGCGACTGTACCGTGCGCTCATGTTGAATGCGCTGATAAATCTCTTCGCGGTGTACGGCAATATCTTTTGGCGCATCAACGCCGATACGTACTTGATTGCCTTTGACACCTAGGACAGTCACACTGACCTCGTCGCCAATCATTAGCGTTTCGCCCACGCGGCGTGTCAAAATTAACATGCGTCACACTCCTTATGTTGCATCAACAGATTATTACTCATCAGATTGCGTCTCAATTACAGGACATTATCGCTGCACAAAATAGGCAGCTGTTATAAAGTAAATGTCATAAACATTGTTTTATAAATCTTACCCAAAATAGGATGCTAATAGCGATAATGATAGATAAATTCATTTAGCCCAAATGAAACCCTCATTATAGGGGGCATAACAGATACTGTCACGGGTTTTCACAAAACTATTGGTTTTATAATAACCTCAGCAATAATAAAAAAAGAAAATAGGGTCCTAATAAGACCCTATTTAATTAAGTATTAAGCATTATTGAAAATAATAAATCGCAGTTTATTGAATAAACATTAAAGCCTATTATTTTTATACGGCTTTAGTAAAGTGTTTATACGTTCATTCTTATAAACCAGCGATTTTGCTTTCACCGTCTTCACGATCAAGACCAAAGGCCGTATGTAGAGATCTTACCGCTTTTTCCAGATACTGCTCTTGGATAAGAACAGATACCTTGATTTCACTGGTCGATATCATTTGAATATTGATGTTGTTTTCCGCAAGGGTTTGGAACATAAGACTAGCAACACCTGCGTGCGAGCGCATGCCGACGCCGACTAATGAGACTTTAACCACTTCATCATTGGCCAATATTTCTTTAGCACCGATTTCATCTTTGACTTCGCTTTCTAGTACTTTCATGGTTTTTTCCATGTCCGTACGATTAACGGTAAAAGTAAAATCAGTCATACCGTTGGTAGATAGGTTTTGCACGATCATGTCAATTTCGATATTGGCGCGGCCAATAGGGCTGAGGATAGCAGAAGCAATGCCAGGGTGATCAGGGACACCGCGTACGACGATTTTTGCTTCGTCTCGATTAAAAGCGATACCTGAGATGATTGCCTGTTCCATATTGTCTCCTTCGTCTATCGTAATTAGGGTGCCGACATTGTCTTGAAATTCTTGGTCGAAGCTACCATCGTTGTTTTCATCAAAGCTAGATAATACGCGCAGCGGTACGCCGTATTTGCCAGCAAATTCTACTGAGCGAATCTGTAAAATCTTAGAGCCAAGACTTGCCATCTCAAGCATTTCTTCAAAAGTAATCTTTTCAAGTTTTTTGGCTTTTGAGGTGACGCGCGGGTCAGTGGTATAGACGCCATCAACATCAGTATAGATTTGGCATTCATCCGCGCCTAAAGCCGCGGCAATCGCCACGCCTGTCGTATCAGAGCCGCCGCGCCCTAATGTCGTCGCATTGCCTTCTTCATCGATACCTTGGAAGCCTGCGACAATAACGACGTTGCCGGCATCTAGCTGCTCACGGATGTTTTTGTCATCGATACTTTCAATACGCGCTTTATTGTGAGCATTATCGGTTTTAATAGCGACCTGACGACCGGTAAATGAACGTGCACCGATACCCAACTCTTTAATCGCCATGGCAAGCAGTGAGATAGACACCTGCTCGCCGGTTGAGACCATTTGGTCATATTCGCGAGGATCGGGCTGGCTACTGATTTGGCGTGCTAAATCAATCAAACGGTTGGTTTCACCGCTCATGGCAGACACGACAACGACTACTTGATGACCATTGTCATGCCAGCGTTTGACTCGTTTGGCGACGTTTTTGATGCGGTCGATACTGCCCATCGAGGTGCCGCCATATTTTTGTACTATTAACGCCATAAAAATCTACCTATTATTCACCAATGGTTATCTGTTATTGAGAGACATCAATTCGTCATGGCACTGTCTAAATTAAGTGCTAGATTGATTTTAATAACGATAAAGCCAGATTATAAGAACTGCGCCCTTTGTTTTACTTTTTGATGGTTTACTGTCTTATTATGCCAATAGACTTCATACGCTGAAATAAGTCTAAGCGTTGACCTTTATATCATATTCGAGCCGTAACTTTAAGTATCAGTAGACATTAGATACATGGCGATTGGTTATAACCGTTATAACCAATCGCCTATTAGCCTCAGCTTAATACTTAACCAAGCTGCTCTGCAATCCACGCAGGTAGCGCATTGATAACCGCGCTGGTGTTGGCAGCTTTTGGTGCGCCGCCTTGGGCATAGTCAGGTTTACCACCACCTTTACCACCAAGCTCACCTGCCAAATGACGAATAATATCACCGGCTTTTACTTTCGCAGTCACAGACTTTGCCACACTAGCAGCTAATGCCAACTGCTGATCTTTATCACCAATCAATACAATCACACTATCTGGTAGTTTTGATTTGATATCGTCCATTAGCGTACGGATAGATTTACCATCGATACCGCTTAGTGTACTGATAAGTACTGGCGTACCAGCAATGGTTTGCACGTCATCAAGCAAGTTTGCGGCTTGGGCGCTGGCGATTTTTTGCTCTAAACGCTCTAGTTGTTTCTCAAGTTCGCGCTGCTTATCCGCCATGGTACGCACACGCTGCGCCACTTCAGGACGTTTTACTTTTAGCTGACTGGCAAGCTCGTTCAGCTGCTGCTCACTTTGCTGGATATTTTTAATCGCATTCATGCCAGTGACGGCTTCAATACGGCGGATGCCAGCCGCAATACCTGATTCGCTGGTAATTTTTAACACACCAATATCACCGGTACGTTTAACGTGCAAACCACCACAAAGCTCAATAGAGAAAGGCTTACGTTGACCATCGATGATACTGTCAGTACCCATGGTTAAGACGCGAACATCACTGCCATATTTTTCGCCAAACAATGCCATAGCACCTTGTTTCATTGCTTCGTCGATAGACATATTCTCGATGCGAGCAGGGGTGTTGGCTTGAATTTGCTCATTGACTAAGCGTTCGATACGTGTAACTTCAGCAGTGCTGACGGGCTTGTCATAGGAGAAATCAAAACGTAATACTTCGCTTGATACTAGCGAGCCTTTTTGCGTGACTTCATCACCCAATACTTCTCTTAATGCAGCATGCAATAGATGTGTGGCAGAGTGGTTTTTGGCACTGGCTGCGCGAATACTCGACAATACTTGCGCATCAGCGGTTTGCTTGGTGTTAATGTCACCCATGGTCACGACACCATAATGGATGATGGCTTGACCAGATTTTTTGGTATCTTGCACTTCAAAAACGCCAGTCGCGGTGCGGATTTCGCCAAGCTCACCAACCTGACCACCACCTTCAGCATAAAACGGTGTACGGTCAAGTACTACGACACCTTCCATACCTTCAGTTAGGCTATCGGCTGGATTGCCATCTTGATAAAGTGCATCAATCGTGACACCTTCTTCTTCAAGCTGCTCATAACCGATAAAGGTGGTTGGGTTTTCTACTTGAATGACATTGCTATAATCAACGTCGAACTTGCCTGCATCACGCGCGCGTTCACGCTGTGCTTGCATATGTTCATCAAACTCCGCTTCATCAATCACAATACCGCGCTCACGGGTGATATCAGCGGTCAAGTCAACGGGGAAGCCGTAAGTATCATATAGCTTAAATGCTGCTTCGCCAGAAAGGGTATCACCATCTTTTAGACCTTCCAATTCGCTGGCAAGTAGACGTAAACCTTGTGCTAAGGTTTTGGCAAATTGGGCTTCTTCTTTTTGAATGGCGTTTTCAATGACGCTTTGCTTATCTTTTAGCTCAGGGTAGGCGGTGCCCATCTCAGCGACAAGCGGTGCGACCATTTTATAAAAGAAATCGCTATCGGCACCAAGCTTATTACCGTGGCGTACCGCACGACGAATGATACGGCGTAGCACATAACCGCGACCTTCATTACTTGGAGTGACGCCATCAGCAATCAAAAATGAAACAGCGCGAATATGGTCAGCAATGACTTTTAATGATGACTGTTGCTGATTCTCAATTTCTAAAATCTCAGCCGCCGCATCCATTAAATGAGTGAATAAATCTATCTCATAGTTGCCATGTACGCCTTGCATGATGGCACTGATACGTTCAAGTCCCATGCCGGTGTCAACACTTGGGGCTGGTAGCGGCAGCATAGTACCGTCTTTTTGACGATTAAACTGCATAAAGACGCAGTTCCAAATTTCGATATAACGGTCGCCGTCTTCTTCAGGCGTACCCGGTAAACCGCCTTCGATATCAGCGCCATGGTCATAAAATACTTCGGTACAAGGGCCGCAAGGGCCAGTGTCACCCATCGTCCAAAAGTTGTCTGAGGCGTAAGGCGCGCCTTTATTATCTCCAATACGGATAATGCGCTCGCTTGGGATACCGATGTCTTTATGCCAAATATCAAAGGCTTCGTCATCAGTCTCATAAATGGTCACATACAAGCGGTTTTTATCAATCGCAAGCCATTCGTCCGAGGTCAAAAACTCCCAAATATAACCAATACCTGCTTGCTTAAAATAATCGCCAAAAGAGAAATTACCAAGCATTTCAAAAAACGTATGATGGCGCGCCGTATAGCCGACGTTATCCAAATCATTATGCTTGCCACCAGCACGTACGCACTTTTGCGAGGTTACCGCACGCGTATAATCACGCGGCTCAATACCCAAAAAGGTCTCTTTAAACTGATTCATACCGGCATTGGTAAATAGCAATGTCGGGTCATTATGCGGAATCAAACTCGATGAGGCGACGAGGGTATGCTGCTTGCTTATGAAAAAATCGATAAAAGCTTGACGAATATCGGCTGAGCGAAATGGCTGGCTCACAGCGGCTCCTTACTGACGGATGTATTTAGTAGAATAAGTAAAATAATTTTGCAAGCGATTTTAGCACAAACGTGCCAAGGGTGTTGAAGATTCCTAAGTAAATACATGGTAAACCCTACTCATTTTTTGCTATAAACCAGACAATTTTATTTAGATTGTCAGTCGAATATTTCAATAGTAAGGATAAACAAGCACGTAGTCATAGGTCTTCCCGAATAAAATTGGGCCAGTACAAAGGGTGGAAAACTTTTAAATAAAAGGCGGTTTGGTGTTAGTAAAAACACTTATTATAAATCAATACTTATAATAAGGTTATCGATAGTAATTACTTACTATGATTGGGCTGAGCATAAATAATAAAAGACTTACTATTAGTATGGATATAGTGTATAAAGTAGTTATACCCATAATAAAAGTAAGGAATAAGTTATGAACTGGCCACTTTTTTCTGTTGTCTATTCAATGGCAGCAACTGTCATCATCGGTCTTTTTATGATCGGTGCTTTGGTCATGGGTTTTAACCAGATTCCGCATATTCAAATAGCAGTCGCTATCGGTTTCTTAGTTTCTATTCCCACAGCATTATTTTTCACCAAAAAAATTGGCAGCATTACAGGTAATGAAGAGGGTTACAAAGCATAGTTCGTGGTAAAAAAGATCGTAGTATCATTTAATCGAGCATTTTATATATGCTATTCATTTTATTTATTACATCTAAAATTTTGGTACTGAATCTTTTGGAATATAATAAAAAAGACCTTGATACGATGATCAAGGTCTTTTTTATTGCGTACTATCTATTGAACTATTTTAGCTCAACGGTTGCGCCATTTTCGATATTGGCATAAACCTCTAAAACGTCCCAGTTAGTCAAACGCACACAGCCTGCTGATGCTTGGCGACTGATACCTTCTGGCTTAGGTGAGCCATGTAAACCGTAAGAAGGTTTAGATAAGCCCATCCATACCACCCCTACGGGACTGTTCGGTCCTGGTGGTAACATATGTACTTTTTTATCTGCGCCTTCGCCAACAGTTGCTTTATACCACGGCATTTTTACTTTATTAACGATTTTAAAGGTGCCCTGTGGTGATGGCGTGCTGTCACTACCGACGGTTGTAGGATAGGTTGCAACCAGCTTGTCATCATTATAAGCATAAAGAGTTTTATCAGCTTTATTGGCGACGACACGGTTAATACGCTGCTTAAGCGGAGCACGCGTATTTAATACAGTAATGGTTTCACCCGCTTTATATTGTTTGTTTTTATTTAACTTGTCTAAATAACGCACATCCATATGAAAGCGCTCACCAAACATCTCTTTGATGTCTTGATAATACAAGCCTTTCATTTTTGACTTGGCTTCTGAGTCTGCAGGCATAGTAGCAAAATTGGTATTCACATCATCTTCAGTGATGGTATACGTCACTAAAACTGGCTTGTTAGCTGGAATATTTTTATTTAAAGCATCCCATGTTTTTTGATCCATCTTACCGTTTGCTGGCAAGCCTTGCATGGTTTGAAAGTTGATCAGTGCTTTTTTACTGTTCATACCCCAGCCACCGTCAATAGCACCCGGAGACGCATGATTCCAATCGAGCAGCGCCTGCATTTTGATAGTCATAGCTGAGTTAACTTTCATACTCGGTGTCCATGTGGCACCGTTTACTTGTTTGGCATAATTAGACAAATTCAGCGTGGTATGTTTTTTACCATCAACATCGGCGATACTTTTGATAGAAGTATCCGTTGCACTATCAGCCATGGCAGAGCTAGGTGCTGATACCGCTTGACCTTCGCTAATATCGTCACTGTCTGATTGCTCATCCTTACGAGTCAATTCCTCTACGGTCATATTGTCAGCGGTAACGGCGACCGATGCTTTCACTTCAGCGTCCTGCTTGGCATCAATCAGCTGGGTCATACGGTCCGCTGATTTGGCTTTATTCGTATCTAGTTTTACGGACGTACTAGAGTCGACGACTGAGCTACTGCGACTTTCTTGCACATTCAGACTGACTTTTTTCGCAATACTAGGAAGCGAGTCAGCTGTGCGTACAGGTAAAGTGCGTGTACCATCAGTAGGTGCAGCAATAGCACTCATACTAACAACAGCGATAGATATAGCGGTGATAAGAGGTTTTATTTTCATCATATTTATATACTTGTGGTGGCTGCTAATGAGGCTATTATGCGCATAATTTGGATGCTTCGCAAACTTTTGACACATTTTTTTTCGTTTAAGACTTGCCAAACGTCAACAGTTGACGTATTCACTACAATTAAGCAAGAGTTGAGTCAGGCTAGGGCTGCCTTTTCCACTCAATTAACAGTTACCACAATACGTTATGAGCTTTAAGACAGTGTTATATGGCTATGCTAAATCAGCCTTTTTAACCCTTCTGTTAAAGCCATGGGCTACTTAATTGTAAATACTGCTAAAGATTTTGTTGAAGTAAAAAATACAGTCATTGGCGCATCATCTTGTTTCCGTCTATAATGTGGAACGAGATTTTTATTTAATAAATTGGCTGTTCAGTGAAATCATTGAAAGCGATTTAACCCATCCGCATGTAGTCAGTGAGCATGTAATCAGCAAGGTGCGATATGTCAGAAGACCAAGTAATGAGCGCAGAAGAATTTCAAAATCAATACTTTAATGATGATGAGTCACAAGGTATCAATGATGATATGGAATACGATTTAGAGACAGGGCTGGTCGGTGAGCACGATGAATTTGCGACTTTGCGTGCGGAGCTTGAAGAGGCACGTGAGCAACTGGTCACTATTCGTGACTTTATTCGTTTTTCAGTGACGCAATTACGTAACTATGATGTGGTTGTCGCCCAAGGCACCACCGATGAGTTTGCCGAAGCATCTGCGATTGTATTGCATTCTTTGTCTTTGGATTGGTCTGCCAATGATCAGATTCTGGACTGTCGTTTGACCACTTCAGAGAAGCAATTGGTTTTAAGCTTGTTAGAAGAGCGTATCGCTGAGCGTAAGCCATTAAGCTATTTGATTAATCTGTCTTATTTCTGTGATTTGCCGTTCTATGTCGATGAGCGCGTATTGATTCCTCGCTCACCTATTGCTGAATTGATTCGTCAGCAGTTCCACCCATATTTTGAAGTGAGCGAGCTGGCAAAACCAATAGGCGTAAGTGTCAATAATCAAGCGCCGGCTTTTTATGATCATGGCTTAGAAATTAAACAGCTATCACAGCCTGAGCGTATTTTAGATTTATGTACCGGTTCTGGCTGTATTGCTATTGCGCTGGCGACTCGTTTTGTCGATGCACTGGTTGATGCTGTAGATATTGATAAAGGTGCACTAGAAGTCGCGATGGTCAACGTCGATCATCATGACCTTGGTCATCAAGTCAATGTGATTGAATCTGACTTATTTGCCAAAATCCCTGCCGAAAATCAATATGAGCTGATTGTAACCAATCCTCCTTATGTTGATGCCGCTATCATGGCAGATTTGCCACCAGAGTTTTTATATGAGCCTGAGCATGCGCTTGCTGCTGGTCAAGATGGTTTAGACTTGGTACATCGTATCTTGTTTGAAGCACCCGATTATCTAAGCCCCGAAGGTTTGCTAGTCTGTGAAGTGGGTGATAGCGAGTGGGCGTTAAAACAAGCTTATCCTGAGATTCAGTTTGATTGGCTAAGGTTTGCTCATGGCGGTCATGGCATCTTTGCGATTACCTATGATGAGCTTATGAGCTATCGCTCATTATTCGCCAATTATGTACAGTTACTAGATAGCAATCAATAAATCACGATTGATACTATAATTAAAACAGTCAAAAATCGACTTCATTTGTTTAAGGATAAATATGGCAGGCAACAGTATTGGTCAGGTCTTTACCGTCACCACCTGCGGTGAGTCGCATGGTGCAGGTTTGTTAGCAATCGTCGATGGCGTGCCACCAGGTTTAGCCTTATCCGAAGCCGACTTGCAAATAGATTTGGATCGCCGTAAACCGGGTACTTCTAAGTACTCGACCCAGCGCCGTGAATCTGATGAAGTCGAGATTATCTCTGGCGTTTTTGAAGGTAAAACGACAGGTACTTCTATCGGTCTACTGATTCGTAATACCAATCAAAAATCTAAAGACTATGGTGAAATTAAAGATACCTTTCGCCCCGGTCATGCCGACTATACTTATAGTATGAAGTATGGCTTTCGTGACTATCGTGGCGGTGGTCGATCATCGGCGCGTGAGACTGCCATGCGTGTAGCGGCAGGTGCTATCGCCAAGAAATACTTGCTAGAGCGCTTAGGTGTGCAAATCCGTGGTCATGTGACCCAAATTGGTAATGAGTACAGTAATGTCCTAAACCCAAGCACAATCGATTGGGATTTTGTGAATAGTAATCCGTTTTTCTGTGCGGATGCCGATGCTGTCAGTCGCTTTGAGACCTTGATAGATAGTTTACGCCGTGAAGGTACGAGCTGTGGTGCCCGTCTTGAGATTATTGCAAGCGGCGTACCAGTTGGACTTGGTGAGCCGGTATTTGACCGTTTAGATGCCGATATTGCCCATGCCATGATGAGTATCAATGCCGTTAAAGGTGTTGAGATTGGTGATGGTATGGCAGTGGCAGGACAATTTGGGCATAGCTCTCGTGATGAAATGACACCCGATGGTTTTACCGCCAATCATGCAGGCGGCATCTTGGGTGGTATCTCATCAGGACAAGATATCCGTGTCAGTATTGCACTGAAGCCAACCTCTAGTATTACTACGGCTGGCAAGAGTATCAATACAGAGGGGGAAGCGATTGAGATGCTGACCAAAGGTCGTCATGATCCTTGCGTTGGTGTACGTGCAACACCTATCGCCGAAGCTATGTTAGCGATTGTGTTACTGGATCATTATCTGCGTCATCGCGGTCAAAATGCTGATATTAAGCAACCAGTCCAATCGATTACTTAATATCTTTATAATATGAGTAGGGCTGACCCTTTACATTACTTCAAACCTTTACAGTTGGCATAGTAACTGACCGTTGCTGGCCAATCTGAGAAGATGCCTTTCACTCCAACTTCTTGCGCCAGCACATCAATGACATTCATGATGTCGCCATCATTATTAATGGCGTCGCTAAGCCCACTATAATACCAGCCACCACCATTTTCTAACGGCCCTGACCGTTCAAGCGACCACGTGAGAATGTCGAGGCCATTGGCTTTGGCTTGCAAGGCATATGCCGACGGTAGCAGCTTGCCATTACCATCGCTAGTGACCAATAGCCAAGTTGCGGGGGCAATGATATTAACGCCGCGCGCTTTCAGCTCAGCCAATGAATGCTTCCACGTCGTTGGGTCATTTTTATCAAATATTTTACCCGCCGCGCTCTCGTTGCTATCATCGATAAGATAGACGGCATTGGTGGCATAGTTCGGTTCGTTATTAATCCAATAGTCAATATCTGCAAGACTAAATGACTGCGGGTATACATCGCTGGCGGGCACGCCTGCAACTTTATAAGTGTCAATCAGTTGTTGACGATAAGCATCTAAACTATAGCCATTAAATGGCATAGTAACCACGGGTTCTTTGAGCTCAGGTGTATGCTTCATGCCCAAGCTACTGGCAAGTGCTATATGTTCCTTTAGGGTCAATACCTCACCATTTTGCGAATACAAATCCGTTCGCCATGGGGCAGTCGCATTCATGTAGGCACTAATACTGGTTGCTTTCGGATTAGCGGCGTCCATTTTTCCCGTTAAGCTTTTAAAATCCCTGACGCTAATATCTGAAGTGCGACATTCAATATCGGCCGCATTGGTGAGAGTTCCATTAGCATCTATTATAGGTGGGACACTACATTGATTCGCTAATGGCGTGGCGACAATATTGGTAGTGGTATGCAAATCGTTTTGGGCATGGCGACATACCAGCTCACCATCGTTGGTAAAGGCCACATCGCACTCTAAAATGCCTGCACCCATCTGTGCTGAGGCCATGTAACTGTCATAAGTATGCTCAGGAAATTGTAGAGGCGCGCCGCGATGGGCGATAGAGAAATCTGTCTTGCTAGGTGTTTGACCCTTACATGCCAGTAACTCATCTTTTAGCGGGCTGTCATCCATATCGTTGACCAGATAAAATGGTCGAACGCCATAGGTATAAGCTAGCGACTGTATAGGTTCAATCGTTGGCGGTAGAGTAGGTGGTACGATTGCTGATGAACCGTCATCTTCATTACAGCCTATTAATAAAAAAGTGCTGATAAGTGCTAAAGGTAAGGTAGAACCTTGGCGTCTGAGTCTATTCAGCACTGCGTTGTATAGCTGCGCCCGCTCATTCGCTGAATTTTTTGAAATTGTCATGTAAACTATCCTCATAAATGTGCATAAATCATCATTACTAATTTTATGGTTACTGACTTAGTTCCTAAAATATAGGGTTATGTTTAAGGAATGATGACAACCAAAGTCATTTTGTAATATTAATTTTGTTTAAATTTTTGACTCTCATTAAGGATAATTAATGAATAAGTATCTAGATGCCGTTATTGTCGAGCACAATCCTGCAAACAAAGCGATTAATCGATCCGTGATTTGGCTGCATGGTTTAGGGGCTAGCGGTCATGACTTTGAGCCAGTCGTGCCGCAGCTCGGCTTAGCGGATGGAATGGCAGTGCGGTTTATCTTTCCGCATGCACCCAACCGCCCAGTGACGGTCAATGGCGGTATGGTCATGCCCGCATGGTATGATATCCTGGAGATGAGCCTTGAGCGCAAAGTTGATATTGCGCAGATTGAAGATTCCGCACAACAAATCCATGACTTGATTGCTCGTGAAATCGAGCGCGGTGTGAAACCTGAGCATATTGTGATTGCAGGATTTTCGCAGGGCGGGGCAGTGGCGTATCATGTGGCACTCTGTTACCCACAGCGCTTGGCTGGCTTGATGGCGCTTTCTACCTACTTTGCAACCAACGACAGCGTTCGCTATAGTGCTGCCAACACAGATATGCCCATTTTGATTGAGCATGGTACGCATGATCCAGTTGTTCCCGTTATATTAGGCGAACAAGCAAAGCAGTTATTATCAGAGAAAGGATATAGTGTTGCTTATCATACCTATCCTATGGCACATCAGGTATGTATGCCGCAGATTCAAAATATCGGTAAATGGTTAAATACCATACTGGCTTAGATGGTTGAGCTGTAACGTAATGTAATACAGAGCTCTAATAGGTTGCAAGCAGCCGTATATATGCTATATAATCATCGACCTTATTGGGGATGTTCTGGCTTCGACGCTGGTGATGAAACTCAATGATGCATGTCGAGAGTATATGTCCTCTCGTTAATCAAACATATATTGTTATAGTCGCAAACGACGAAAATTACGCTCTAGCAGCTTAAACCCTGTTTACTTGGTTGCTGATCATCTACAGTTGGTCAACTAAGTTGAAGCGTCCGCATGTAGAAGCGCCACAAGTGATTGTCTCAATTGCTTGGGTTTAAAAGTAGAGAATCGGCTAATCCATCCTGACTGTCGGATCGGTGCAGACTAAAATTAAAGACAGAAACTAAACATGTAGATTCATGAGCGTAATGCTGGCGGACGCGGGTTCAACTCCCGCCATCTCCACCAAACAACGATAAAGGGCTGACCGTCATAGACTGTCAGCCCTTTATTTTGGGCGTTTTTTAGGTTTTCGTATCTTATAGGGATATGGCGTCCTATATAGAATGTTGGTATTATTGTTGGTATTAGAGTTTATACACCTTTTCAATACCAACAAAGGATAGTCCAATGCCCTTAACTCATACCGTCATCAATAAGCTACAGCCCAGTAGTACCTCTATTGATACAAAGCGACCTGACAAGCATAGTGATGGTAACGGGCTGCAATTATGGGTGCGTTACACGGGCGTTAAGTCATGGATCAGCGCCTATCGCTGGCAAGGTAAGCAGCAAACTCTCACTATTGGCACTTACCCAGTCATGAGCTTACAAGATGCAAGACAGCGTAATATTGAGATTAAACGCTTAATAGCTGATGGTGTGAACCCTAAAAATCATAAGAAAGAGCAGCAAGCCAGCCAAGACGGTTCTAATATTTTCGATACTATAGCCCAGTCATGGTATAGCGAGCGCAAAACCTACCTAGCAGAAAGCACCTTTTCCCGTAATTACTCCGCCTATACGCGTGACGTAAAGCCCTCTATTGGTCATAAAAACATCAACGACATAACCCCACCTGAAATATTGGCTATTGGTAAAACAGTAGAAGCACGTGGGGCTAATGAAATGGCAAGGCGAACCATTAGAGAAGTAGGACAGATATTTAAGCATGCTATACGCAATGGTCTAGCTACACACAACCCAGCCACCGACCTAGCTGAAGCGATCAAGCCACATAAAACGACCAATCACCACCGTATCACTAGCCAGCAATTACCCAAGCTACTAAAAGATATTGATGCTTATGGTGGTGATGCACTGGTGAAGCTAGGATTATGGTTTTTATGCTATACGTTTGTGCGCACCAATGAGATCAGGTACATGGAATGGCAGGATGTAGATTTTAATCGCGGTTTATGGATTGTCCCAGCTGAAAAGATGAAAGCTAGGCGCTTGCACGTTGTGCCACTAGCACCGCAAGCAATAGCGATATTAAAGCAGATCAAAGAACTAGGTTTTTCGGATCAGTATGTTTTCTTTAATACCTCAACCCGTAAGCCATACAGTCAAAGTGCGTTTATTAATGCCTTATGGAATATGGACTATAAAGGCAAGATGACAGGGCACGGCTTTAGAGGGCTTGCCAGTACCACATTGCATGAGCAGGAATACATGCACGAAGCGATAGAGCTACAGCTGGCACATGATAGGGAAAATAAGATCAGCGCAGCTTATAACGGGGCGCAGCACCTACAATACAGAATTAACATGATGAACGAATGGGCAAGCTTCGTTGATGATGCTTACGCTGGCAAATTGGATAACGTCATACATACCAGCTTTAAACAACAAAAACAAAAGCATGGCTAATACCGTGCTGTAACGACTATGCAAGGCTAGGACTAATTACCCGAACGATAGCTATTCACACCCTTATGCTGTCACTGCCTTGCACCTACTTTGATTAAAGGGTGTAGGGGTGTGTATTGTGGGATTAGCTGAAGCGATTAAATTAAAATGCAATGCAGAAAAAGAGAAGTATTTATCAGTTTATGATGTTATAGACATTATAAATAGCGATGATACAGATTTGGTTATCCATATAATGGATAGTTCAGGCCTGTTTTCTTTGACAGTATATGAACTAAATAACTTAGACCCTTATAATCCTATTTACAAACCCGTATGCAATAGTTATGAGTTAAAGCAGAAAGTTAGAGATTATATAAAGGCTAGACGACAATTTATTCATGAAGATAATAATTTTGATGAAAATATGACTTTACAACGTTGTTTGAAGAAAAATTCATGGTCAAGATTTGATTTATTAAAGATAGAGAATATAGTTAAAAATACCCGTCTAATAGTTTGGGGTGATAGTAACGCTATATATTCCATGTACAGTGACATGATAAATAGAAGAGATAGCGAATACTACGAATTACCGGAAAGTACTCAGCAAGCCATAAAAGATTATATGAATTTAGGCAGCTATCAAAGAGAACTAATGAACCTTGCAAGCTATAGCTATAGCCCTGAGCAAATAATATGTCTAATGACCAATGATGACCCAGCTCGTATCAATCGCGATGAAAAGCATCGGACATATTGGGACATCATAAAAGCGGCATTTGAATCTAACAAATTGACACCCCTTGACGATAGTCAAGATGTTGAATCAAAGCAGGTTCAAAGATGGTTAAAACATAACGGATTACTTTATCAAAAATCTGATAGCAATTCGTTAGAAGAACCAATGAAAGTTTATGATATGCGAAAGCGTATAGACGAACTTGAGAAGGAAGCGGCAGATGCAAAAGCTACTGGTAGTTTCTCGATGGAAACGCCTATATTAACGCAAGGTGATCCTAAAAAGCTTGAACAGTTAAGCTTAGAACTGATAACCGCTAACACCAAAATAGCAGACCTTGAAAGTAAACTAGTGCAAGCCAATGCAGCACTGGCAGACGCGTCAGCCGAAGTAGGCACTCCACAGGGCATTGCTAAACATAACGCTGATAAAGCTTATATTATTTCTACAAGCCAAGAGCTTGCTAAATATATATGGGGTATGGACACCAAAAAGGCTATTAGGACGGGTGACATGGTGCAGCAAATAAGACACGTAATGCACAATGTAGCACCTAAATTGCTACCTGATGATAAAGCTATAAGAGATTGGCTATCAGGTATTGCCCCAGATTATGCAAAGAAAGCTGGCAAACCCTCAAAAGATGCCCCTAATGTAATATCCCTAACCATGAAAAAGTAATATCCCCAAACACGTAAAACCATCGTTTATGTCAATAAACACGGTGTATAGGGAATTTTCTTAGTCAACCCTACCCCTTAGAGTATTAACCACTGGACGTTACATACCGTAGCGTCATTTAGTGGAACTATACTAATGGACAAGCAACAAACCAACCAAACCTCCGTTATTGCATTCAACGATAATAACGCAAGCGACACCATACCCACCACCACAAATAATCTTATGCAGCACTTGCCTATCACTGGATTAGGCAGAGCTAAAGACTTGCTTCCCTATCTCCCGTTTTCAAAAACAACTCTTTTCGAATGGAGTAAGGACGGGCGCTTTCCAGCACCCGTTAAGCTTTCGCCAACTATGACATGCTGGTCATATGCAGACGTCCACGCATGGATCAACAAACACACCTCAACCACTAGCGAGGTGTAGATCATGCAGACACGGCAACCCAAAAAGAGCTATAAGCAGACTATCCATGACTATCTGCTGGCAGGTCATACCCTATCGACTTATGAAGCGTTCAACCTATGGCAGATCACATGCTTTTTACAAAGAGTGAGCGAGCTAAGGGCGCAAGGTGTAGTTATCCAAGATAAGACCATCAAGCGCAATGGTAAGACGTTTAAAGAGTATTGGATAGACAAGCCAGCCAACAATAACGCTAGGGGGGTGCAGATATGAGCCAGTCAAACGATAAACTATTGCAGATAGCAGACACGTTAGAGAGTATCAACGAACACCTAGTTTTATTGTCGATTGATACTGAACATTACGCTATGGCATTACAAGCCGTGCAAACAGATGACCCCGTTTCTAAGGGCGTTATTCAAGCTGTCATAGCCGCATTGTTTAGGGACTCACTGTTTGCCACTGATGCCAGCGAACAGATGGACAGCGTTCTATCAATGCCTGAAATGGAGGTAACGCGCTATGTGTGATAATCATACCAAAACCAATCTAAAAGCCAGCCACGGGGGGCACAATCGCAAACAGCCACGTAAGCGCGGCTTACTACTGAGTTTTATCATATTCATGGCATGGGTAGCAGGTATTGGCTTGTTACTGTCATTGGTGGCGTGTCAGCCAAACAACCCTAAAACCTTTGTAAATATGGAGGTGGCACAGTGAGAACCTACCCACAACCAAAGCAAAGCTGTAAGTATGCCAAGCGTAAAAACTACTATAAAAAGTATAGAGCCACGCGCAAGCCGAACCAGTCGCAAGCAAGGGGGAACAGATGACCACCACACCACAAACAGACAGCCATGAAAAAGCCCGTGCATTTAGCACAGGCTTAGAGGTTATGAATAGTTTTGATGCAGCCACACGGCAAGGGCTGGCAGGTAATATCCAACTAACTAAGTTAGCTGATTTTGATAATAGCATATCACGCGCTAGCGATGTTATAGGGGGTGGGTGATGCACTACTTCACATTTCACCCAAAAGACTATATGAGTAAAACGAACTTCCTTGAGCCTATGGAGGACTTGGCTTATCGCAGAATGTTGGACTATCAATACCTAAATGAGTGTCCACTTCCTAAAGATATTGACGAGATAGCAATGCTTATTAATATGCGAACGCATAGCGAAAGCATTGCGACTGTATTACGTTATTTCTTTGAGCTGGCTGATGACGGTTATGTGAACGATAGAGCCGAGAAAGAGATCGCTAAATATCAGACAAAATCAGATAAAGCGCGTAAATCTGCTAACGTTAGATGGAGAAGTAAAGGCGTTAAGGTTAGTAATAGTAAGACTTCAAGTGACAGTAATGCGAATGCAATGCGAACGCATAGCGAATGCAATGCTAACCATAAACCATCAACCACTAACCAAGAACCATTAAATAGGTTACCGTTTGATGATTTTTGGAATGCTTACGACTACAAGAAAGGAGGTTTAGCAAAGCCAAAGGCTAAATGGCTATCGCTTAGTATTGAGAAGCAAAAGCTAATCATGTCTCATATTCCCAGCTATGTTAAGTCAACACCTAACAAGAGCTATCGTAAGCACCCTATAACTTACTTAAATAATGAGGGCTGGCTTGATGAGATCACAGAGTTAGATAACACTGATGCAAAACAAAGCAGTAGTGCTCGTCCTCATAGTAACCGTAGTGACTCGTTCGACTCGCAGCCACAGGCCAAGAGCTTAAGCCGTGAGGAGCAGATAGCAGCAAACAAAGCGAGCATGGCAAAAGCGGGGTTAGAAGTATGAGATTTTATAATATGGACATAGAAAAGGCGCTATTAGCTTCGCTCATGAGCATAGAGAAGTCTTTGGAGCTTGTTGTCAGCAAGATTGATGCTAACGACTTTGCATCAGCCAAGCATGAGTTAATATTTCAAGCGATTAAGGCGTTAGATAAAGACGGTCAACCGTACGATACGGTAATGGTTCATGATTGGCTAGCCGCTAATAATTATAGTAAAGACGTTTCTGATAGTTATCTTGCCGAGATATTGAGCACAAGCCCAGCTACGTTATTTAACCTTGTGGCCTATGCTGATCGCATACTCGAGCTGTCAAAGTATCGCGCTGTTAATCGAGTGCTTCTACAAGCGCAGGACGAATTAAAGCAAGCTGATACGCGTCTTGATGACAAGGTGAACGGTATCATTGAGCAGCTAACGACTGTCATTGATACCAACAAAAGCGGTAGCGGTGCACGATCTGTTGGCTCATTGATGGAGGACTTCTTTATTAACTTGCAAGCAGCAAGTAAAGGGGAGGTAATGCCATTCTCGCCTACTGGCTTTATTGATCTTGATAACCGATCACCAATACAAAACGGTGATTTGGTAGTGGTAGGAGCGCGTCCTTCGATGGGTAAGACTACGTTCGGTCAGAACATAGTACAGAGCATGGTTAAGAACAGCTTCTATACAGATAAAAAAGGGAAGTACAGGCGAAAAGCAGGTGTGTTCTTT
Organism: Psychrobacter sp. DD43; assembly: GCF_904846555.1. Lineage (NCBI taxonomy): Bacteria > Pseudomonadati > Pseudomonadota > Gammaproteobacteria > Moraxellales > Moraxellaceae > Psychrobacter > Psychrobacter sp. DD43. The sequence continues at coordinate 32,992 of NZ_CAJHBE010000006.1, forward strand.
AGTTTGGAGATGACGGACGAGTCTGTTATGCAACGCTTCATGTCATCAACGGCAGGGGTTGATTTAGGCGCGGTTAGAAGTGGTATGAATGTCAGCACTGATGATTGGGCGAACCTAAATAATACAGTCAGGGACTACAGCAAAGAATATCCTATGTTTATCGAGTCGGGATCATTAATTACTTACCATCAGATGCGAACGACCTTGAATAAAATCCGCAATCAGCATGGCGAGATTGGGGTTATCATGATTGATTACTTGCAGATCATGGGTGGGATTGACGGCAAAGATAGAGTGAATGCGCTAGGTGAGGTCACAAGACACCTAAAAGCGTTCGGTAAAGAGTTTAATTGCCCCGTCATACTTTTGTCACAGTTAAACCGCAGCTTAGAGAGCCGACCTAACAAGCGGCCTATTATGAGCGACTTGAGGGAGTCGGGCGCAATCGAGCAAGAAGCTGATGTAATTATGTTCTTATATCGTGATGAGGTTTATAACGATAAATCAAAAGATAGAGGCGTAGCAGAGGTAATTATCGCTAAGAATCGACAAGGCCAAGTTGGAACGGTTCGATTAGGTTTTGAGGGTAGGTACTCACGCTTTACCAACTACAGTCCGATGATGCGTGACTTTGATGCAATCCCTGAGTTTGGCAGCAACTCTTAGCTGGCAAGTATGTATTGCCATCATGACGAACCCTAGTAGTATTAAAAGGTAGGGGCTATGCGTCTGCCTTTTTTATTGGTTAGTAATAAGTATCATCATTAGCACAACAGGAGCAGCCACAGACGCGCTACAGGCTGGCAAATATGATAAAACTCACTAGGCACTAGGCACTAGGCACTAGGCACTAGGCACTAGGCAATAAACACGCAATAAAATATACAGGGCATAGCCACTTGCAAGGTGCGTTACTTATAGTTGTAGTTGGTACGCTACAACGTATGATATAAAAGGCATAGCGACTCACAAGTGGTGAGCTGATGCAGCCCAAACGCATCATAAATGCAGCTAATCACATTGCAAAAATGCACGATAAATGCACACTTATTGCACCGCTTAAAACGGTATTTATCATGCCAGCACAGTCACCAGTGCACGATATTTGCACACGTAATGAGATACGTTCAAGATAGAGCGCATCTAATACAGCAGCCAATAAGAACACCCTCACCATGACGATGAACGAGTAAAAGACCACTAGTAGCAATGATAAGGTATAGTTTTCTATAACTAGAATGCGAATTGATACGAGCAGTGCAGGGATATCCGCAACCGAGAGTGAGAGCCATAATTACAGTTACAATATGACCTAGCCAGCTATTAACAAAAAAGCCTTACATTATCGTAGGGCTTTTTTATGCCTTATCATCCACAAAGTAAAACCTATAGAAGGCAATGGCAGCCACAATGACAAATATCCAAGCTAAGCTCTCATCAAGTAGCGCGATGAACCGGTATATCCAAGTGACCGCGCACGCATACCAAAACCCATAGCCTAAAATGATGACCCACCTCATGGCTGGCTAGGCTTATCTCTATCCGTTGCATACTTCTTTACTAGTACCATCTCGAACAGCAAAGCAACACCAAGGGTTAGCACTAACACCATCAACCCCTCTATTTGATAATTACCTATGAGCCACAAACTAAATAGAATAATAATTCCGCCTAATATCCGAAACTGTGTTTTAGTCATGACGCTTACCCTTATATGATTTTAAGATACTTAGTATATCCATCATATTCATTTAATGTCTAAAAAATCATGGGTAAAAGTCATGGCTTTAGGTATGCAAAGAATACGCTCGAAAAACGCGTAAGATATGCACGACTTTTGCATAAGCGTTTAATAAGCGCGTGCAGTCATTAGCAATTTAACCCCATGCAAAGAAATTACAAGCTCTTTTTGCATATCCTACCTTTTCTCATTTTTATTGGCTCTAATAGCTTTTTTATGGCACATGAAAACCTAAACTAAAAAACTACTAACTATGTCAGTTTTATTTATCAAGCACCTTTGATTGCGGTACACTACTTAGTCATTTTTAGGGAAAATCAGAGAAACAGATGAGCCTATTTAATAATAAAACACTAGCTAAACATATAAAAAACCCAACCATACCTGTAGCTCATCAAGATGTGATTCAGAACTGGATAAAACAAATAGAGTTAGGCACATTTAATAACCTCAATGAGATTCAGGTTCAAGGTGCATTTGCACAACAAATTATGTGTAAAGTGCTGGGCTATACTGATGTTGGCGAAGCAGATACTTATACTATAGCTAGAGAATATCCTATTGCCAAAGGTCGTGTGGATTTAGCAATAGGTCATTTCGTAGGTGAAAAAGATAATTCAAAAAATACTGTTATAGCACCTTTTGAACTGAAAGGTGCTGGTACTAAAAACTTAGATGCAATCATGTCAGGACGACACAAAACACCCGTACAGCAAGCTTATGAATACGCTAGGGATATTAAAGGTGTTAAGTGGGTATTACTGTCTAACTATATAGAATTGCGCCTATACGCCATTAGTGAAACTAGCCTAGTTTATGAGCAGTTCTTTTTTAGAGATCTACTAGACCCAGCAGAGTACGCCAAGTTCTACCTACTACTTAATGCCGATAATTTTCTTTCTGGACATACCGAAGACTTACTTAAAGAAAGTAATAATGCTGATAAAGATATTAGCGATAAGCTCTATGAAGATTACAAGCTGCTACGTGAGAACATGCTGTCATACATGATAGCCGACAACCCAGATAAAATACCTAAAGATTTAATACAACCAGCACAAAAGCTTTTAGACCGTATTCTATTCATATCCTTTGCAGAAGATAAAGGCTTGATACCTGATAACAGCATTAGAAAAGCATACGAACACCAAGATCCGTATAACCCACGCCCCACCTATCAAAACTTTATTGGACTGTTTAATTCGGTTGATAAAGGTAATGTCACGCTAGGTATTCCTGCCTATAACGGTGGACTTTTTGCCAAAGATGATACCTTGGATCAACTCACTATTAGTAATGAGCTTTGCGAGGGGTTCAAAGACTTAGCTGCTTACGACTTTGACTCAGAAGTTTCAGTCACAGTGCTGGGGCGTATTTTTGAGCAGTCGATTGCTGATTTAGAAATTCTTATAGAGTCGATATCTGCTGGCAAGCTACCTAAAGCTAAGAGTAAGACTACTTCTGTTACTGGCAAACGTAAAAAAGATGGTGTTGTATATACACCAGATAATATTACTCAGTTTATTGTTGCTAACACTTTAGGTAGTTATATAAGTGAGCAGTTTGATCTTATGTTTGCTGATTACGGTAAGTACAAACCTGATGGAACAATACAGTGGAAAAGAGGTAGCAAGGTAGAGCAGCAGTTTTGGTATGAATGGCAAGAGAAGCTAATGACGATCAAAGTAGTTGATCCAGCCGTTGGTTCAGGCGCTTTTATGGTAGCAGCCTTTGATTATCTTCATCTTGAATATGAAAAAATTAATGAAAAATTGGCAGAGCTAACAGGACAGCGCAGCGTACTAGATCTGAATAAAGAGATCTTAAATAACAACCTGTTTGGTGTAGATATAAACGAAGAATCTATAGAGATAACAAAACTATCTTTATGGCTTAAAACCGCTGAAAGAGGTAAGCCTTTAGAATCTCTAGATGCCAACTTTATTGCTGGTAACAGTCTTGGTTTTGATGAGCCAGTTCCGAATAACACTTTTTCATGGCAAACAGCTTTTCCACAGATATTTGCTGAAGGTGGCTTTGATGTTGTACTAGGTAATCCGCCTTACGTGAGACAAGAGCTTTTTTCCGATATTAAACCATGGTTAGAAACACATTATGCTGTTTATCATGGCGTGTTAGATTTATACGGTTATTTCTTTGAATTGGGAACTAAGCTGCTTAAAGAAAATGGAAAGATGGGCTATATCTCAAGCTCAACTTTTTTCAAGACTGGTTCAGGTCAAAAACTAAGAGAATACTTAAGTGCTAATACATGTATTAGCAAACTTGTTGACTTCAATGATCTACAGTTGTTTGAAGGAGTGACTACCTATCCAGTAATAATTATCTTAGAAAAAAATATACCAACAGCTGACAGCTTAATCCAAGCATTAGTTCTAGATGATCTCATACCTGAAAACTTACAGATAGAGTTTATTATTAAAAGCAGTGATAGTGCCCAAAGTCAGTTATCAGTAGATAGTTGGAAAATAGAACCTCAAGACTTGTATGATTTAAGATCAAAACTTACAAACGGATATGATAATTTAAAGCAGTCCTACGGCTCTCCTTACTATGGTATAAAAACAGGCTGCAATGAAGCTTTCGTTATTGATAAAGAAACAAGAGACCAAATATTAAGCAAAGACCCTATCTCTGAAGAAATTATTTTCCCTTATCTTGAAGGTAAAGATTTGAAAAAATGGGTTTATAACGACAGGTCTTTGTTCCTTATCTTTTCTCGTAAAGGTATAGAGATTGAAAAATATAGAGGTGCATTAGAACACCTTTCTAATTTTAGAGAGAGATTAGAAGGAAGATCTGCTAAGGGGATTGAGTGGTATGAGCTGGCAAGCACTATTTCTTATCATAAAGAGTTTTATAAATCTAAGCTAATATGGCCTGATATCTCAAAAAGTAATCAAGTATCAGTTTCGAATAACTCTGAACTTCTTGCAGATACATGCTTTTTCATTTCTTCATATGATTTTTATCTATATGGCCTTTTAAACAGTAGAGTTTTAGAGTTTGTTTTTAAAGCTACTAGTACTATAGCTAGAGGTGGTTTTTACAGATATAAGTCTCAATACGTTGAAAAACTACCTATACCAAAAAAGCCTGAGCAAGAAATTATTTCTCAGATAGCTACCCAATGCCAAGCTAATACTGAAGCTAAACATAAATGTGAAATTAGCTTTGCTCGACGCCTTAAAGACCTAGTACCAGACCAAGGCGTATTTAAGCTTAATAACAAACTCAGCAGCTGGTGGGAGCTAGATTTTGCTAGTCTGCAAGCAGAGATTAAGAAAGCTTTCAAGGGTAGTATTTCGCTTACTGAAAGGAACGACTGGCAAGACTACTTTGAATCAGAGCAAACCAAACGCCAACAGCTACAGGCAAAAGTAACATTGCTTGAAGATGATTTAAATCAGGAAGTTTATAAGCTGTTTAATTTAAGCACTGATGAGATTGCATTGATAGAAGCAGAAGTTAAGTAGCAATAGCTAATAGATAAACCATGATACACATCAAAGGTAGGCGTTCATCGTCTGCCTTTTTTGTGCTGGCAAGCATGATTGTACTGCCAAACTGATCGCTCCAATGAAATCCAGCATGTGCATTTATGACTTGGCCATACTTCAACAATCATAATGTGCGTTACTTGCGCGGTAAACGCTTAACCAAAAGCGGCATTATCTGCATAAAGGCGCGATATTTGCGCGATTTTGCGCGACTGGAAACGGCATATTAATCGCGCAAATCAACAGTAATACTGATACCCTCATCATCATGCTGAACCCCAAAGCGGACACCCATAAGCTGTAACTGATGCACGATAAACGCATCGAAAACGCAAGCTAATCACAGTTAGAAATGCGCGATATGTGCGCTTTTGTGCGCGTGAAAACGCTTGTTTGTGCGCCCAAAAGTGCACATATTACTCAGGTTAGAATTGCATGGGGCGTTCATATTGCGCTCTTTCTCGCGCGCCCTTTGAGGCTTATTAAGCGAAAAAATATACCGTAACGTTGACGTTACGGGACTATACAGGCAACATGCACAAGAAATGAGCGATAAATGCTCAACTTTTAGCGATATAGTGAGCGAAGTTAAATATGTCGAGCGAAGTTAGGCGTGATCTTAAACATGAGCACATGAGCACAATAGGTTACAAATAATATCTAAATAAAATAGTAAGTATTCAGCAATAGCAAAATCAAAAACGATTGTTGGTATTATGGTTGGTATCGTCTTATTTTAATTTATTTATAACTATATAAATCAACGATTTGAGTATATGGTTTAGTTTCCGCCATCTCCACCAAATAACGATAAAGGGCTGACCGTCATAGACTGTTAGCCCTTTATTTTGGGCGTTTTTCAGGTATATAGAGGTATAGCGTCCTATATAGTAGGCTATACATTAGACGATTAAGTTGTTCTTACCCTATAAAATATACTCATTCTAATCGTCTGGTCAAAAACTAAGATTTTTTCATCTTAGACTCGCGTTTTTCTTGTCGTTCTTGAAGTTTTGATAACTTGTCTATAAACATTGTAATTTGAGAAGTACTCATTAGGTAAGGGTTGAATTCATTGCTGGCTGAGTATTTCATAACATACTCTTTATTCTGATCATTAGCCGTTAAATATTTCATTGACCATTTATTCCAATGCCGTTCCTCAATTTCACGGCACTCAATAATTTGCAAAGAAAAATGTCGCTTATCCTCAATCAATTTTTTTAACAGATTGTTAATAACTGGTCTTGCGCCCTCAATAACTTGGAGAAAATAGTTTTCATTAATTACTAATGCACCAGTAATACCATTGCGCTGCGCCTGCTCAAGAATACGTGCTACTTCGATATTTGAATTTTCGGTGTTATAGCGGTTAACATAAGTTAGACGCAGGATAATATGCTCGCCATGATGACTATTTAAATTGTTTTTATCGGAAAGCTCATTCAGCTTTAGCTCCATAATGTACTCCAGCTTATGAAAAATTGTTTTTATTTGACGGTTCATCGTCATTATTCAATATAAGAATTTTAACTGTAGCTAAAAAACTTGTATGAAACAAGCAGGTTGAATAAGGCTTTGTGTTATCTAACAACTATCATTAGCTAGTGCTTTCTAAATAAATAAAGTGATGCTATTTCAATCGATTAATAATTTAGAGGATATAATCTATGTCTATTCATGGAACACGTAACGACAAAGAATACGATAGTATTAAAGCGCTTGGTGGCTTTTATGCCTGAATTTCTCATTAGAATCACAGCATCATCTGCTGATAGTAGAGGTAAGAGAAAGTTAATGATATACAATAAGAAAAAGGCTTCCAATTTCTTGGAAGCCTTTCAATATAATGGTACCCGGAGCCGGACTTGAACCGGCACGCTATTACTAGCGAGGGATTTTAAATCCCTTGTGTCTACCAATTTCACCACCCGGGCAAAACTTGTATTATCTAATAAGTAAGCTTTCTACTTGTTAGATAGTGGTCGATATTATAAGCATTTACATTAATAAAGCAAGCTAAAATTAATATAAATCCTAATAAATTTTTAACCTAAATAATTGGAGGCTGAGGTCGGAATCGAACCGGCGTTAACGGAGTTGCAGTCCGCTGCATGACCACTCTGCCACCCAGCCAATCAAGGACGCCTATATTAGCAAATATAATTTAAATTACAAGCCCTTTTTGATATAAAGACCGATTATTTATCAGGTTAGGCGTATTTAGCGTCATATCACGATAAATCCTATCCTTAATTAAGTCTCTAAACGATACTTTTATTGTTATCTACGGCCTTTTTTACATCTCTATAGGTCGCAGTGCAAATAAGTATCAGTACACCCAGCGTGATTGCTGGCCAGATTAAGATATAAAGCCCATAAAAAAACGTGGTTTCCATATTAACTCCTTTATTTTAGGTATTAAAAATGAATGATGAATACATCAAGCCATTAAAAAATTCATCAAAACGTCGATAAGATATAAATCTAGTTTTGAACGTTGGTGGTCGGCGGTATGTTGGGTTTATGGTCATAGTCGCCAACGCGCTGTTTAATAAGATCAAAGTCAAAATGCTCGTTGCTCATGAGGCTGATAATGATGCAGACGATTGCACTGGCACCATAAGCGGTCAGTGATGCAAGCAGCACCATATATTGACGTAAGAAACCAGTGGCAAATATCAGCATCAGTATCAGTGTAAGGGCAGCAGCTGTCACAGCCATTTTTCGACCTAAAAAGCCAAATACCATGAGTCCAATTACCACAGCAGCACCAACGCTTGCCAATACTTCAAAAAACAGCGCCGTAACGCCAATGATAGGTATGAGCTCAAAGCGAGCGGTACAGAATAATAATAATCCGACGATGACGGCTGAAGTAAAGGCAGTGTTCGTCACGCGATTCCAGAACACACTGGCAATCACTGGGAATACAATCGCACCCCATAACGCACCGACGAAAACCAGCATCACGAGAATATCAAGCTTAAAGCTGGCAAAAATCAATCCTGCTGCCGTAGCGACAATCATGGTTCCGCGACCGACAAGCATCATGGTTTTTGGGTTTACGCCGCTTTTTTTGGCAATATTCTTGCCATAAATGTCAGCCATCATAATGGTAGATAGTGCTGATAAATCTGAATCAGCTGTTGAGGACAGTGCACCAATAACCAAGATAAAGAATAAGGCGATGAATACCGGATGTAGATACGTGCTGACCATTTGCGGAATCAAATTATTCATATTGCCATTGAGCGGCTCAATACCTATGGTTAATGCCATAAGTCCAATCATGCCGAGACCAATTACAATACCGGCATAGCCGACAGTAGCAGTAATAAAGGTTGCTTTAATTTTGCTTTTATCAATGGCAAATAGACGCTGGGTAATGGTTTGATTGCCAATAGCATAAGCCAATACTGCGACAAAATAGGGCGCACCTTGCTGAAAAAAGGCTTCAGATGAAAAGAAGTCTTGTTGCTGCAAGGTTAGATTTGAAAGCCCACTGACCATGACGGAAGGACCACCCATCGAAAACAGTACCGCTGGGATAATAATGACACCAATCGCCATTAACGCGACCAATTGGGCAAAATCGGTGAACACTGAAGCACGAAATCCAGAAGTTAAGGTATAGCTTAGCACTCCGACGCCAGCGATAATCACCCCTGTTTGGAATGACAAAGGTGATAATACTGATACCAATGCGCCAGCAGCGGTGAAATTGACCATCAAGCTAATTAAGCTGCCCATAAGGTTAGATATGGCTAAAATTAATTGGCTTGATGAGCCATGGCGGGCGTGAATAAGTTCACCCAAGGTATGTCCATTAGGGGCAAGTTCACGAAATCGCATCCCAAAAGGGTAGATGAATAAAATCATCAAGGCACCCCAAAAACCATAATGTAACGGTCCTGAGACGCCATATTTATAGCCGGACGTGGCAGCTGCATAAAATGACGCTGCCCAGATCCAAGTAGCGGTCATACTGGCAGCGCCCATACCAAAACCGACGTTGTGACCGGCGACCATAAAACCTGAGGTCGTCTCCTTATCTTTTTTTATTAATAAAGACAGCAGATAAGTACCACCATAAAATGCCAGTAATAGCAAAATGATGGTTAATGCTGAAAATTGGAACAATGACTCAGTTTTCAAATTCCTACCTCGCAATTGTTATAAGTAAAATGTAGATTAAAACGTATTCTCCCAGACTATCAGGTATGCAAAAACGACCTATTCAGCCTATAGGTCAATTATCGGTAGCACGCAACGAGATGAACCGTCACAAAAAAAATCGAAAGCGGATGGCTTTTGCCTCTATATGACTTCATCATAAATTATGAAGGATATGTCAAAAATCATAGGGACAACGCTCGATATGCGTCTGTAAATGGCTGAACCATTACGCTACGAATGATGCATACGTGATATAGCTGGCTGCTGATAAAGGCTTGTACAAGCATCTATAGCAATAATACGGATGAGCGGTAAGTCGCAACTGCTTGACTTATGCTAGGTTTAGATAGCGTGTATCAGATATATATAACCATGGATCGAGTATTGTTTTACTCAATCTATGGTCTAATACACATAATCCGTAATCGTGATGGCAAGCGATAAATGTCTAAGCATTTAACCTGACATACGTAGCATTGATAATTAAAACTACAGTAATGTTAAATATTAGTAACATGTTTGTGCCTTAAGACTAACCTATTCTGCTATCAATCACAAATTTTATGGTTAATTATTATAAATAATGATATATAAATTTGATCATTGAAAAGTCTGTTCGACAGATGAGGAAGATATTAAAAAACAAAGTTTGATGGAGGTGGTTAGACAAAGAATGTGTTCAAACATTAGAGTAGAAGAGGGTCTATGTATTTTAAGAGTCGGCATAACCTGCGTAGTAAGTCACGCGGTTATCACGTAAAAATCCTGCTAGGCCTAAGCCATAACGCTCGGCAACACGTACCGCGGTACTGGTCGGTGCAGACATACCAATCAGCCAAGGTATACGACTACGAATGGATTTTTGTACCAGCTCAATCGATAAACGCGAAGTCATTAGCACATAGTCAACCTCTACCTTATGATGCAACTGCCATCCTATGAGCTTATCAAGGGCGTTATGGCGCCCCACGTCCTCAAATAGGTACAGCTGCTGCTCGTATAGGGTTGCAGCAGCATGGACAGCGCCTGTGAGCTGATGGGTATGCTGGGCTGCATTGATTTGCGCCTGTATACTCAGTAAATCGTCAAGACTAGGCATCGCTCTACTAAGCAATAGCTTGTTTATCTGATATTTACTTAGATCGGGTAGTGCTTGCGTTAAACCCGTTATGCCGCACATACCGCATCCTGTGCGTCCTGCCAGTTGGCGTTTTTGCGCTTGAATACGCTGATGACAGCGCTGGTTTAAGACTAGCTCGACCACGTATATATCATAGTCTTGCAGCTGCTCTGAGAGCTGATCCAAGCTTATAAGCTCATCAGTCACATTAGAATTAAGAAAGTCTTTATTAGAAGAATTTTGAATGAAAGAATCAGGAGTAAAGTCTTGATAACTTTCATCGTCTGTTAATTGAGTAATATCCCAATCTAGTAATTCATGACTATGCTGAATCAATCCTTCACTATATAAAAAGCCGATGGCAAGGTATTCGAGCTGATAAGGACTTGCCATCAAGACAGCGTAATGAATGCCATTAATCACAATGGCTACAGCTGCCTCAACAGCCAACATTCCTGACTTGGTATCAATATCCAGCGGCGCATTCTTAGCAGCATCTAAAAATGTATCTGATGCATAGCTGTGTTTATATGCCACATGTAGCCGTGATAATGGCGCATCTTTCTTAAAGATATCTTCTGCAGCCAAGTGAAGTTTGTTTGCCATTGTGAGTGCTTGTTAGCCTGTGTTATTAATAAAATAAAAGTTCTAGTGCCGAGACATCCATCATACGGCAGTTGCCATACTGCTTTGTTCAAGACACTTCAATACCACGGTAACAGACTTATAAGCAGGTGTTCTGGATTCCGGCGCATGACTGTCCAAATCAAGGAGGTCATTACATTCAGGATAATAGGTTGCCACTGCATTCGCTGCAATATCCATCTCTGTCAGTATCAAAGGTCCTAACGTGCGCTCAGCATTTTGACTGTCTTGGCGCGATACCATGATTTGATCGCCTTTTTGCCAACCTAAGCGACTGATTTCATCTGGATGCATAAAGAGCACATCACGACGATCAGTCTGTCGGTAGCGATCTTGGAAGCCGAATATCATGGTGTTAAATTGGTCATGACTACGGACACTGGTTAGTTGCCAGACGTTTTGCTCAGCAGACTGGTTCATATCAAAGGTTTGATTGTTTACTGAATTATTTTGATAATCGGATGTCGTTTGTGCCATTTGCGTGGCAACGTAGGTAATCGGGTATTTCGGCACTTCAAACTGTGCTTTGCCACTCTCGGTATTCCATACCCGATGGCGCGCCGAATGATACAGATGAAAACCACGCTCAGCGGCACGAATACGCTGATTAAAATCCTCAAATCCTTCAATCGCTTGCGCAATATAATCACGAATAACATCAAAATCCGTACTCATCGCTTGCCAAGGGATTGAGGATTCAGATCCAAGTACATGAGTTGCCATATCTGCAACGATTTGCGCTTCGGATTTTAGCGTGTTACTGATAGGCTCAAGGCGTCCTCTGGTCGCCACAACTTGACACATTGAGTCCTCAATGGTGGCAAACTGCTCACCTTTATCAGTGATGAGGCGCTCGGTACGACCGATGCAAGGCAGGATAAGGTTGTTTTTACCAGGATATAGCATGGTTTCGTTAAGCTTGGTTGCGACAAAGACATTTAACTGGGTAGTAGTCAGCGCCGCTTGAATCGCACTTTTATCTGGCGCGGCAACCGCATAGTTGCCACCCATACTAACAAAGGCTTTGATGCCGCCTTTTATTAGTGCCTTTGCACCGGCGATGACATCAAGACCATCTTCTTGTGGCATCGGCTGCTTAAAAACGCGCTCAAGACTATCAAGCAAGCTCTGCTTAGGGCGTTCATGAATACCCATGGTACGATCACCCTGCACGTTTGAGTGTCCACGTACAGGCGATGCGCCTGCACCATCAATACCAATCATACCCATCAACAATAGCAAGTTAGTAATCATGGCAACATTATCCTCGCCTTGTACATGCTGAGTGATGCCCATGCCCCATGTGCAAATCGTTGCTGGACTCTCAGCAACCAACTTTGCGAGCATAATAATCTCTGCTTTACTAATGCCACAGCCAAGCTCTACATCCGTCCAAGATTGCTGACGTAACCAAGCATCCAGAGCGTCATAGCCTGAGGTATGCTGCTCAATAAAACCACTGTTTATCTTACCGTTTTTGGTGACCCATTTGGCCATGCCGGTTAATAAAGCCGCATCGCCACCGATTTGTATTTGGATAACCTCATCGACCATCTCATCACTTTGACCTGCTGCCATATGGGAGGGTTTTTGCGGATTTCTAAACTTGCTTAGACCTTGTTCGCGCATGGGGTTAATAGAAATAATGCGGCAGCCTTGCTTATGCGCGTGCGCTAGCATCTCAAGCATACGTGGGTGATTGGTTGCAGGATTTTGCCCAAACATTAAAATCAATTTAGCCTGCTCAAAATCTTCCAATATTATGGTTGCTTTGCCGATGCCTAGCTGCTTACCTAGCATCACTGACGTTGGCTCATGACACATGTTTGAGCAATCAGGCAAGTTATTGGTGCCAAAACAGCGCACAAATAGTTGAAACATAAAAGCAGGTTCGTTGGTTACCCGTCCTGAGGTATAAAACAGTGCTTCATCTGGCGAATCAAGCTGTTTTAATTGGTCAGCGATAATCTCATAAGCCGCTTCCCAAGAAATCGGCAGATAGCGGTCTTGAGTAGCATCATAATAGAGTGGTTCTGATAAGCGTCCACTGTGTTCAAGCTCATAGCCTGACCAGCCTTGTAGCGCTGTGACTGTATTATTAGCAAAAAAAGCCGCGTCTGCTCGTCTGTTCATCGTTTCACTGGCGATGACTTTGATACCGTTTTCACAGACATCTATGGCCTTATTTGACTTGTGATCCGGCCATGCGCAGCCCGGACAATCAAAGCCGTCCTTTGGCTGATTGCTATGTAAGACGCTGATACTGCCGCGCAAAAAAGCCTTGTAATCCATTAAGGTACGCGTAGAGGCAATCAGTGCAGGCCAGCCCGCTGCAGGGTGTATATAAACAGGAATTTTGCGCATGATAAACCTTATAGGCGAGTGCTGATAGATAACGGTCATTTTACTAAGAGCAGATGTATAAACGCTTACTATATAATGGCTAGTGGCAAAGTGGCGATATCATTACTTATCAATAACAAAAACCTCAAAGCAAATCAGGCGTGGCTGATGAGTAGAGGGCTTTGGTATATAAAAAGCGAGCTGATTCAAAAGATATAGTCAATGAAAAGTAATATCGGCATATTATGTACTGCTGGTATCAATTTTTCTTGCTTGCTGTACCTACGTAGACAGAGGCTGCAAAAAATTTGTACCAGCATTACCGTAGCGTTTTTAGGGTATGTTGACTATAGTGACGTTAGATTCTCAATTGGGAATAACGATCAGCTATTATTTTTATCGTAAACCAAAAGCAAAAAACGCCTACGATTAAGTAGGCGTTTTTTATTTATATTCAAAGAAATACGTGTTATCGGTTAGCTTAATATTAAGCTGTCATCATCAACTTTCTCGCCGCGTGTCTGCTCAAACATATCCAGTAAATCATGCACGTTCATGCCTTTACGGATATCGCCAGATACGTCTAATACCACCTGACCTTGATGAAGCATCACAGTACGCGTACCATGAGCTAGAGCCTGCTGCATTGAGTGCGTGACCATCATCGTTGTCAGCTGATTGTCGGTAACGATTTTATCAGTCAACTCTAAAACAAACGCCGCCGTTTTAGGGTCAAGGGCCGCCGTATGCTCATCAAGTAGTAGAATCTTAGACGGCTGCAATGAGGCCATCAGCAGACTAACCGCTTGACGTTGACCACCAGATAACAGTCCCATACGGTCGGTCAGACGATTTTCTAGACCCAACTTTAATACTGATAATTTCTCACGAAATAAGTCACGGTTATTTTGATTAAGCGCAAAGTTCAAACCACGTTTGCCGCCGCGCTTATAGGCAAGCGCCATGTTTTCTTCGATAGTTAGCGCCTCACAAGTTCCCGCCATCGGGTCTTGGAATACGCGAGCGACCCAATGAGCGCGTTGGTGCGCGGTTTTTTTGGTGACATCGATACCATTTAACAAGATTGAACCGCTATCGACGCGCGTGGTGCCACTGACCGCATTTAAAAAGGTCGATTTGCCTGCGCCATTGGTACCGATGACGGTGACAAATTCACCATCGGCGATATTCAGATTGATACCGCGTAGGGCAGGGTTTTCAATGGGCGTTCCAGGATTAAAGGTCAACCGCAAATCTGTAGCTTGCATCATAATTATAATTCCTTATGGTTGCACATTGACATTAAGCCCGAACTTTACGACTTAAAAATTTATTTTTAGCTTTTGGTAATACTAAGGCCAAGACCACGAGTAGCGCGGTAATCAAGTTTAAATCTTGTGGACCAAATCCGATACTACGTAGCGTATTGCTTGATAGAGCCACTTGAATAAAGAGCTTATAAAGCACCGCACCAACGACCACCGCAAAGGTAATCAGCCAAATACGCTTAGCTGGAATAATGGTCTCGCCGATGATAACCGCTGCCAAACCAATAACAATCGTCCCGATACCGATCGAGATATCAGCGCCACCTTGCGTCTGCACAAATAATGCGCCCGCTAACGCAATTAAACCGTTGGAGATTGCCATACCAATGATGGTCATCCATGAGGTGTTGATACCTTGCGCTTGTGCCATACGTAGGTTTGAGCCAGTCGCCCGCATCGATAAGCCCGTTTCGGTACTATAAAACCAGTTTAAAAACAACATGGCCAGTAGCACAACGACACCAATAATAAGGCAGCGCATCCAGTAACCATTGCCATCACTGACCAAGGTGCTAAATACGGTCGTTTCACCTAGTAAAGGCAGATTTGGCGCGCCCATAATCCGTAGGTTGACAGAGTATAAAGCAACCATCACAAGGATACTGGCAAGCAGCTGTAAAATACCCAGTTTAACGTGTAGCCATGCGGTGACGATACCCGCAACTGACCCCGCTAGCATACCAAAGGCACAAGCCAGCCAAGGATTCACACCAGCGATGATAGAAATACCCGCGACAGCGCCGCCCAACGGAAAACTACCGTCAGCGGTCAAATCCGGAAAGTCGAGGGTACGAAATGAGATAAGGACGCCGAGCGCCACTAGGCCATAAATCAGACCACTTTCAAGCGCACCAAAAAAAGCAATTAAAGACATAAGAGATCAGTAAGTCATAATCCAGCGTTTAATAAATGATGGCGAGATAATTGAGATAGGCGACATATCGCGCTATCAATCAGCCAACTTTGCTTAAACGACTAAGCGGTGAATTTAACAGATAGGGGTATCTGCAGTTAGGGTCAAGCAAAACTTATAATTACTATTAATAACCCTAAGTCTTGCTTATTTAAAGCCTTGAAAAAACAAGCCCAGCCTACTGACTGAGAGCTGGGTTTGTCTGCGCTACCTATATAGCCATATCAAAATAGCCATATCCAATTAACCTAGACGATAATTGATAAAAACTACCGTTTAAATTAGAGTTAAAAGCGGCAGTTATTCTAACACTACTTTTGCTTTATCGATAACGGCTTGTGGTAGCGTGATGCCTTCGGCTTGCGCATTCTTTGGACTGACATGTAAATCAAGCGATTGCGGCGTATAAACAGGGATTTCGCCTGCTTTTTCACCGTTTAAGATACGCGTAACGATTTTACCAGTCTCGCGGCCCAAATCGTAATAGTTTACCCCTAAGGCTGCAACGGCACCGCGCTCAACCGAACTGGTGTCAGAGGCAATTAGTGGAATCTTACTTTCTTTAGCGATTTGGTACAGTGATTCATAAGCTGAAACCACGTTATTATCCGTTGAGGTATAAATCATATCGACTTTACCTTCAAGGCTACGAGCGGCCATCGCAATATCGTTACTACGCTGCGCAGGCGCTTCGTGAACGTTAATACCAAGCGGGGTCAGATTCTCTTTTAGCGCTTTTAAAACGATGGTTGAGTTCACCTCACCTGGGCTATAGACATAACCGACGTTTTTTAGACTTGGAATAATTTGACGCATCAAATCGATTTGCGGCGCATAAGGAAGAGCATCAGAGGCGCCAGTAACGTTGGTGCCAGATCCATCAAGTTTCGGTACCAGTTTTGCTGCGACAGGGTCGGTGACCGCTGAGAACACCATAGGAATGCTGCTGGTAGAAGCGGCTACAGACTGAGCCGATGGCGTGGCAATCGCTACGATGACATCTGGTGCATCAGCGACGAATTGCTTGGCAATCTGACCGGCAGTGGCGGTATTACCTTGAGCACTTTGAAAGTTAACTTTCAGGTTTTCACCATCTTTAAAGCCGGCATCGTTTAGCTCATCGATTACGCCTTTACGTACAGCATCAAGTGCTGGATGCTCAACGATAGCGGTAATAGCCACCGTTTTCATTTCTGTTGTGGTATCGGTGCCCGCAGTACCATCAGTCGCGGTACCTTCTTTAGCTGGCTGATTACAACCAGTCAAAATAGCGGTACATATACCGCCCCATAAAAGAGCTTTGGCAAAACGATTCTGATACAACATGGGTCTTACTCCTGAAAATAATAATGTGTCCGTACATTATATAAAAGATAAATAGAAGATCTTACGTACTGCGGTTATAAACAGTGTTTGTTATAAATTATAAGCTATCTACTGCGTATTCACTCTTATCTACCAGCAATCATTTGCTGGCAGTTTTTGCTTTTTCATCGACATTAATAGCATTTTTCAACAGCTCATCTGACAGTACTACACCTTGCGTTTTAGCATGTTTAGGGCTGACGTAGAGTGTCAATTCGTTCATGACTTCAGGCTTAACGGTACTGACCGCTTCACCATTTAA
Source organism: Psychrobacter sp. DD43 (assembly GCF_904846555.1). NCBI lineage: Bacteria > Pseudomonadati > Pseudomonadota > Gammaproteobacteria > Moraxellales > Moraxellaceae > Psychrobacter > Psychrobacter sp. DD43. Next base: position 50,409 of record NZ_CAJHBE010000006.1, read on the forward strand.
AATGCGATAAACCATCTTACCTGTCGTACGACCAAAGTCATAATCATTGACACCAAGTGCTGCTGTGGCACCGCGTTGGACACTGAATTCATCAGAGGCAACAATAGGCAGTTTTAGCTCATTGGCAGCTTGTGCCATGGCTTCAAAGGCTGAGGCAACATTATTGTCAAACGAGGTATAAATAATATCCGCGCGACCCTGTAAGCTACGTGTCGCCATACCGATATCTGTTGGACGGTTGGCTGGAATATCTAGTAATGATAAGCCACGTGCCGGCAGCGCTTTTTTAAGCGCATCACGCAATGATACCGAGTTGGCTTCACCAGGACTGTATACATAGCCAATGGTTTTGAGGTCAGGCTTGATTTTTTGGAGCAAATCTAGCTGTGGCTCTAATGGTAATTGGCTTGAGAGTCCGGTCAAATTGCTTTGAAAAGGTTTACCATCTGCAGTGATCAATTTGGCACCCAGTGGGTCTGAGACGGCGGTATATATAATTGGTATGGTCGTGGTTGCAGATACGATAGATTGTGCCGATGGGGTTGAGATAGCAACGATGGCATCAGGATTGTCGCCGACGAACTGCTTGGCAATTTGTCCTGCGGTTGCCGTATTGCCTTGCGCACTTTGAAAATTAACCTTTAGATTTTGACCTTCGACATAACCGTTATCCGCCAACTCATCAATAATGCCGCGACGCATATCATCCAATGAGGGATGCTCAACGATTTGAGTAATTGCCAATGTTTTGGCAGGTTTTTGAGCAGTAGTGGTACTGTCATCGGTAGTCGTTGTAGTGTCTGCAGGTTTAGAGCAGGCTGATAATCCAAGCGCGGCGCTCATCGCAGCACCAAGTAGGCTAAAGCGTAAAGTAGTAGCAAAAATCATTTTATAGTGGCTCGTAGGTTAGAAAGTGCAGGTTACCCGAGTCAATGTTATGTGAATGCTGAGATAACGGGCTAACATCAAAGTAATCAATCCATTGATCATTATGTTCATATTATGACAGTAATGTAACTTATCGCAATAAAAAATTAAAGCGTATTCGTCACCAGTGTTATTAAAGCAAGTATTGACTGTTTTATTTGGCAAAATCATCTTTATTCGGCAAAACTCTGCTTAAAAAACGCACAAACCAGCAATTCAGCGATTACAAACGCACTTTATAATGAATGTAAGCTAATTTCTATACGAAAGTTACAGTGAGTCTGAAATCCATATCATTATCAATCATGCTGACATTAGTGAATGTTCAACAGACTCTACCATCTACTTAATCTTTTTCAAATGAATATTTTAAGGATGACATTATGAACACTACTAATCTTAAGTTATTAACCATCGCTGGCATTACAGCGATCTCATTGATTTCCTTACCTGCTATGGCAAAAGAGGGTCACGGTAATAATCATGGCAAGGGCAAATCTGCGTATGTCGGTAAAGATAAGCATGAACAAGTACAGCTCAAGCAGCATCAGTCAGAAAAATATAAATTTAAAAATGGTTATAGCAGCAATGCCCAGCCTAACATTAATGCTTATCGTCATGCTAACTCTAACGCCTCATTCAAGCGTGATCTCGATCAATACGGTTACAGAGTAGTCGGCAACATTGATAGAGATATTTATGATCGTTCGGTAATTTTAGACCGTTATGATGACCGCTATGTTCGTATTCGCACGCCAGAAAATAAAATTGTGACGGTCGTTAATGATACGTTGCAGATCATTGATATTTTGACCAGATAAACAGCAAGCTTACTTTCTATTCTTTTTAACATAAAAAACGGTCTATTTAGACCGTTTTTTGTTTTGCTCTTTTATTACTACTTAATTAACTTAACGTTTTTAAGCCAGTGAATCACCGATAACGGCTTCATCAGGTAAGGTAATTACCACCAGACCTGTTTTCGGGTCGCCTGACGACAATATCATGCCTTCCGATATGCCAAATTTCATCTTACGCGGTGCCAAATTGGTCACGCAAATAACCTTTTTACCTTGTAATTGCTCAGGCTCATAGAATTTTCGAATACCGCTAAAGACGTTGCGAGGTTGTGCTTCACCAACATCTAGTGTGAACTGAAGCAGTTTGTCCGCGCCTTCGACATGGTTGCAAGCGATAACATGAGCGACTTTCATCTCGACTTTGGCAAAGTCCTCGATACCGATATAGTCTGCTTGTTCGGTACTGCTTGGCATTGCTGCAGGCGAGGTATTTTTTGCTGCTGCTTTATCGTCTTGGCTAGCGGTAGGTGCACCTACTTGTGTCAATGAGGCTTTAGAATCTTCAACCATCGCTGCAATATCTTTTTCTTCAATACGCTGCATCAGTGGTTTAAACTTATTAATTTGATGACCAAGCAACCACTCATTACGGCTGGCAAAACTTAAATCATCAATGTTCAAGAATTCTTTAGCATTGGCAGTCAGCTCAGGTAATACAGGCGCAAGATATACCATCAATTGACGGAAGATATTGATTGCCACAGAGCAGATATCTTGAACTTCTTGCTCTGCGCCTTCAACCTTGGCAAGCGCCCACGGTTTTTTGTCATCGATGTATTCATTGGCTTTATCAGCACACTGCATAATCAGGCGCATGGCACGAGAAAATTCACGGTTTTCATAAGCCGCAGCAATCTCATCGCCCGTATTGGTGATGTCTTCTAATAGGCTTGGCTCAGCACAGACGTCTGTCAGCATACCATCATACTTTTTGACCAAAAACCCAGCGCTGCGACTGGCGATATTGACTACTTTACCAACGAGATCAGAGTTGACCTTTTGCATAAAGTCTTCTAAATCAAGGTTAATGTCTTCGACTTTGTCAGATAACTTACTCGCAAAGTAATAACGCAAGTACTCAGGATGCAAATGCTCAGCATAAGTGTCGGCTTTAATAAAGGTGCCACGCGACTTACTCATTTTTTCGCCATTGACCATCAAGAAGCCATGAGCAAAGACGCCAGTTGGTGTACGGAGTTCACTACCAGCAAGCATGGCAGGCCAAAATAGCGCATGGAAGTAAACGATGTCTTTACCGATGAAGTGATACACTTCGGTTTTATGCTCGTTTTCTTGCGCCCAATAATGGTCAAAGTCTAGAGCCTCTTCTGTACCTGCACGCTTATCACACAGGTTCTGAAAGCTTGCCATATAGCCAACAGGCGCATCTAGCCATACGTAGAAGTATTTGTCTGGCTCATCGCTTGGCGTGTCTGGAATTTGAAAGCCAAAGTAGGGCGCATCACGCGAGATATCCCAACTGGTCAAGCCGGCATCGAACCACTCTTGCAGCTTATTGGCAACTGAGGTTTGCAAGCGATTATCACTGCGCGTCCAATCCTTTAAAAATTGCTCAAACTCTGGTAAGTCAAAGAAATAATGCTTTGAAGTCTTTAGAATAGGCGTCGCATTTGATAACGTAGAGTACGGATCTTTAAGTTCTGTCGCATCATAAGTCGTACCGCAGACTTCACAGTTATCACCATATTGGTCGGTAGCGGCGCACTCAGGGCAGGTACCTTTAACAAAACGATCGGCTAAAAACAGCTGTTTTTCAGGGTCAAATAGCTGCTCCACATCACGAGTAGAGATATGACCTGCATCTCTAAGGCGGCGATAAATCAGCTCAGAGAATTCCCGATTTTCTTCTGAATGCGTTGAATGATAATTGTCAAAATTAATCAAAAACTTAGCAAAATCGGCTTCATGAGCAGCTTGCACATTGGCAATTTGCTGTTCTGGTGTTACGCCATTGTCTTCGGCTTTGAGCATGATGGCAGTACCATGAGCATCATCCGCACAGACATAAGTCACCTTATGACCTTGCGCCTTCATCGACCGTACCCAAATATCAGTTTGGATATACTCTACAAGATGCCCCAAGTGAATGTCTCCATTGGCGTAGGGCAGGGCACTGGTTACTAAAATCTCACGCACTTTCATCACCTATATTCTTATATAAACGGGTTGGTTATCAATAGAAATTGAAAAAGTGTGCCTATGATACCGTAATTCGGCTAAATTTGTGATATTGCTTACGAATTAATATGGTAATAAGCGCTATAGTTGATTCACTTTTAGAAGAGTGCAGCGCTACTGGTATTAATTATTCGTAGACTCTGTCTGCGTAGGAACAGCAAGCAAGAAAAGTCTATACCAGTAGTACGTTATGATAAGTGTAATGTATTTATTGATATTTATGATAAAAGTCCAACATAGTAAATCCTTATAAAGTGCTCATAAAACCCCCGCTAAGCTTTTGCTTAGCGGGGGTTTTATGAGCGCTTTACAACAGGGAAGCTGTCCCTTTTTTAGATTGAATCCATTATAGGCTTTACTGATTCAACCCAATTAAAATGAACCAAACATCGTGCCCAAGGTAATGACAACGACGACAGCAATCAGTGGAATAATCATGGTGACCATTGCCAAGTTTAAGTAGGACTGTTTATGTGTCAGACCACAAATGGCCAACAAGGTAATGACCGCACCACTGTGTGGTAAGGTATCCAAACCGCCTGCTGCCATTACCGCCACTCGATGCATGAGTTCTGGATCAATACCAGCTGCTACTGCCATTCTTAGATAATCTTCACCCAAGGTTGAAAGTGCGATACTCAAACCACCAGATGATGAGCCAGTAATGCCAGCCAGCGTGGTCATAGCGACTGCTTCTGAGATGAGTGGATTGTCTGGCGTTAGATTCAAGATACTATCACGAATGAGAAGAAAGCCTGCTAATGACGCGATAACGGCACCATAGCCTACTTCCGACGCGGTATTAAAGATCGGTAACATCGAGTCATAAGTACCGCGGTTGATGGTTTTTTGTAGGTTGGTCCAATGACCGAGACGCATGACGATTAGCACGATACAAGCTACAACCAATGATAGGATGATCGACCATAGCCCAAGTGAACCTGCGATATTCAAATCTGGGAACTGAGTCTGTAGACCACTAAAATCCATCGATGGAAAGATAAAGTAAGTTAGTAAAGCGTTCAAACTGATGACCAGTATCAGAGGAATCATCGCAACGGTGAATGAGGTATGATGGGTACTAAGCAAGTTGGTCTCTGCTGCGCCTCCACCAACGCCGCCTACATCGCTCTCATCATGCTGACCATACCCTTCACCAGCGGCATTCGCTTTTCTGGCACGCGATTGCAACCACAACCAACCACAGACAAACATAATCGTACCACCAATAAGCCCCAAGACAGGTGCGGCAAATACGTTGGTATTATAGTAAGGAATCGGAATAGCATTCTGAATGGCAGGCGTGCCAGGTAATGCTGTCATGGTAAAGGTAAACGAACCTAGGGCAATCGCTGCTGGAATCAAGCGCTTAGGAATATCAGCAGCTTTAAATAAGTCTTTGGCGATTGGATAAATAGCAAATGCCACGACAAACAGTGACACACCGCCATAGGTCAAAATACCGCAAACTAAGATAACCGCCAAAATCGCTTTACTGGCACCAAGCTTTTCGACCACCGTTTTGGCAATCGCTGTTGCCGCCCCAGAATCTGCCATCAAACGCCCAAAGAGTGCGCCTAATAAGAAGATAGGAAAGAATTTGAGTAGGAAGCCACTCAATGCGCCCATAAAGACATCAGTATAAGCAGGAATACTGCTTAAAAAATCACCTGAAAGCAGTACGGCTAAAGCAGCCATAATTGGCGCTAAAATCAGTACGGAATAACCGCGATAAGCAAAGAACATCAAAAGTAATAAAGTAATAATAATAGCAAGTGTGCTAAACATGATCGCCCTCCTTGGCTAAGTTAAGCCTGAGAGTATGCAGGGCATAGGGAAATAGGTCAATAAAATTAAACGTAACGGGCGATTTAACGTATTTTATCAAACATTATTTTAGACAATTAGGATGGTGACCTCACCTATATTGATCAAGCTGCGCTGCCTTGTACGCGCTTTATATTATTTTCTAGTCGCTGCTAGAATAATATGTTAAGTTATTACAGCTGTACTCTAGATTTTATAGTGATATAAATTGTATTGCTTTAAATATAAAGCTGATTGGTAGTCTAGTGTTTGCTCGAATAAGCAAAACCTATAATGAATCAATGTAAATAATAAAAATGAGACGTGCAAGGAGATAAGCATGAGTCAATCAAAGGTGTATGACAGCGCAGAAGCGGCGTTGAGTGGTGTTGTGCGTGACGGACAAACGCTGGCAATCGGTGGTTTTGGTCTATGCGGTATTCCTGAAGCGTTAATCGAAGCATTGCGGGATAGTGGTGCTGAAGATTTGACGTGCATCAGTAACAACGCTGGTGTCGATGACTTTGGCTTGGGATTGTTATTACAGACGCGCCAAATTAAAAAAATGATCTCATCTTATGTGGGTGAAAATAAAGAGTTTGAGCGCCAGTACTTGGCAGGCGAGTTGGAAGTTGAGCTGACTCCGCAAGGGACATTGGCAGAAAAACTGCGTTCAGGTGGTGCAGGTATTCCGGCATTTTATACCGCAACCGGCGTTGGTACCTTAGTTGCTGAAGGTAAAGAAACCCGCGAATTTGACGGTCGTACTTATGTGCTTGAGCATTCATTACGCGCTGATGTGTCATTGATTAAAGCGCAGAAAGCCGATAAGGCAGGCAACTTAATCTTTAATAAAACGGCGCGTAATTTTAACCCAGACTGTGCGATGGCGGGCAAGATTACCATTGTTGAAGTTGAAGAAATTGTAGAAACTGGCACCTTGAATCCTGATGAGATTCATCTGCCGGGTATTTTTGTGCAGCGTATCGTATTGAATAGCAGCCCTGAAAAGCGTATCGAAAAGACGACAACTAAAGTGGTCGAAGGTGCTTAGTCATTGCGATTACAGCATAATTAATAAATTTATAATAATAGAATATCGTAAAAATTAAGGAAGCTACCATGGCATGGACAAGAGAGCAGATGGCACAGCGTGCCGCACAAGAGTTACAAGACGGTTATTATGTTAACTTAGGCATAGGTCTACCGACACTCGTTGCAAACTATATCCCTAAAGACGTCGATGTCTGGCTACAGTCAGAAAACGGCTTATTAGGTATTGGCGAGTTTCCTACTGCAGAAAACGTCGATGCAGATTTGATTAATGCAGGTAAACAAACGGTCACTGCCGAATCAGGTGCGAGTTATTTTAGTAGCTCGGAGTCGTTTGCGATGATTCGTGGCGGTCATGTCAACCTTGCAATATTGGGGGCAATGGAAGTCTCAGAGCAAGGCGATTTGGCAAACTGGATGATTCCCAAAAAAATGGTCAAAGGCATGGGCGGCGCGATGGATTTGGTCGCAGGCGTACAGCGTGTGATTGTGCTCATGGAGCAAGTTAATAAACACGGCGAGCCAAAAATCCTTGCCAATTGCGAATTGCCACTGACAGGGAAAGGCGTTGTTGATCGTATTATCACAGAGCTTGCCGTACTTGATGTGACTGATAATGGCCTAAAATTGGTTGAACTTGCAGAGGGTGTTAGCTTCGATGAGCTACAAGAAAAAACACCAGTGAGCATTGCTCAATAGCTTTGATAAACCACTCAATAGTTCAAATACTGATTAGTAAATTGTTTAATAGCCACTATATTTTAGTGGCTTATTTATAGGCTTCATTCATCACTACACACCATCACCTATTATTAAGGATAATATATGGCGACCCAATTACAACAAGATTTGACTGGCAAAGTAGCATTGGTCACAGGCGCTGCCAGTGGTATCGGACGTGATATCGCTGAAACTTATGCGAAGGCAGGCGCGGCAGTCGGTATTGCAGATATTAATCTTGAAGCTGCTCAGCAAACTGTCGATGCTATTGAAGCCGCAGGCGGGCGTGCCGTTGCAATTGCGATGGATGTAACGTCTGAAACTGCTGTTAATGACGGTGTTCAGAAACTGGTCGATACCTTTGGCGGTATTGATATTCTGGTATCTAACGCCGGTATTCAAATCATTGACCCCATCCATAAAATGGCGTTTGAAGATTGGAAAAAAATGCTCGCTATTCACTTAGATGGTGCATTTTTGACCACCAAAGCTGCTATACAACATATGTATAAAGACGACAAAGGTGGCACAGTGATTTATATGGGCTCTGTACATTCGCATGAAGCATCACTGTTTAAAGCGCCTTATGTCACCGCCAAACATGGTTTACTTGGTCTATGTCGCGTATTGGCAAAAGAGGGCGCTGCCCATAATGTACGCTCGCATGTGATATGCCCAGGGTTTGTCAAAACGCCTTTAGTCGAAAAACAAATCCCTCAGCAAGCGGCTGAAAAAGGCATTAGCGAAGAGTCAGTAGTGAACGATATTATGCTCGTTAATACGGTTGATAAAGAATTTACAACGGTTGATGATATTGCTCAACTGGCTTTATTTTTGGCTGCATTTCCAAGCAATGTCTTTACCGGACAATCGATTGTCGCAAGCCATGGCTGGTTTATGAATTAAGAACTTGTTTAGTCAGTCATCTTAATTGCTATGAGTTTGCTAAAAAAGACCAATCGACTAGGATTTAGCTTTATATTGACCAGAGCCAATGATATTGGCTCTTTTTTATGAGCACTCGTTGGGCCATTTTGGGCGCAGGGATAAAGTTATGAATAATAAAGATATATCAGTAAAGTAAAGCAATACTATTGAAAGACAGGATTTTAAGCGCGCGATTGATGCGGTGTAGACGTTACGTCTTATTGATAATGCCGATATCACAGCGCTGATTAAGCCCAAAGTTGCTTGGTAATTATTACAGCAGTTGCCCAATCGCTCAATAATATTTGCGTATCCAGATGCCGATATTCAGGGGACGCTTGCTTCGGTATTGCCTCGTGCTGTATTCGCGGTGATTCCATAGTATCGCTGGTATTGGTATTGGTATTGGTAATGATAAGCTGCGAGTTTGCCTTTTGTATTAAACAAACTCATCCTTGTCTCGTGTCATAAAGTAATTTATCTATGTTATTTGATATCGATGATACCGTAGGCTCAAAGCTGTACGCAAAATGCTGTCTTACTGGCATCATGGTTTTTTTATGCTTGCAATTGAGCTACACTGACACGATAAAAGGTTTGGCTAAAAAGCTTATGGCTTCTATCGTTAATTATTCTCGTTATGGTATTAATAATACTTTTTAGCATACCAACCCACTTGTATAGGCAGTCACGGTCGCTATGTTTAATTTTATGAAGAAAAAACCCACCGCACAAAAGGAAACTCCAGAGCAGAAAGCTGCGCTTGATAGCGCTGTTGATAAAGTATTGCTGGGTTATCATGTTGGGGATAGCAGTATTGCTACGATGGTCACTGGGCTTGAGCGTAATGGCGGTGAGCTGACATTAGAGTTGCGTCTGCCACATGGAAGCGATCCTGAGGCCATTCAGCAAGCGCTTGGGCAGTTATTACAGCCGCATGGTATTCAAAGCATTCATATGAATGTTCGGATACCAGCGCCGATGAAAGGTGAAGGCTCAAGTTTGCCAAAAGCAATGCCAAAAACCACCAATGCGATGGATAGTCATAGTAAACCTGTTGCCAACAGCGATGATAGTACGGTAAATGCTGAACCACCTATCACTAAGCAAGCTCCTACCCAAGCGTCGTTGTCCGCTCATCCGCGTATTCGTCATATCATTGTCGTTGCCTCTGGTAAGGGCGGCGTGGGAAAATCAACGACTACTGTCAATATCGCTTTGGCATTACAAAAGCTCGGCAACCGCGTTGGTGTATTAGATGCTGATATTTATGGACCCAGTATGCCAGCGATGCTAGGTGTGAATAGTGTCAGACCTGAGCTTGAAAATGAGCAGTTTGTGCCTATCAATGCGCATGGACTAGCGATGTTATCGATTGGCAGCTTGCTTGATGGAGATAATACGCCTATCGCATGGCGCGGTCCAAAAGCGACCGGTGCGTTGATGCAGCTATATAATCAAACCAATTGGCCACAGTTAGATTACTTAGTCATTGATATGCCACCAGGCACCGGTGATATTCAGCTTACCCTTGCTCAACGTATTCCGGTGACGGGCGCTGTCATTGTGACGACGCCGCAGCATATTGCCTTACTTGATGCCCAAAAAGGCATTGAGATGTTTAACAAAACCAATATTCCTGTGCTTGGCGTGGTTGAAAATATGGCGCTGCACACTTGTAGTAACTGCAATCATACTGAAGCTATCTTTGGTACGGGCGGCGGCGAAAAGATCGCTGAGCAATATCAAGTGCCGCTATTAGGACAGCTTCCACTGGCAAGCGCTATCCGTGCACAGGTAGATAAAGGTGAGCCAAGCGTATTAGTAGATGATGAGTTTGCGTCTTACTATCTGAGTATTGCCAAAAATATTGAAACCAATATTAATAAGTTTGCTAAACCGGTTAATGATAAGCGTATTTTTTAATGGTTATAGTTTCCTACTAGGAATCACAGCGTTTTATTTTTAATGGGCTATTGTTTGCTATTATAATAAAGTATTAGTTAGCAATAGCCATTACATAACAAACTGCTTAACTCTTGGTATAAATTTGGCTAGGATGCCGCCATTATGATTCAAAACAATCATCAACCTTTTTCTGATATCGCTAATGAATTGAAACCAGCGGTGCTCGACCAACTAATCCAAAACGGTCAGCCTTATTCTGGTATTTTTGCCCAAGTTAAAAACATCAACTATTTAGATTATCACAGTCACCTTATCTCACAAAAACCTCTACCCAATTGGCGTAAAGATTTAAAAGCCAACCAATTCTGCTTTATTCAAATCATTCAACCACCTTATCGAGTCTGCTTGGCACTGGCTACTATTAAGCTTGCGACCAGTGCTTTTGTTTACCTTTATAATGATGAAACAAACGAGATAGAGGTGTGTGAAGCCTTGCAGCCTTTGACGCTTGATACGCGTTTAGAGGGTAGTTGCTATCAAGGGCAGATGGCATTTAGACATAACAATCTGACATTGACGTTAGATTTTACCCCGCCACAAGTCAACGTTGTGTTAGATAGTCAGTATTTGGCGATTGAAGCAACGTTACAGCGGCAGTCGCAGCCTTTGGCGGTCTGCACACCGACTGGCAGGCGTGGCTGGACTTTTACGCAAAAAGAGCCGCTTACCAAAATCGTAGGTCACTTAGCTATTAAGTCCAATTCAACGTTTAATAATGGACAACAAGCTCAGCAAATATCATTCAATGATGACACTATTGCCAATTTAGATTGGACACTTGGATATATGCGTCATGAGACCAATTGGTTTTGGACCTGTATCAATAGCTATTTGCCAGATGGTCGTCATTTCACATTGAACTTATCGATGGGTGTTAATGAAACGGGCGCTAGTGAAAATGCGTGCTGGCTAGATGGGCAGATATGTTATTTACCGCCTGTTATGTTTCTTCGTGATGCTCTAAATTTGCCACCCAATCAGCAAGACACTGTTGCTAATAGGTTAGATGACACACCGCAGCCTTGGCACATCTATCATCAAAACCTTGGCTGGAGCAATGTTGATATTGATTTAACCTTTACCCCTATGACGGTTTATAAGAAGACCGATAACTTTGGTATCGTTGCCAGTATTTTTGAGCAATGGCTTGGTTTTTATAATGGTGAGATTCGAATCAAACAAGAGGTGATTAAGCTTGATAATGTGATGGGACTGGCAGAAGATCATTATGCAAAATGGTAGGCGATTATCATTTTGACCAGAGATTTATTTTAAACGTAGCCAAGCCTATAAATTGAGCGCTCAATTCCGTATAATCGTCGCTATCAAAATACCATTCATATTATAAGTTTTATTTTATATCTGCTAAGGAATAACAATGTCTATCAAGTCTGACCGCTGGATTCGTAAAATGGCCGAAGAACATGGCATGATTGAGCCGTTTGAAGCCGGTCAAGTACGTTTTAATGATGCCGGTGAGCGTTTGGTCAGTTACGGTACCTCAAGCTATGGTTATGATGTACGCTGCGCGCCTGAATTTAAGGTTTTCACCAACGTACATTCAGTAATTGTGGACCCTAAAAACTTTGACGAAAAAAGCTTTATTGATGTCATCGGTGACGAGTGTATTATTCCGCCTAATTCTTTTGCACTGGCTCGTACGATGGAATATTTCCGTATTCCACGCGATGTATTGACTATTTGCCTTGGTAAATCAACCTATGCCCGCTGCGGTATCATTGTCAATGTCACACCACTTGAGCCTGAGTGGGAAGGGCATGTGACTTTAGAGTTTAGTAATACCACCAATCTTCCTGCGCGTATTTATGCCGGCGAAGGCGTTGCGCAAATGCTATTTTTCCAAAGTGATGCTGATGATGTCTGTGAGACGAGTTATAAAGATCGTGGTGGTAAATACCAAGGACAGCGCGGTGTTACCTTACCAAGAACCTAATCGTTTAAGGTCATCACCACTTTTGGGCTGACAATAAAAAAAGCTGAACATATTTAATATGCTCAGCTTTTTTATGCGATATATTTTGTTATTTTAATACTTTTAAGCCGGCTTTATTATCACGTTTGGGCTTAGGAGCTGCTACATTTGTTTTAGAGCTGCTACTCGCAACGGCATCGTCTTCAGGCACATAATTGTCATATTCATTGGGATCGAAAAACATCCCTTGAGAGTTCTCTTTTGCATAAATACCTAGCACTGCTGTGAGCGGTACCCAGATCTCTTGTGATACACCGCCAAATCGCGCACTAAAATGAATATAGTCATTCTCCATACTCATATTACCAGTGGCACGGCTGGCAATATTGAGCACGATACGACCATCTTGCACATGCTCTTTTGGAATTTGAACATTATCGGCGGTTGCATCGACCATCAGATACGGCGTAAGCGCATTGTCTTCTATCCATTGGTACAAGGCACGTATCATATAAGGACGTGTTGGAGTAATAGATGTGGTTTCTTCGCTCATCTTTGGCTTCCTATATTGACGGTATTAAGTAAGGGTTAAAAGGTATCAGCGGCAAAAGACTATTTACAGAAATTCATTTGCGCTTCATTATTTGCTATTTTAAGGCAGCATTTGACTGTTGTCTAATTAACACACGCTTTTTTGAAAGCTATCTCGCTCAAAGACCCGTTTTTGATAGTCAAACAGAGGGCGACTGATAGCGCGTGGTAGCTCAATGTCCATCTCTTCCAATCGCCATAATAAAGGTGCTAGCAGCACATCACACCAGCCAAACTCATCTGCCATAAAGTAAGACTTGTGCGCAAATAATGGTGATATAGTGATGAGCGAATCACTCAGCTGTTTTCTAGCCATAACCGCTTGAGCTTTATTAAAGCTGTCTGGATGCATAAGCAATCGCTTACCGAGTGAGAGCCAATCGCGCTGAATACGCCATGCTAACTGGCGAAATTGTGCCCGCTCTTGTGGCGTCTCAGGCAAGAGCTTATTGGCATGATAACGCTCTTCAAGGTACTCAAAGATGACGTTTATCTCATAAAGCGCAATCTCACGCTGCTGTAGGACAGGTAAAGTATGATAAGGGTTCAGCTCGGTTAAATCCTCAGGACGCTCAGAATGCAAACGTGATAAATAATAAGCGAGCTTCTTTTCTTCAAGCAATAGGCGCACCACATGACTGTCGTAGCCGTCGTCAGCGTATAAAATTAGCTGACTACTTGGAATGTCATTCGCATCAATCATGAAAGCCTAATGTTAATAGTAAAGCCTGCCATCGTAAACAATGTTGCTGTGTTTATCAAGGTAGCGTACGTAAACACTGTCGCTTAAAAATTTGGCGCTTAGCTTGCTTTTGCGGCTGATTTATAAATGTTTAAAGCATAAAAAAGCACTACCGAAGTAGTGCTTTTTTTATACCAACATCTTGCTCGATTATCAATAACGCTTATTTGATATCTTTCCAGAATTCTTTATTGAGCAAGTAAACTGGAATCAATAAGACAAGTAAGAATAAAATCACAAAGAAACCAATCACTTTACGGTCATGACGAACAGGTTCTGCCATCCATGCCATAAAGTTAACCAAGTCACCTACTTCAGATTCGAACTCTTCCTGACTCAGCTCTTCTTGCATGTTATGCAAAACGTGAGGCATTGCCGCATTTGCGAGGACTAAGTTATTAGCACCCCAAGGACGGCTTGGATCTTCGTAAAAAGACAATAGGTAAGTGTAAACCCAATCATCGCCGCGCAGTCTTGTCTCAAGTGACAAATCTGGAGGAGCCGCGCCAAACCATGAGGCTTGTACTTCAGGGTCAATCTCAGCATCGATATGATCACCGATCTGATCGGTCGTCACCATCAAATACTTTTCGACCAACTCAGGTGGAATCTCTAAATCTTTAGCGATGCGTGAGTGACGAACGTACTTGGCTGAGTGACACCCAGCACAGTAGTTCATAAACGTCTTAGCACCGTTTTGTAGTGAGCCCTTATTGGTAAAATCAATAGGCGCTGTACTACAAGCCAAATGCTCTACAATGCCCTCAGCATTGGTAAACGTACCGCAGCCACTACCTGCTGCTAGAGCGCTACCAGCAGTCAAAGTTAATGCCGCGCCTAAGCCCAAACCTGCTAGGGATTTAATTAGCGTGCTCATTAGTGACCTCCGGTAACGCGTTCTGGTGGCTGTTTACACTTCTCAATGGCAGTGTAAAACGGCATCAATAAGAAGAACAAGAAATACAATATGGTAAAGATACGAGCCATTATAGTTGCTGTTGGGGTGGTAGGTGTCGCACCTAAATAACCCAATACTAAGAAACTAATAGCAAACACGGTTAAAGCGATTTTAGATAAAATGCCTTTATAACGTATCGAGCGTACTGGCGATCTATCAAGCCAAGGTATTAAGAACAATACGGCAATAGCAGCACCCATCGCAATCACACCACCAAGCTTATCAGGAACGGCACGTAAGATGGCATAGAAAGGCGTGTAGTACCATACCGGTGCAATATGCGCTGGTGTTTTTAGTGAGTTGGCAGTCTCAAAGTTTGGTGGCTCAAGGAAGAAGCCGCCGCCTTCTGGGAAGAAGAATACCACAGCAAAGAATAAGATAAAGAAGACAACGATACCCACCATATCATGTACGGTATAGTACGGATGGAATTCGATACCGTCTAATGGTACGCCATTCTTATCTTTTAGCTTTTTGATGTCGATACCATCAGGGTTGTTTGAACCAACATGATGCAAAGCCACCAAATGCATAAAGACTAAGCCCACAAGTACAAGCGGAATCGCCACAACGTGTAGAGCAAAGAATCGGTTTAGAGTGATACCTGAAATGATGTAATCACCACGAACCCACTCAGCAAGACCGTCACCAATGACAGGCAAAGCTGCAGGTAAGTTCAAGATAACCTGAGCACCCCAGAATGACATGTTGCCCCAAGGGAGGAGGTAACCGAAGAAACCTTCTGCCATCAATGCTAGGTAAATACCCATACCGATAAGCCAAATCAGCTCACGCGGTTTTTGGTATGAACCGTATAGCAAGGCGCGGAACATATGCAGATATACCACTACGAAGAACGCAGATGCACCGGTTGAGTGCATATAACGAATGAGCCAGCCGCCTTTGACATCACGCATGATGTATTCAACAGAGGCAAATGCCCCTTCAGCACTAGGGTTGTACATCATCGTTAGCCAAATACCAGTGACTAACTGATTGACCAGTACGACCATAGATAGTACGCCAAAGAAGTACCAAAAGTTAAAGTTCTTTGGTGCATAGTACTTTGACATGTGATATTCATAGGTTTCGGTCGCAGGAAAGCGCGCGTCAACCCAATGCATTAACTTTTTACCCATGCTCATATTAAGCCTCCCCAATCGTCAAGATGGTACCATCCATGCCGTACTCTGGGATAGGTAAGTTAAGCGGAGCAGGTACGCCACTATAAACGCGACCTGCTAAATCGTATTTAGAGCCATGACATGGGCAGAAAAATCCACCGTACCAGTCATTGCCACCTAAATCGGCTGCGCCAACATCAGGACGGTAGTTTGGTGCACAGCCTAAATGCGTACAGACGCCTTCTACTACCAGTACTTCTGGTGAGATAGAGCGTTCAGGATTTTTACAGTACTCAGGTTGCAAAGACGCATCAGAATCAGGGTCAGACAATAATGGCTTCACTGAATCAAGCATGGTCAGCATCTCTTCAGTGCGCTTGACCACAAAGATAGGTTTGCCACGGTATTTGACGACAATCATCTGTCCTGCTTCGATAGAACCAATATCTTGGGTCACTGCCGCACCGGCAGCCTCAGCTTTAGCGCTTGGGGTCCAAGAGCGGACAAAAGGTGTTGCCACAGCAGCTACCCCAGCTGCACCAATTACGGCAGTCGAGGCAATCAGAACTCTACGGCGTTGTACGTTAACGCCTTCGGCATGGCTCATTAATACTTCCTCCAGGTGAATGAAATGGGATTATCCCACACTGGGTTTGTGACTTAGAATAGAAACAATTATCAAGCCACGTTAGCTGTGCCTAATTTTGCTAATTGTTGCTATTCTAAGCTATTTTGGTCATAAAATAAATTATTGTGTTAAAAATAAAGCAACCTTAATAGGGCACGCTTTAGCGTTAAACAAAGTGATCAAGACATAACACCTTAATTATCAATGTTTAATAGCAGCTTTATATCAACAAAAATGTTATGGATAATGACCTTATAAATGATAAGGGTATTCAGCAATAGCGAATGATACTTGAAATTACGACAATGTTCACTAACTTTCAGCACATCACTACTTTGTAAGTCGCTATGACGCTATTATCACCACTTTATATTATAAAGTGATGATAATTACGTGCATAATGACTTAGATTAGCTCTCAAGCGTATTCCAGCGTTCAAGTTTAATCATCATCTCATCTTCAATGGCAAGCAGTCGCTCACTAGCAGCTGTTGCCGCATTAAAATCTTGATTAAACCAAGTACCGTCGGCTAGCTTTTCTTCTAGCTGCATTTGTTCCGCTTCTAAAGCAGCAATCTCTTTTGGTAACGCATCAAGCTCACGCTGGTCATTAAAGTTAAGCTTTTTAGCAGCAGTATTAGGTTTCGCTACTGCCGCTGATTTATTAACAGATTTGCTGTTGGTATTACTACTACTAGAAGATTTAGCTGCTTTAGAAGCTTCTTCGCGGTTTTTTTGTACCAAATACTCTTGATAGCCGCCGACATACTCGCTGACCGTCCCTTTACCATCTTCATCAGTATCAAATACCCAAGTAGAAGTGACGACATTGTCCATAAATGAGCGATCATGGCTAATGAGCAAAATCGTACCACCAAAGCTGGCGACTGATTCTTCTAGTAGCTCAAGTGTCGCCATATCCAAGTCGTTGGTTGGCTCATCGAGTACGAGGATATTTGCAGGTTTTAATAATTGCTTAGCAAGTAGTACGCGGTTACGCTCACCACCTGATAATGCTTTGACGGGCGTACGGGCACGTTCAGGAGCAAATAGGAAGTCTTGTAGATAGCTCATGATGTGTGTCTTACGACCACCTACTTCGACGAAATCAGAGCCTTCTGAGACGTTTTGCGCCACACTGGCTTCCAAATCTAACTGATCACGTAACTGATCAAAGAAAGCAATTTTTAAGTTAGTACCTAATTCAACGCTGCCTGTTTTGATCACATCATCGTCTGACATATCGAGTAGGGCTTTGATAAGCGTGGTTTTACCTGCGCCATTCGGACCGACGATACCGATTTTGTCACCGCGCATGATGGTAGTGCTAAAATTGTCGACCAATACATGGTCATCATATTGTAGGTGTAAGTTTTTAACCTTGCAGACCAGCTTGCCGCTTTTCTCGCCTTGACCCATGGTAATATTGACATTACCGACTTGCTCACGGCGGTCGCTACGCTCTTCACGCAACGCTTTTAGCTCACGCACACGACCTTCGTTACGGGTACGGCGTGCTTTGATACCTTGGCGAATCCAAACTTCTTCTTGTGCCAATTTTTTATCAAAATTGGCATTATTCTTCTCTTCAGCTAGTAACTGTAGCTCTTTTAGCTCTTGATAGCGTGCATAACCACCTTCACCTTGAGTGACGTCATAGCTGGTCAATTGACCTCGGTCAAGCTCAATGATACGAGTGGATAGTTTATTAACGAATGCTCTATCATGGGTGACAAATAATAATGTCAGACCTTGCCAATCCAATAAGAAGCGCTCAAGCCATTCAATACTATCAACGTCCAAATGGTTGGTTGGCTCATCGAGGAGCAGTACATCAGGCTTAGTCACTAACGAGCGTGCTAATAAAACACGGCGCTTACGACCACCAGATAGTGACGATAAGTCATCGTCTGGATCGAGACCCATTGTCGTGATAAGACGTGTTGCTTCGCGCTCTAAATCCCAACCATGTACCGCATCGATATCATGCTGCAAGTCTGCCATACGCTCGCAGGCATCCATGTCACCATTGGCACACAAATCAGTTTGCGCATTATAGTTAATCAGCAGCTCGGCAGTGCGTTTGCTGCCACCCATAACGATATCTAAAATTCTACCGCTGGTTTCAGGTACATCCTGCTCGAGCATAGCGACGCGTACACTATTATTAATAATAACTTCGCCGCTATCAGGCAACAATGTGCCATTAATCAGTTTAAATAAGGTGGATTTGCCTTCGCCATTGCGACCAATTAAGCACACGCGCTCGCCTGAATCGATAGCAAAGTCAATACCATCAAGGACAGGAGCGACGCCAAAAGCGAGATGAATATCTTTTAAATGTATCAGTGCCATAGAGTATCTTAAGCTTATATAATAGTGAGGTAGGGGTTGTTGCAAAATTTGCAGCAGTATAACATGCTGCCACGTAACTGTAGCGTGCGTAAATAGATTTATCAGCACGATTTTATGACGATTAATTTATCAAGCAATGTAGAACATCTTATCAAGGCTTTAGCCATCGTTAGCCATAGCATAGCATCTAGTATTGAGAAAAATATGAATGAAGCAAATCCAAAAAATAACAGTGTATCCAAGCCGCAAATCGACAGCTTAGCCACACAAGCTGATTTACAATTGCAGTTAGTCGAACTGCAGATGAATATGTCTCATCTTGAGCTGACAGTAGAACGCCTTGACGACGTCATTACTCGTCAAGACAAACATATCCAAACGCTACAACGACAATTACAATTTATTTATAAACAAGTTGAAAGCCAAGATGAAGAAGGAGGCGTGGCACCTTTTGACGTCATGGCAGACAGACCACCCCATTATTAACCATAATATGCCATACATAAACAGCGACTAAACTGGATTATTTTGAATGTTTATATGTGTATTTTCGAATAAAACTACCTTGCAGTGACTATCCAGTCATATTAGAGAAATAATGTTGTTTTAGTGTATTAAAAACATTAGTATCCTTCCCCTTAAGTACCGTCTACCTAACAAAGTTCGGGATAGCGGTAAACAACGTGGATGTTTGGAGATACACAATGGGCGCAAATTTTAATCTTAAAACCCTCACGGTAGCTATTGCTACTCTTTCTATTGCTAGTGTTGCTAGTGTTGCGAATGCTGCAGGTCTTGATCGTTCAGGTCAAGATATCACGGCGTTTTTACAAAATGGTGTATATGCTGAAGCGGTTTATACCTATATTGATGGCGATGTCACTGGTAAAGATTCGTCAGGTAAAGAGATTGATGATATTGCTGAGTCTTATGACTTTTTTCGTTATGGTGTAAAAGCGGATATCAACGACACTTTTAGTGTTGGTGTTTTATATGACGAGCCTTTTGGTGCAGCAGCTGACTATAGTGGTAAGAATGACTTTGTAGATCAAAATCCTCTTTCACCTAGAAATGGTGAAGGTACCAATGTTGAAGTTCGTACTGAAAGCATCACTGGCATTGTTGGCGCAAAACTTGGCGAAAATAAGAACTTCCAGATATATGGTGGTCCAGTAGCTCAACGTGTGAAAGCCAATGTGAAATTGCGTGGAACTGCTTATAGTATCGCTAATGGTTATACTACCAATATCAGTGCTGATCAGGACTATGGCTGGTTAGCTGGTGTCGCTTATAGTAAGCCTGAAATTGCCTTACAAGCTGCTCTAACGTATCGTTCAGAAATTGAGCATAATACACAGGCTGCAGAAATCTATCCTTTTGCTCAGAGAGTTGGTCTTTCGCCAAATAGAATCGATAATATTGAGATTACTACCCCTGAATCAGTGAATTTTGATTTCCAAACGGGTATTAATCCTACGATGCTAGCTACAGCAAAAGTACGCTGGGTACCATGGAGTGATTTTGCGATTACACCATCATTATACAATGAGACTAGCCAAAAATTAGCAGGTCAGCCTGGTATTCCTCCTGAAGGTTTAGATTTGGTTAGCTATGATAAAGACCAGTGGCAGGTTGAATTAGGTCTTGCTAAACGTCTAACGCCAGTATTAGCAGTGACCGGTACGGTTGGCTGGGACAGTGGTGCTGGCAATCCAGTTACGTCACTAGGTCCTATTGAAGGTTACTATAGCGCTGGTCTTGGTGCAAAGTATAACCTGACTGAAAACTGGGCTATTTCTGCCGGTGGTAAATACCTGTGGTTTGGTGATGCCCAAGGTCAGATACCTAGTAAAACTGTAGTAAGTAACTTTGAAGACAATGATGGCTTTGCTCTTGGTGTAAAATTATCTTATCAAGCCAAGCAAAACTTCAACTAAGCGCTACTGCCTTTACTGTAAATAATACTATTTTAACAATTTTAAAAGCGATCCTTAATGGGTCGTTTTTTTATGTCTTAAATTAAAAATTTAGAATTGCTAACTATTAGATTTAAGTTTGCTAAAATTACAATTTATGAGTTACTTTATGAATATTTGTTTTGTATTTTTGTTCGTTTGCTTTAGGTCTAGATAAATGTACTGAAGAGTCATTATTAAGAAATAAAGTGTTTTAAGTGTTGTTTTAGTGTCAAAAAGTGATTACTATTCATTCAGGACGTCGTTTACATAAGTTTATATTTTAAGCAACAATGCTGAATATGAGTTATGAAAATGATTTAACAACTAGGATGTTTGGAGATACCCAATGCGCGCTACTTTTCATTTAAAAACTCTTGCTGTAGCGATAGCTACTCTTTCTATAGCCAGTATGTCTAACGCTGCAGGTCTTGATCGCTCAGGTCAAGATATCACAGCATTCCTACAAGATGGCACCTACGCTGAAGCAGTCTATACCTATATTGACGCAGACGTTAGTGGCTTTGATAACAGACGTGTTGCTAGTGATGATGCAGGCTATATTCAAGGTAATAGTACAGGTGATATCGCTGAATCTTATGACTTCTTCCGCTATGGTGTAAAAGCAGATGTTAACGATACTTTTAGTGTCGGTATCTTATATGATGAGCCATTTGGTGCTGCTGCTGCTTATACTGGAGATAATAACTTTACTGGTGCGCCAACTGCAGCAATAGATGGTCTTATTGCACAACAGCTAAATGGCAAAGTTCCAGGGCAAACGATTACTAGCGCTGCAGGACTCGACACGTATGTTAAAGGTGTGCAGCAACAGTTGGAAGCAGGAAGACAACAAATCAGGCAAGGTGAAGCAGCAATTGCAGCAAACCCAGCCCTTGAACCCGTTTTACGTCCTCAAATCAATGCTGGTAAAGCGCAAGTTGCTGCTGGTGAGGCACAATTAGCTCCTTTAGTGGGTTTAAATGGTTACGCTGCTGGTCAACTTGCCAATACTGAAGGCACGAATGTTGAAGTTCGTTCTGAGAGTATTACAGCTATCATGGGCATGAAACTTGGCGCCACTAAAAACTTTCAAATCTATGGCGGCCCAGTCGCTCAGCGCGTTCAGGCTGATGTAAAATTACGCGGTAGCGCTTATGGACCTTCTACTGGTTATACTTCACATATCAGTCCAGATCAGGACTATGGTTATATAGTAGGCGCTTCCTATAGTAAACCTGAAATTGCTTTAAAAGCGGCACTTACTTACCGTTCAGAGATTGACCATGATATGAATATTTCTGAAACATATCCATTAGCAGGTCTATTAGCGGGTAATCCGGCTGCTGCAACTCAAACCAATACTATGGAAATCACTACTCCAAAATCGGTAAACTTCGATTTTCAAACAGGTGTTAATCCAACAACTTTAGCCACTGCAAAAGTACGTTGGGTGCCATGGGGCGACTTCAAAATTACTCCACCTTTGTATAATGAAGTAAGCAAAAACAACCCTGCATATGGTCCTGATGGCTTAGCCTTAGTAGAGTATGACGAAGATCAATGGCAAGTAGAGCTTGGTATTGCCAAGCGTTTAGCGCCAGCTTTAGCGGTTAGTGGTACGGTTGGTTGGGATAGCGGTGCTGGTGATCCAACAACGTCACTAGGTCCTGTCGATGGCTACTACAGTGTTGGTTTAGGTGCTAAATACAATGTTACTCCTGAATGGGCGGTATCAGCCGGTGGTAAATACTTATGGTTCGGTGATGCCAAAGGTCAATTACCAACCAAACAAATAGTTGGTGATTTCCAAGATAATGATGGTTACATTCTTGGTATGAAGCTTTCTTATCAAGGAAAGTAAAAAGTTATTATAGACAACTGAGTTAGACATAAGAAAGCGATCCATTAAGGGTCGCTTTCTTATATATATGAATCGAGGAAAAACCTAATAGCTATTTCTATAGCTATAGAAATAGATAGAAACGGTACGTTAATATTGATATTTGAATGCTATTTATATAAAGATTTACTACTTGCTATTATTAGGTAATATAGAGATTTGCAAGAAGTAGCCTAGTGATACTGCATCTATTTAAAAATAAATAAGTAGTAACTGTCAGAATAATAGACGTAGAGGGTTGCTAACAGCCCTTTTATCACGCAAATTGATGATATAGAGGCAGTTAGCATTGAAATAACCCAATGATATTTAATCAGACAATAAAAAACCTCGTTACTATAACAGTAGCGAGGTTTTCTAATTTAACAGCAGTAATTAAAAAGTGTTTATTGATCTAAGTTCATTTCCATTTCTTTAAACTTCGCTGAGACTGAGGCTTTTGGACCACCTGTCATAATACTTACAGCAAAGATGGCAATAGTACTTAAGATAAAGCCTGGAACGATAGCGTATAACCAGCTATTTAGTGCCATACCATTCATCTGGAAAGGACCATAGATCCATAAGATGACAGTTAATGCACCAACGACCATACCAGCAACCGCACCGTTTCGGTTCATACCGCGCCAGATAAGACTGAAAATAACCAACGGTCCAAATGCCGCACCAAATCCTGCCCAAGCGTTAGAGACCAAACTTAATACAGAGCTTTCAGGATTAGAAGCCAGCAAAATAGCAACGACGGCGACCACGATAACTGAAAGACGACCGACCATTACTTGGCGGGCTTCTGGTGCATCTCTATCAAAAAACAGCTTGTACACATCTTTGGTTAGTGAGCTTGATACGACCAATAGCTGTGATGAGATTGTACTCATGATCGCGGCTAAAATAGCGGCTAACAAGAAGCCTGAAACTAATGGCGTGAATAAGAACTGGGTGAATACTAAGAAGATAGTTTCAGGATCATCTAAAGTCATTGCTGTTTTCTGTACATAAGCACGACCTGCAAAACCAGTCATTAATGCACCGATTAGACTCACAATCATCCAGCTCATACCAATGTTACGTGCCGTTGGTATATCTTTGACTGAGCGAATAGCCATAAAGCGTACAATAATATGCGGCTGCCCAAAGTACCCCAAACCCCAAGCCATTAACGAGACAATACCAAGGATCGTCATACCACTGGTGACATTAAGTAAGCTTGGATCGATGTTCCTGACCGCCTCAGTTGTGGCTGAAATTCCGCCAAGATCAGTAAAGGCTACAACAGGTACGATAACCATCGCAAATAGCATGATAATGCCCTGTACAAAGTCAGTCATTGACACTGCTAAAAAGCCGCCAAATAGAGTATAGGCGACAACCACACCAGCAGTCACCCACAAACCTGTGGTATAAGATAAGTTGAGTGAGCTTTCAAACAGTTTACCACCACCAACTAAGCTAGCTGCTGTATAAACAGTAAAGAATAAAATAATTACAACTGCTGAGATAACACGCAGCATATGCGACTTATCTTCGAATCGATTTGCAAAGTAGTCAGGTAATGTGATGGCATTATCTGCAATCTCAGTGTAAACGCGTAAGCGCGGTGCCACGATGATATAGTTTAAAAATGCACCCAATGTCAAACCGAGGGCAATCCAGATACTCACGACGCCATCGGCATACATATAACCCGGTAAACCAAGTAATAACCAACCGGACATGTCTGATGCGCCAGCGGATAAAGCGGTTACCGCAGGACCGAGACTACGACCACCAAGCATATAGCCTTCGGTATCATTAGCTTGCTTAAAATAAGCATAAACCCCAATCCCGATCATCACTAAGAAATAGGCGCCAAGTGATATCAGCACGCCACTAGAAACTCCGTTCATATAAATAGTCCTTAACCAACGTTGTTGGCTGTCATTATTTTTAACGAGAAAAATTAAGTCTTGCAAGACGATGTTTAGAAACAATATCTAAAGACAAAAAAAGCCATTAAGTAGGACATAATGGCTTTTATTCAATATCTTCTGTTAGTTTTATATGATTGATGCTGTTTTAGGACCAATACTTATCAAACAATGTGTATAGAAAAGGGCAAATATACTTATGTGTTGCTATGTTAAATGCCATCATCTCTTTACTACTTGCCAAATATTAATCGCTTATATAACCAATCATTTAAAACCATTAAACCTACTGTTTACTATCATATATTACTAGAGATGTTCAATATATGATTATCAGTGCCAGTTGGGTAAAATTATGTTATAAAAAACGTCAGAGGCATTATAACGTATGAGCGTCATAAATGCTAACTCAGTATCTTTCAGCAAGTAATATTTTAGAAAGTTATTTTATCTTAGCTATCCAACCACACCAGACTAGGAGTTTTTATTGAATGATCTGTTATTCAATAGCACCTTATTCAATGGGTGCTAGCAAATCTAATAGTGCAGTTACACTGTTTGATTGGGTCAGTTTCGGGTTGATTACCACGCCTAAATGACGCTGTAATTCGATATTATCTGCCATATCAATACGCTCTAAGTCTTGGCTAATCATCGTTTGCGGCAATACTGACCAACCAAGTCCTACAGACACCAGCATCCGAATAGATTCAAGTGGGTTGGTGCTCATGGTGGCATAAGGCTTTAGATTGTGTTTGGCAAATTCAGCCAAGGTAATTTGACTGGTAAAGGTATTGGCAGATGGCAAGATAGCAGGGTAACGTGCCAATTGCTCTAGTGTCACATTAGACTTACTGGCCAAAGGTGATAAGGTACCAGTCATAAAGTAAAGTGGATCTGACCACAGGGTATGATAGGTTAAACGCTTGTCATAAACGGGTGGCAGGGTCAAAAATGCTAGAGACAAGTCACCATCAAGTACCGCTTTATGTGCGGTTTCTGAATCGACGAAATGTACCTCTAGCTGTACGGCAGGATACGCTTGGATAAAATGCTTAAGAACAGGGGCGAGATGGTGTAAGCCTATATGATGGCTAGTACCAATGACAAGTTTGCCGGATACAATATGCTTAGAGTGCTGTAGATTGATTTTAAAGTTTTCGTAGTCTTCAAGCCATCGTTTGGCATGAGGTAACATCTCACTGGCTGCTTGAGTTGGAACAATACCACGACCCACCGTATCAAATAAAGTGATATTAAACTCATCTTCTAAGTTTTTGATGCGTTTACTGACCGCAGGCTGAGTAATAAAAAGCTTTTCTGCTGCACCCGAAATACTACCTGTATTCATCACAGTCACGAATGTCGTCAAATTTGTGGTATTCACACCGATGTCCTTAGCTACATAACGAGCTATAAATAAAAGTTGGCTGACCCAATCATAATGTATTAGAAATAAAAGTTTGCAACTATGAAAGAATCATCAATTATTATTATAGGATTAGCCTGCTATAATCACAAGACATCGAAACGTATTTTAGACATATTTATTGTATTTACTTGATAATCTGCGCCATAAATCTTATTTTAGGCATCAATTATCGCAACCATTAGTAAGTAACAGATAAAAACCTAGCACACTATGGTCCTAGTACTAGGGTTTTAGTAAATGAGAATAAAGTCATTAGCCACTAAAAAGGATAGCAATATGGCCGGTCAAACGTTATATGACAAACTTTGGAATGCTCACGAAGTCACCAAGCGTGATGATGGTTCGAGCCTGATTTATATCGACCGCCATTTGCTACATGAAGTGACAAGTCCGCAAGCGTTTGAGGGTTTGGAATTGGCTAATAGAGCGCCGTGGCGTCTGTCGGCTAATATTGCAAGCCCTGACCATAACGTACCGACAGTCACCAAAGAGCGCTCAGAAGGTGTGGCAGGTATCAAGGATAAGGTCTCGCGCTTACAAGTACTGACGTTAGATGATAACTGTGCCAAATTTGATATCGCTGAGTTTACGATTAATGATGCTCGTCAAGGGATCTTGCATGTCGTCGGTCCTGAGCAAGGCTTAGTATTGCCTGGTATGACGGTCGTTTGCGGCGACTCGCATACTGCCACGCACGGAGCACTGGGCTGTTTGGCGCATGGTATAGGCACCTCTGAGGTTGAGCACGTATTGGCAACCCAGTGTTTGATTCAAAAGAAATCAAAGAATATGCAAATCCGCGTCACCGGTGAGCTTGGCGCTGGCGTAACCTCAAAAGATGTGGTGCTTGCTATCATTGCAAAAATCGGTACTGCTGGCGGAACAGGGCATGCGATTGAATTTGCTGGTCAAGTATTTGAAGACATGAGCATGGAAGGTCGTATGACCGTCTGTAATATGGCGATTGAAGCGGGCGCACGCGTGGGTATGGTTGCAGTCGATGATACGACGATTGACTATGTTAAAGGTCGTCCATATGCGCCGAACGAGTCACAATGGCAGCAAGCAGAAGCTTACTGGCGTACTTTTTACTCAGATGATGACGCTGTGTTTGATAGCGTGATTGAGATTGATGGTAGCCAAATTGCACCGCAAGTATCTTGGGGTACCTCGCCTGAGATGGTGGTTGATATCACACAGTCAGTGCCAACGCCTGATCAAGCGATTGATGAAGCACAAGAAGAAGGATGGTTGCGTGCTTATACCTATATGGGTTTGGAGGCGGGTCAAAAAATTACCGATATTCAACTTGATCGTATCTTTATTGGCTCTTGTACCAACTCGCGTATTGAGGATTTGCGTGATGCCGCCGCCGTGATCAAAGGTCGTAAAGTGGCTCATACTATCAAAGAAGCCATCGTCGTTGCTGGTTCTGGTCAAGTGAAGTTGCAGGCAGAAGCAGAAGGCCTAGATGCTTTGTTTACGGATGCAGGCTTTGAATGGCGTGAGCCGGGCTGCTCGATGTGCCTTGCGATGAATGCTGATAAGCTTGAGCCACAAGAGCATTGTGCTTCGACATCCAATCGTAACTTTGAAGGTCGTCAAGGCAATGGTGGTCGTACGCATTTGGTCAGCCCAGCAATGGCAGCGGCAGCAGCATTGGCAGGTCACTTTGTGGATGTGCGAACTTTTTAGTTATTACGCGTCATTTAATAATAAGCACAATATCGATAGGAAATACCATGCAAGCTTATAACACCCAAAAAGGTATCGTTTGCCCACTTGATCGCGCAAACGTTGATACCGACCAGATTATCGCCAAACAGTTTTTAAAGTCTATTAAGCGTACCGGTTTCGGCGTCAATTTATTTGATGACTGGCGTTATCTGGATGAAGGGTATCCAGGACAAGACAATAGCACACGTGTTATCAATCCTGACTTTATTTTAAATAAACCACGCTATCAAGGTGCTACTATCTTGCTAGCGCGCCGTAACTTTGGCTGTGGCTCTAGCCGTGAACACGCGCCTTGGGCGCTTTCAGAGTATGGCTTTCGTACAGTCATTGCACCAAGCTTTGCCGATATTTTTTATAACAACTGTTTTAAAAATGGCATGCTACCGATTGTATTGGATGAAGAAATCGTTGATAGCCTAATGAAAGCCACGTTTGCCAACGAAGGCTATGAATTGACTGCAGATCTTGAGCGTCAGGTGGTCATCACCCCAACTGGCGAAGAGTATGCGTTTGAAGTCGATGACTTCCGTAAGCATTGCCTATTAAATGGTCTTGATGATATTGGACTGACGTTGCAGCAAAGCGATGCTATTAAAGAATACGAGCAAAAAATGATGCAAAAAACGCCTTGGATATTTAATGAAGTCAGAGCCTAGTGTTTAAGCATGAAATAAAACCGCTAATGGCAAACGATTAATAACGAATATGAATCGCCATAAAAACGAGCTTAGCGCTAATACAGCGTTGAGTTATGGCGACTAAGTGGCTAAAATGAACGGTAATCTATTCTTATATTATATATTTCCATCTGATAAATAGTAGCCACCATTATGAATAAAATACGTTTTGCGGTATGGACAAGTACAGCTATTGCCATAACCTTATTATCTGGTTGTCAGGCATTGACAGGCTATCAACAGATAGATAAAGCAGAAAGCGCAAAGGTATGGACGGGTACTATTAAGCCCATTGCTGGCGAGGTAAATATTGCCTGTGTCGGCACCTACCACTGTGAGATTGTAAAGATAGATCGCACGATGGTGATATCGCCTGAAAATCATAAACCTGTGAATGCCACCATGGTGGTTGCGATGAATGCTGTGAGCCAAAACAATAAAACTCGTACAGGAAGTAAGCATTCTCAAGCTGCTATGACGATGGATATGACGCCGCTTATTCATAATAATGCCATTAAGATTGTGCCATTATCAGCGTCTGCTATGCCAAATCTTATTAACTATTATGCTCGGGTCAAACCCGCTAAACGTGAAGTGCACGTTAATTTTTATCCAGAAAATAATCTAGGTTATGTCGAGCGTTTTGCTATGATTCATGACTTTGCTGGCCCCGGCACTTATCAGCTGCGTGCTTATCAAAAAAAGTCTGGCCAGAGCTCCGGTAGCTTGTTAGATACAGCATCGCCAGAGCCTTTATGTGTTGAGCTTTATCAAGGCAATACCGTGCAGCGCCGCTTTTGCAAGCAGATTGGCACTGAGCATCAAGGAGAGTTTGTAGAAGCCAGTATCGTTAAGGCGGCATCAGTGCCATCAAAAGTAAAGGTAAAAGCCAAAGTATAATTATTAAAAGCCTGTCGTTATTAGCTACAAACAAAAGCAAGTATAAAATAAGTCATAGAAATATAAATTTACTCAACCTCAAGGACCAGTATGGCAACGATTTTAACATTAGCGGGCGATGGTATTGGCCCTGAAATCATGACTCAGGCCATTGATGTGCTGAACGCTGTCAATGATAAGTTTGCGTTAGGTTTGACCCTTGAGTCTGGATTGATCGGCGGTGTGGCAGTTGATGCAACAGGTGAACCCTTGCCAGAAGAGACGCTACAACGTGCACGCGCAGCAGATGCAGTGTTATTAGGTGCAGTTGGTGGTCCTAAGTGGGATGGTATCGAACGTAGTAAACGTCCTGAGCGCGGTTTGCTAAAAATCCGTAGTGAGCTTGGTTTGTTTGCCAATCTGCGTGTAGCCAAACTTTATCCGCAGCTTGTGAATGCTTCAAGCATTAAACCTGAGATTATTTCAGGTCTAGACTTGCTTATCGTGCGTGAACTGACTGGTGGTATTTATTTTGGTGAGCCGCGCGGTATTCGTACACTAGAAAATGGTGAGCAGCAAGGCTATAACACCATGGTGTATAGCACTAGCGAAATCAATCGTATCGGCAAAGTTGCTTTTGAATTGGCGCAAATACGCGCGCAAGCAGCAGGAACCGCTGCCAAAGTCTGCTCTATCGACAAAGCCAATGTATTGGAAGTTACTGAGCTTTGGAAACAGACCATGATCGAACTACAGCAATCAGAATATAGCGATGTGGCGTTATCTCATATGTATGCTGACAATGCTTGCATGCAGCTGATTAAAGACCCCAAACAATTCGATGTTATGGTCACTGGCAATCTGTTTGGTGATATCTTATCTGATGAAGCAGCGATGCTGACGGGTTCTATTGGCATGCTGCCATCAGCCAGCCTTGATGAAGCGGGCAAAGGCATGTATGAGCCTTGTCATGGTTCAGCGCCTGATATCGCAGGACAAGATATAGCCAATCCACTAGCGACCATTTTATCGGTCGCTATGATGTTACGTTATACTTTTAAACAAGAAGCAGCAGCGCAAGCGATTGAACAAGCGGTCAGTAATGTGCTTGATGATGGCTTACGTACGGTCGATATCTTGGATCGCAGCGAAGCTGGACTTATACAAGTCGGTTGTCAGCAAATGGGACAAGCCGTATTGGCAAAATTGGTTTAATAGAGATTACTTTATCCTAATCTGAATTTTTGAAAATTTGTAATAATGAACCCATAATTTGCTAAGCAAGTTATGGGTTTTTTTATTGCTCGCTTTTAGAGAAGATAAGCGTTCGCTAAGGTTAACGTCTTTAAACAGAAAGCTGCATAAAAGCGTTTGTTTTAACACAGATACTGCAGTCTAATGCGCTTATTAACACAATGCTGTTATATGCTCACATGGGAATATGTCACCATAGCTTATCTATAACTGGTTTAGATAAATCAATATCTACTGGCTCAATCCACATTGTAAAATCAGTCCTATACTAGTCACAGGATTTTTGACATGGACATATGGTATGTTGAACTAATTATATAATCCTAATTGGGCATTAATGGTAATAATTTTATAATTACTTATAAGTTGTTTGTAATAAAAAATATAACTTAACAAATTGGAGTAATACATGTATCAATTGACCAAAATCAGCACGGCAATCGCAGCGCTTGGTCTATCGACCATTTTATTTATGGGGCAAAGTATTGCAGTAACGAGCGATGTCAAAAATGACACGGTCGAAGGAAGTGCAAAAGGTACTGCCACTAAGAGCACAGAGTCCAATAATACAAATCAAGTAACTAGTAATAATAACGATGTCAGTCCAGTAACCAATGGCGTAAGTCAAAAAGTTGCTGGTAAAAGTAAGACAGCAGTATCGTTGAATAAGTTTTTACCGACCATAAAATATACCACTGAAAATCTACCAATGGAGGCGCAAAAGGTAAATAGTGCTACTTGGAAACAAGGTATGAAGAGAAACCGTGATACTACTACTAAGCTGCAAGCTCTATTAAACTGGCATCAAAACGGTGTTGGTGCAGTTGATGGCTATTGGGGAAAGAACTCTCGTAAGGCGATGCAGGCTTTTCAGATGGCAAATGGGTTGGCAGTGACCGATACATTAAATACTGAGACGTGGCAGGCATTAACCAAGAATGATAAGCTTATGGCACAACCGGTATTGGTCAACTATCAGCTCACTGATGCAGATATCAATATAAAAACCACGGTTATTCCAGCAGGGGCAGAAGCCAAAGCCAAGCTTGAAGGGATGTACTATGAAACTGTCATTGAAGGTTTGGCGGAAAAGTTTCATATCAGTGAAAATTATCTTAAGGCGCTCAATCCTAATGCTAAATTTGCAGTAGGCGAAACAATTACTGTCTACAATCCAGGCAATCCTAATATCAAACCTGTTAGTCGAGTGGTTGCTGATAAGACTACCGAAACATTGTATGCATATGATGATAAAGGTATCTTGGTTGCTAGCTATCCAACCACAGTAGGAAGTACAGCGACGCCATCACCAACAGGTACGCATACAGTTGCAGTTAAGGTACACGAGCCTAATTATACTTATACAGCAGAGAACGGTAGCAAGTCTATTTTGCCACCCGGTCCTAACAACCCTGTAGGTTCGGTATGGATTGGACTCAGTAAGCCGTCTTATGGGATTCATGGTTCGCCCGATCCTGCTCGTATTAGTCGTCAGGCATCAGCGGGGTGTATACGTCTAACCAATTGGGATGCGCTTGCATTACTTGGCGTGATACAAAGTGGTGCAACTGTTGAATTTAAATAACGGCTAAATTATAGACAAAAAAATACCGCTGATATCTAGCGGTATTTTTTATGGTAAAAACCATATTAACTTACTAAAATATGATAGGCAATAATGAGTAGGTTAGCAGTATCATTATTATTATCAGTTAAACCACTCAAGCATTATACATATGCTCTTATAACTATCTTAGTAGATAAGAATTTAGTTTTTACCACGATAAGTAATGCGACCTTTAGACAAATCATAAGGTGTCATCTCAACCTTAACTTTATCACCAGTCAAAATTCGGATGTAATGCTTACGCATCTTACCTGAGATGTGCGCAATAATTTCGTGTCCGTTTTCTAAACGAACTTTAAACAAAGTATTTGGAAGGGTGTCAATGACTTCGCCTTCAAATTCAATAATCTCGTCTTTTGCCATAATTTGTATCATCAATCAATTTAAAATAAGCCCATATTATACGTAAGTTAGCAGATTAAAGCAATACGGAACCTGATTTTTACTTGACAGCCTGTAAGTGATATGTATGCCAGATCCTATTGATTTAATCGGGAAGGTTGAGCCAAATAGGTGTGAGCGGCGCATCGGGCAGTAAGGTTTGAAAATGCTCAGGATAATAGGCATTAATGAAATATAAGCCATCACCTGAAGCAGTTGGTGGTGCTATTGTCCGATCTTTTTCAGCCAAAATATTTAAGAAGTCAGCCGGTTCTAAATCGTGTCTGCCGATCGCATATAACGTACCCATCAGGTTTCGCACCATATGGTGCAAAAATCCATCAGCTTGAATATCGAAGACGATAAACTGACCATGAGTAAAAAGATTGGCATGGCTAATATGGCGCACGGGCTGATTAGATTGACAAGCGGCAGCACGGTAGCTACTAAAATCATGTGTACCAACGATATCAGATGCTGCAAGCTGCATGGCTTTTAGGTCAAGCGACTCGTGAATATGTGTCACTTGATGGTTGAGGATGGCAGGTCGCTGAGTTTGATTGAGAGTAATGTAACGATAACGACGAGCAATTGCGGCAAAACGCGCATGAAAGTCAGCAGGCATCGGCTGAACCCAGCGTAAAGCGATATCATCAGGCAAAAGACTATTTACACCACGCAGCCAATTGTGCGAGGGTCGATAAGCATGAGTAACAAAATGGGCAATCATATTGCCAGCATGAACACTTGAGTCTGTGCGCCCTGCAGCAATCACTTCTACTGGTTCATTGGCAACAGTACTAATGGCGGTCTCTAACGCTTCTTGTACGCCAAGTACCTCTCTTTGGCGTTGCCAACCATGATAGTGAGTGCCCAAAAATTCAATAGCAATGGCTAAAGTATAAGTTGGGCGCTTTGCTTCGTTGTTTTCAGTTAGGGACATGGTCATTTTGGAACTTATACAGAGTTTATGAGTGATAGTTTAACGTTTTTTGATATTGGTGCCCGTTTGCTGGACGTTATTTAACCAGCGTTGTCGGCGTCGTGCTGGGCTGTCGTGGCGCAGTAACAACCATAGTAAGCGTGAATAAATGGCTGGAATGGTTAAACGACCACCTGCAATCACTTGATGATCGTATTGCCAACTGCCAGCAGCATAGGTGTCACTTACACCACCAAACGGCGATTGGCTAGCGCACACTACCATGTGACCTTTTTCATAAGCCAGTTGCAAGGCTTCTACTAACTCTACTGAATAAGGAACGTTGCCAGCGCCATAGCCTAATAAAATAATGCCACAAGGCGGCTGTGATAATAAGGCGCGCAGCTGTTGGTTTAATGCATCGATTGCATTGGGCAAGCAGTACAACGCATGAACGTAAGCGTGCTCGGCACGAACTGCAATGTCAGCACTAATATCTTGTTGGTCATCAAGCCAGTGCTGCCGACGAGTATCTGGTAAGCTTTTGACATAACTATTGGCAGGATAAGCCGCTCTAGAGTGACCAGTAAATGCCATAAAGTCGTGGCTATGTATTTTTTGCACCGTTTGCGCTGGCCATGATTCGCCGCCGAAGGCAATCTTCACCCCCGATTCACCTGCACTTGCTAGCTTTAACGAGTCAGTAAGGTTGTTCCAAGCATCACTCTGTGCATCTACTTTATAAGAGTGCAGTTCCTCACTATCTAGCAGCGGACGCATACTACCGGTAACGACAATACAAATATCGCTACCTGCAAAGGCTTCTGCTAAGAACGCTCCCAAATAACTGAGTGTATCCGTGCCCGTAATTAACACAAAACGTCTACTGCCTTGTTGATATGCCGACAGTAAAAGCTGGTAAAAATGCACAAAATCACTGGGTGTAAACTGACTGCTGTCTTTAATCAGAGTATTGTGAAGCCAAGCAATGGGCGATAGATTAAGCGCATTATCCAATTCTGCCAGTAGTTGCTGCAAAGTTGGCAAAAAAACCTCTGCTGATAGCGGCGCTAATGGACGACCATAACTCCCGAAAGTGCCGCCAGCATAAATAAGTTGAATAGGTGCAGGGATTGTATTTGTCATAGATGAGTGCACTGTATTGGTTTTAAATTGAATAGACGATAGAGCAGAATTATTGAAAGAAAAGAGATAGAAAAAGCACCATTATTATAAATGCAGCGAGTATTCTAAGTGGCTAGAATACTCGCTATCACACCAGTCATTTTAAGCAGTGCGATCAAGCAATCGTTGTGCTTGCTGCTGCTGTTCACTATTGCCTTTAGCAATGACTTCATTGAGTAGGCGTTTGGCACTATCGTATTCGCCAAGTTGCACGTATTGACCTGCTAAATCTAGCGTGACTTGATTGCTATCTAAGGATTTAACAAAATCAAAATCTGCTGCGAACCGTGACGAAAAATCTTCAGTACTGCTAGTGTCAGCTGCAGGAGCTATATCAATAGCATTGTCGAGATGAGTATTGGCATATTCGCTATCAACTTCAACTGGTGTGCTTGCTGTTGTAGACTCTGATAAAGATAAAGAATCAAAGTCAAAATCATCGTCTATGACCGTATCATCACCGAATCTCAACGTAGTAGGGGCAGTACTAGAAGCGTCGGACTCATTTTTTATGATATCTATTTCTTCAGCGCTTATATCTTCAATATTTGCATCTTCAATACTGATATCTTCGAAACTAAAATCTTCAAAATTATCTTCGACAATAGAATGCTGAATTTCTATTTGCTCTGGCGTCTCATTCGACACATCATCACTGTGTAAAGATAAGGTCAGATGGTCATCATCTAAATAAGTTGTCTCTGTTGTAGCAGGTGCATTATTGATAACGTTATTGGTATCGTCATCACTGTTTAAATCTAAGAAAAAGTCATCTTCTAATGATAGCTCATTTAAGCTGCTGTTAAAACTATCGTCGGTAGCGTCATCGGTGGGAGCCTCTGTAGATGCAAGACTGTGCTCAGATAATTCAAAATCAAAATCGCTGTCAGTACTAGGACTATTATCAGTGTCGCTGTCAGTGTCTATAACCACAGTTGCAGGCGCAAAAATATCTTCATCTACTACATCAAGCGTGGTGACAGGTGCCGGGTTATTACTAGTATGGACAGGTTTATTAGTGCCATCTTCTAAATCACTCAGACTAAGATCAAACGCTTGCTCAATATGATCGAAATTATTATCATCAAAAGCATTCGAAGCCGTTAAGGTTTCACTCGTTGCTTCTGACAAGTCGTTTTTGTATTCAACATTTTGAACCGTATTAGTATCAAGGATTGGACTGTTGCTGCTGGCTTTATTGGTCGGTAGATCAAAATCTAAACTTTCAAATTCAGCGCTTTGACTATTATCTGCTGACAATGCTCGCTTATCGACTTGGTTTTGTTCTTCAGTTAGCAAAGCTTTTAACTCATCAGCTTGTGCGATACTTTTGTCATCATTATTTGCTTTGATAGCATCATAGACTTTATTGAAATTCTCAGACTCATCTATCGTGGCATATACCGCAAGGAGCTTGAGAGATAATTGGCTATCATTTGGCTTTTCGCTTAAGCCGCGATTGAGCGTTTCAATCGCTTTATCATAGCGCTGTTGGTCCATAAAACGTTGAGCAATCTCAATATGATCAAACTTTTTCTCATGATTGATAGCTGTTTGAGTAGGCGTACTTCTAGAAGCAGCATGCTTCGATAAGGGCTCAATTTTGCCAGTATTTGTACTCAAATGCTCTGATGGCTTTTGCGCTTTGTTTTTGCGCATGACCAAGACCGCAACGAGTAAAATAACCACCAATCCGGCGATGATATATAGCATATTGTCCATAGTTACTCCCACGCCTACGATCAGAGCTGCTTGCATTGATCTGTTAGGCAATTATTGATTGCGTAATTTTTTGAGACGAGCTTGCAGCTCAGCCAGTTTTTGATTTTGTAATTGTAATTTGCGAGTATAGCTCTCAAGCGTACCACTAGTTTTTGATAACTGCTGAGCTTGTGATGCGGTACTTTGTCTTGATGATTTAAGCAGGTCTAACACTTCCATGCTAAGTCCGTTACCCGTTGCCATGCCTGCTTTGGTTTTAGTGCCATCTGCGCTGCCTTCATGACCAGGAGCAAGGACAGAAAACTGCGCCTTTGGTAAAAATTGAGTCTTAGTGGTCGCCGGCTTTTCAGTATGTTTTGTTGCTTGCGTATTGGCACCTTTGGACACAGGATTTGATGCAGTTGGTTTTTTTGCGACAGGTGTATTGGCGCTTCTATATTGCCTTTGAGCACTGATAGCAGCTTCAAGTTTTTGCTGTGAAGGTAGCGCATCATAATTAGGTAAACTCAACTGTGCATCTGCTTTTAATTGATTGGCGTTTCTATTGATAAAAGCGTCAGGATTTTGCGTCTGAATTTCTTTCATAACGGTTTGAACGTCGATATTGTTCTTCTCTGCGATTTGCTGTGCAATCACCCACAAGTTGTCGTTACGCTGCACGGTATAATTGATCTCGCTACTAGCTGACTTATCTGATACTTGGCTTGAAGTGTTTTTTGCTGCGGCCGACGTTTTAGGCGTTACTGCTTTCTGCCAGGCATTCGAGTTAGGGGGAATATTATTGAGAGGGGCTGTAGCGACGATATTATTACTATCATTTGGGATAATAGCTTTATTTTTATTGGTGAAAGCTGCTTCATTCGGCGTCAGGGTTTTGAGCGCCATAGGACTAGCAACCATCATATCTGTATTGCTTTGACTCTTCGGCTGTATCTGACGAGTAATTTGTATGTTTAAAATATCGAGCTGTTTATCAATCTCGCTAGTAGCAGAAAGCGTACTATTTGATGAGACGGTTAAAGCTGTATTATTATTTGCGCCCGCCATGACACTATCGTTTTTTATATCAATAGGATTATTTAATCGACCATTTTCTAAACGGCTAGGCGCATAGGTTGTGATATTGCTTTGTGTCGTTTTTGCAACTGCTGTTGGTAGGCCAGAGGGTATAGTCGTTGCTTGAACGCTTGGTATTTGTGAGCTTGACGCTTGGATACTTGGCGTTTGAATAACAGGTACTCGTATATTAGGCGATTGAACATTGCGCTCGGGTAATGTTGCAGCCTTTAGTGTAGGTTTCGATGAACCAGATGATAATAAAGGTGGCGGTGCACCATTTCTAACCGTCAATGGCTGCGCGTTAGTTGTAGAAACCACGGGTAAATTAGGCTTTTTTGCGCCTGTTACGATATTTTTAGAAGTCGCAATCGGCAAGCTATCATTAAGCGGCATCAGTAATGTTTTTGGGATAACATTACGCTGATTGCCATCATTAATTGCTAGAACCACATCGGCAAAGGGTTTGGACATAGGCTTGGTGGTGGTAATAAAAACTTGACCACTTGTAGCTGAAGTCGGATGAAAGCGTACGATCATGGAATCAGTTGGGGTTAGACCCATTTGCTGATAAATGGCAGAATTTGCCAAACTGGCTGAAAAGTCAGTGTTTTCAATATCAGTGACCATAATACTGGCAACTAAAGGTTCGTGCTGAGCTGAAATAACAACTGTTTTGCCGATAGTCGCTGCTTGGGCGCTAGATATTAAGGCTGCATAACTTATTGAATAAAACAATGCCATCGATACTGCGCGATGTATGCTAGTCAAGCGGTAAGATAAATGACAAGACATATGCAGCCCTTTGGAGTAAAAGTTGTCTGTGTTGTTATAACAAAATACTGTTTAGTTTACCAGTTTATTCCACTGCTGTTGTGACCAATAGTTCAATTGCATGTTTAATACTTACACACATCAGTCAACTTTTTTATCAAGCAGCATGGCATCACCATAACTAAAAAACCGATACTCGGATTCGATGGCATGTTGATAAGCTTCTTCGATAGATTTTTTTGTCGCAAATGCGGACACTAGCATCAGCAACGTAGACTTTGGCAAGTGAAAGTTGGTCAGTAGCTTATCCACGACGCCAAACTCAAAACCGGGATATATAAAAATCTCTGTATCACCTGCCCAGCCAGAGAGTGGCTGTCTATCGACTGCGGTTTGTTGGTAAGCCGTTTCAAGGACACGTGTGACAGTAGTCCCGATAGCAATGACTTGCTTGCCATTGGCATGGGTCTGATTGATAAGGTCGGCAGTGGCTTGAGGCAGGTGTGCATATTCGCTATGCATCGTATGATTCAGCAGGTTCTCTGTTTTTACCGGAGCAAAAGTACCTGCGCCGACATGCAGTGTAACAAAAGCGGTTTGAATACCTTTTGCCGCCAGCTTTTCTAATACAATATTGTCAAAATGTAAGCTTGCTGTCGGGGCAGCGACGCTGGCAAGCTTAGCAGGGTCATGAAAAACAGTCTGATAGCGAGTATTGTCGGTCGCATCGGCATGGCGTTCGAAATAGGGTGGAATAGGCAGCTCACCATATAGCTCTAAATCAGGCAAAATGGGCGTATCAAAAGCCAAGATAAATAAGTTCTCTTGGCGTCCAATCATGACACCAGTCATATGACTATCAGCAAGTACAAGACCTTGTCCAAGCTTCAACGCTTTACTGGCTTTAACATGACAAAGAGCGATATGCTTTTTTGCAATCACCGTCATGTCTATGATGTCAGAATTTGACGTTATTGTGTCTAGATCCGCGCTATTTAAATCGGATAGAGCGACCAAACGCTCTATTAATACTTCAATCTTTCCACCGGTATCTTTTTGACCAAATAAGCGCGCTTTCATTACCTTGGTATCGTTAAAAACAATCAAGTCGCCTGCATTAAGTAATTCTGGCAACTCAGAAAACAGCTTATCTTCAACTTCAACCTGACGATTAACATTGTTAGCAGGCAAATAAAGTAGCTTTGACGCGGAGCGCTGCGCCAATGGATAACGGGCAATCAGCTGGTCTGGCAGTTCATAATCATAATCATCAACACTTAGATACTTTAAAATATCGTCATTATGACTGGCAGTAATTTCAGAGTTATTATTTAAGGTTTGAGGTTCAGAATCAGTCATAAGAAAGTCTTTCGATAGGTGGGAATTTTGAGAGCAATTGTAGCAGAAATGAGGATATGAAAGAATGTTTTACTAAGCAGGACTTTTTTATTTACCTCTAAATATAAATAAAATAGCCTAAGTAAAAAATTGAGATATTTATTTAGGAAAACTCTCTAAAGAATTCAGGCGAAAAATCATTCAAATAAATTTAATTGTGGCGTGACTTGCGTTGCAGATGTCAGTGAGGAAAATGTCACACCAACCAATCGAATAGGAAGAGTACGCGGAATGTCCAAAAAGAGTTTATCTAACCAAAAATGAGCGGATTCTGCGCTATCAAATGCCGTCGATAAGGTGTGCGAGCGCGTGACTTGAGTAAAATCTGAGTATTTGACCTTTAGAGTAATAGTATAGGCAATGAGCTGTTTTTTGTGCAGCTGACTAAAGGCATCGGCATTTTGTTCATAGACTTGTATTTTTAGTTCATTATCATCCGTTAAGTTTTCTCTAAACGTAGTCTCAGAGCCAACCGATTTGTGTGTACGCTCAGACTTGACCGCACGCTCATCACGTCCATGAGCGATATCATGATAAAACTGTCCACGCTTACCGAACTCATTGACTAGTATGGCAGCTGGCGTACGCCGAAGGTCAGCGCCGTTACTAACACCCATTGCATGCAGGCGTTTGGCCGTTGCCTTACCAATACCGTGGAAGCGTTCAATAGGCAAAGTGCTGATAAAGGCATCAGCATCCGCTGGCGTGATGACCGCTGTGCCATTAGGTTTATTAATATCAGAGGCAATTTTCGCCAGCATTTTATTAAATGAGACACCGGCAGAGGCGTTTAGACCCGTTTGTCCTAAAATCTGCGCCCGTAACCAATTTGCCATTAATGTGGCTGAGCCTTGATGGACAGACAATCCAGTAACATCCAAATAGGCTTCATCTAATGATAACGGCTCAACGTGCGGCGTCAGACTGTGCATGATACGACGTATCTCAACACTAACAGCACGGTAAACATCAAAGCGCGGCGGTACAAATATCACGTCAGGACAGCGCTTTCTGGCTTCATAGCATGACATGGCGGAGCGCACGCCAAACTTACGGACTTCGTAACTGGCAGCAGCAACCACGCCGCGACCGTTGGGATCGCCGCCAACCACCAATGGCTTGCCACGCAGCTCAGGAAAATCACGCTGTTCTACACTGGCATAAAAAGCATCCATGTCGATATGAATGATTTTGCGAAGGTCAGATTGGCTAACGTCAGGTTTAGTGTTTGTTGTTGTAACATGTATTGTCATAAAAACTATTTTACCTGATTTTTCGCACCGATTTTGGTCTCTAATGCTCACTCAAAAATTGAGAAGTGTTACATAGATTGATAAAAAACAAGAGTTTCATTAGAGTTTTCAACTACTGAAAACTATTCTAAAAATTTAATATCGATAGCGCATCATCATCGTTCATTTAATCGATAATATTCAAAGAACTATTAGGTTATAAGGTGCCAAATCTGATAAATATGCATGCCACTTAGTAATATTTTTAAATGTACTGACCGTTCATATTCATATCTTGACCATTCATCGGAAATACTATATCTGGTTGTTACACTTTTGCTTGCATAGCGTTACAATAAGACAGCTAGGATACAAAGCGTTTATAGAATAGAGCAAGAAAGGTAAATCATCGTTAAATATAGGCATAATTTTTGATGGGTACAGATGAGTAGCAAATGGATTTGCATCGCTTATATTAAGCTCATCGCTTTAGCAACGATAAAGATCATTAATAAATATCAGTATAGAAAACCCTATATTTCATGACGAATAGCTCAAACTATGGTGAGAGAAGTTAAGGAGCTGGGTATGAATAATGAGTTGAGAGGAAGCGATTTAACACGCGCATTGCTTGCACGAGGTGACAAACAAATATGGTGCGCAGTCGATGATGACAGTGACGAACAAGCGATGATGGATCATTGTGGTAACGATTTTACCGCTTATATTGTCGAATTTAAAGATGGCTGTTTTTACTGTAATTGTGGTACGGCTTGGCTGTTCGCAGTACCCATAAAAACAGTGGCTGCAACACAATATGATATGAATATTTGAATAGCCTATTTTCCATACTTTAAGTTAGAGAGTATAAATGGCAATAGCACCACTATATTTTCAGAAAAAAGCCTCCTAAATCGGAGGCTTTTTTGCAGCTTATATCAAGCATTTGGTGCATCAGGCTGCACCATAGGGTCAGCGTCGGCAAAAGCCTTTAATGTTCGACAGTGGGCGTCGATCGCAACGATATTTGGATAAGCACTGAGATCTACCTTGAAGCGTTCGGCAGAAGAGACCTGCGGAATCAGATAGCAATCTGCAAAAGTAGGGCTGTCGCCATAGCAGAATTTACCGTGTGTTTTGTCTTGTGCCAAGCGTTTTTCGAGAGCGTCAAAACCTTCAATCATCCAGCGATGGCA
The DNA here is from genome assembly GCF_904846555.1 of Psychrobacter sp. DD43. NCBI lineage: Bacteria > Pseudomonadati > Pseudomonadota > Gammaproteobacteria > Moraxellales > Moraxellaceae > Psychrobacter > Psychrobacter sp. DD43. The sequence continues at coordinate 92,436 of NZ_CAJHBE010000006.1, forward strand.
CCAAGCCATAACTTGATCTTCATCTACTGACAGTTCATTACGCAGATACTGCAAGACACGTCGGTTATTTAGCGGATGGATATCGCAGCCAATCATAGCGCTTAAAGCCCTTACTTGCATGCGACCTGCTGCATCTTTGGGCAACAAAGGATGCTCAGGATAGACCTCTTCTAACCACTCCAAAATAGCAGGACTTTGATACAACCATAAGTCATTTACTTGTACGACGGGTACCAAGCCTTGAGGATTAATAGATTGAAAGATGGCTTCTAATTGCTCATCTTTTGCTAAATTAACCGCAACGTAATCGTAATCTAACTGCTTTAAATTCATTGCGATACGTGTACGGTAAGAGGTACTACTGCGAAAGTAGCCATAAAGTGTCATCATAGGGCATTCCTTTTATTATGCTGTGTTGTGAGTAAGATAAAGGGTTATAATTACTGAGCTTACTAATGTCTTAAAGAGTAAAAGATACCTATTATGACATTAAGTCTTTATTTCAATTTTCTAATATTGTATTGATAACGCATTCAGTTAATCATTCACAGAGTAAACCATGCCAGCAGCTGAAAACCTGATAGAAAATCTTCCTACGATGAATAAAAACCAAGGCGGCGTACAATCGCTTGAGATTGGGCTGTCGGTATTAGACGTGCTCATCGATTGTAACGAGCCGATGATGCTAAAGGATATTGCACAAGCCATGCAAATGCATCCAGCAAAGTGCCACCGTTATTTGGTCAGTCTTATTCGTAAACACTATGCTCGCCAGCTCAGTGATGGACGTTATGGACTTGGTGATAGAGTTCATGCAATGGGCGCGCTAGGAGCAGTAGGTCATAGTGGGTTTAATCAAAATAATATCTTGGATCGTCTGACGCATATTGCTAATGAGATCAAAGACATGCTTAATTGCGGTGTACAAATCGCTAAATGGTTCAGCGAAGGTCCCATTATCATTCAATCTGTTGAACCAGATAGCGCTATTAGTATTATTACTCGTATCGGATCGCGTATGCCCTTGACTACGTCGGCGACAGGTCATTTGTTTGCAAGCTATCAGCCAGATACCATTATCAAACCCTTGGTCATCGCAGAATGGCAGGCGAAGCAAGAGCAAGCAATAACGGAGAAATGGCAGTACTTTAACCAGTTGCGAGCGAAAGTTCGTACCCAAGGCTATGCGACTGTTACTGGTGATATGTTAATGGGGATTAATGCGATTACTATTCCCGTTATCATACCGCAGCTCTCAACCACTGCGAATCTATATGACAAAGACAAACTATCTGTTGAAAGTTTGTCTTTGGAGTATGCCATTACTATCATTGGTACCACAGAGCAGTTGCCCATGAGTGAGCAGCATAATGTGGTCGAGCAAATATTAGCAATTGCACAGCGTTATCAAATAGTGTAGCTCGTAAAATAGCTAAAACTTATCTTAGCTATTTTATAAAGAATAATCTAAACGCTAAAAAATATTACTCACCGGCAGGCGCGACTTCTCGTGCTTCAGCCAGCTCCTCTGCATGTAGAAACTGAGTATGAGCGGGTGCGCGTTTGGTACGTGACCATTCGTCCAGCATCTCATATTTCATCTCTTCAGTAATCATCGAAACTTTTTCTTCTGAGGTAATATCATCGTAAGTAAGCTCCATACGATGTCCATTAGGATCGAAGAAATAGATAGAATGGAAGATGCCATGATTCGTCACACCGACCACGTCGATGCCGTTTTCTTCCAAATGCTTTTTAGCTGCCATTAAGGCATCACGGTCTTTTACCTTCATCGCTAGATGTTGTACCCAGCTTGGCGTATTAGGGTCAAAGCCCATTTCAGGCTGATTAGGCACTTCAAAAAATGCCAATACATTGCCATTGCCCGCATCTAAAAACACATGCATATAAGGGTCAAAGGCTTTGGTCGAAGGTACATGATCCTCAGCGAATGCTAGGATGAAATCCATATTCAGATATTTTTTATACCATTCAACGGTTTCTTTAGCGTCTTTGCAGCGATAGGCCACATGATGGATTTTTTCAATTTTAAAACTCATATCAAACTCCTTTTGATAGGGCGTACGATTCAACACACTGTCAGAGCATCATTAATAGATAATAACTATTTGAAAGTGTGAGCCGTTTATTTATACAGCTGGTTTATGTCCGACTGTTATTTGTCAAAATCGAAGGTAAGGGCAGGCAATACTTTGCCGCGTACTTCGCCAAAGCCAACACGAATACCGTCTTTTTCGCTATAGCCTTTCATGATGACCGTGTCGCCATCTTCGATAAAGCTGCGTGTCTCACCGCCTTGGAGGGTGACAGGTTTGGTTGCATTCCACGCAATCTCTAACATTGAGCCATAAGAATCAGGCGTCGGTCCTGAGATAGTCCCTGAACCCATCATATCGCCCACTTCTACTTTACAGCCAGTAATAGTATGGTGAGTCAACTGCTGCGCCATTGACCAGTACATATATTTAAAATTGGTTTCGCAAACCACCGTTGCTTCTTCAGCATTTTCAGGCAATAGTTCTACTGATAAATGAATGTCATAACTATTATTGCTGTCTTTTTCGTTCAGATAAGCAAGCGGCTTTGGTTCTTGCGTTGGGCATGGCATCTTGAACGGTGCTAAGGCTTCCATCGTCACAATCCATGGGGATACTTCAGAGGCAAAAGTTTTGGCGTTAAATGGACCTAATGGCACGTATTCCCATTTTTGAATATCACGAGCTGACCAATCGTTCAGCAAAACCATACCGAAAATATGATCAATAGCATTATCTACGGCAATCGGTTGACCAATATTATTACCTTTGCCAACGACAAACGCCGTTTCAAGCTCAAAGTCCAGACGCTTACAAGGTGAGAAAATAGGGCGGTCATCGGCATTGGGTTTTAGCTGACCCGATGGACGTATCACATCTGTACCACTGACGATGACGGTGCTGGCGCGTCCGTTATAGCCTACTGGCATCTCAGTCCAGTTAGGCAATAAGGCGTTACTTGGGTCACGGAACATAGTACCGACGTTGGTTGCGTGTTCTTTAGACGAATAGAAATCGGTAAAGCCGGGCACTTGAACCGGCAAATGCATAGTGACATCTGATTGTTGAAATAGGGCTTTTTGCTGCAAATCTGTGTTGTCACGTAAAGTATCGCAATCACTAGAGAGTAGCGTTTGAATCGTTTTACGCGCTTTGCTCCAATTGTCTCGACCAGAATTAATAAAGGCGTTTAACGTGTTTTGATCGAAATATGAACCACCGTCTAAACTCAATAGCCCTTCAGCTTCAAGTACCGATAAGTCTAATACTTGCTCACCAATAGCCACGCCAGCGCGACGTTTGCCGTCAGTACTTTCACTAAAAATGCCATAAGGCAGATTATGAATAGAGAAGTCAGAATCGGTTGCAATATCGAGGAAAGATGAGAGGTTTTTGTCAATCGTTGACATGATCGGCTCCTTGCTAAAGCGAATATTAAATTACGTTATAATTAACTACTTACGTATAATGTAATTTATAGCGTAATCGATTGCAAGTTTTTTTATGTGCTCGTTCTATAAATTGATTGAGTTTTGACCGAGACTAAAAGCTATTTGGTTATTGTTTTTGCTAAAAATATCACCACTACGAAATCCAACGCATGAAAAAAGGCTAAGTAATGATACTTAGCCTTTGTTTATATTTTAATAAAAGCGATGAGGGAATTAATCTTTTAAAACGTCAACCATCGCATTGGCAACATAGTCGATATTGGTACTGTTTAAGCCGGCAACACACATACGCGAGTTCGATACCATGTAGATACCATACTTGCTTTGTAGTTGTGCAACTTGTTCAGGCGTTAGACCTGTAAAGCTAAACATACCGTTCTGGGCGGTCAAGTAATCAAAGCTACGACCTGGGATTTTTTCTTCTAATACTGATTTGAGTTTGGTACGCATAGATTTGATACGGTCACGCATCGCATATACTTCGCCAACCCATTGCTCATGTAGCGCTTCGTCGTTCATAACGATATCAACCACGCGACCACCATGTGATGGCGGGCTTGAGTAGATACGACGTACCGTAGAGTTCAGCTGACCAAAGACGCGATCAGTTTCATCTACCGTTGGGCAAACAACTGATAGACCACCGACACGCTCGCCATATAGCGATAAGTTTTTAGAGAATGAGTTACTCACAAACAATGGCAGACCCATATCAACCGCTTTGCGAATTGCGTAAGCATCGCTGTCCATATCTTCGCCAAAGCCTTGGTAAGCGATGTCCATAAATGGAATCAGCTCACGCGCTTGAATGACGTTTAGCACGGTATCCCACTGCTCACGAGTCAAGTCCATACCGGTTGGGTTATGGCAGCAAGGGTGCAATAAGATGACGTCGTCTTTATTTAAAGTCTCAAAAAAAGCAATCATCTCATCAAATTTGATGCTGCTGGTCGCTTTGTCGTAGTACGGATATTTACCGACTTCGACGTCAGAGCCTTCAAAGATAGCAATGTGGTTGCCCCACGTTGGGTCGCTGACGTAGCATTTAGACTGCGGGAACCATTCATGGATAAATTCTGCGCCCACTTTTAACGCACCAGAACCGCCGATAGTGGCGATGGTCGCAACCAAACCGTCTTGTAAGATTTGAGCGTCTTTACCAAACAGCAATTCCTGACAACCTTTACGGTGTCCGGGTAAGCCGGCCATTGGCAAATAAGGACGAGGAGAGATTGGGTCTGCAATACGCTGCTCAGCCGTTTTGACACACTCAAGGACTGGCAATTTGCCATCCTCATCATAATAAACGCCCACGCCTAAATTGACTTTATCTGGGTTGGTGTCGGCGGCAAATTTGTCCATCAATCCTAAGATCGGGTCACCGGCATAATAATCGATACGTTCAAACATTTTTTTTCCTTACAAGGGAGATGAGTTAAGGCGTTAAAAAGCATAAACCAGTTTGGCGATTAACTCAACGTTAGATTCAGTGATACTGATTAATTAACGCATTTTTTTGTTTATTGGCAAATTTTTGGACAGATTTTAGCCCTTGCCAAACTTAAGTAATGAGTTGGTTAAAGGAGGCTTAAATACACTTAAATACTCTGTAAATCATCAAAGTGACTCGCAAAGTAAGATTGCAAGAATTGCTTAAAGGCAATGCTGGCGGGTGATAATGCCCGTGACGAGCGTTGGTAAATAAAAAAGCGGCGCATCTTGACCGGTTGTGCCAAGGGGCGCATCTGTAAGCCATTGGCGCTTACCCAATCTATCACCTCCGGCATATAAGGCAAGCATAAGGTAATGCCAAAACCTTGGCGGGTCATCTCAAGGGCGGTGGACATAAAGTTAACTTTATAGCGTGCTTGTTGGATATGGCTGGCAATACTTTCATCAAGCTCGGCGGTCACTTGCTCAATAAACGGCCCTTGCAAGGTAATAAGCGGAATGTCTACCAAGTCCTGCCAGACGACTTCTGATTTTTGTGCCAGCGCATGGCTGTCAGGCATCACCACACAAAACGGCAGCTGATATAACAAATCGGCGCTGATGTCATCCTCAGATTCCATAAAACCAAGCTCAGTCCCGACGCCCAAATCTACCTCGATGTTTTGAATGTGTTCTAAAACATTTTCAGCTGAGCAATCAAGTAAAGACACGCTGATATCTGGATATTCTTTAGCAAACTGGGCAATAACCGCTGGCATGGAGGAGGCGGCAAATTGCGACACCGCAAGCCTAACCTGACCTTGTGCCAAACTTGTCAAACTACTGGCTTCATTTTCAAACAGCTGCATCTCATTTAAGATACGCCGCGCTTGTGGCAATAAATGATGCCCGACAACGGACAAAGAAAGCTGGCGTGTGGTGCGATCAAACAACACGATACCGAGGCTAGATTCTAGCTCTTTAATCAAACCACTGACGGCAGATTGGGTTAAATGCATCTGCTCACTGGCACGGGTAAAACTGCCATTGTCGGCAACGCTGATAAAAGCGGTCAATTGGCGAATACTGATATTCATAAGCAAACCTGATAAATAAATCAAAAAATACGATTAGTCTTATAAATCAAGCTAATCTAATATAAATGCATCGTCAATAAGAATATTGATTGAAGTTATTTTTTAGCATTATATTTTTACTGTTTTTTATACCACCAATTGAAATTAAGGATGATTACAATGGCCGATTTATTTGAAAACCCAATGGGATTGCAAGGGTTTGACTTTGTTGAATTCGCCTCACCTCAACCACAAGCTGTTGCAGAGTTATTTGAGCAGTTGGGTTTTACCCATGTGGCCAATCACCGCTCAAAGGACGTGGCGTTATACCGTCAAGGTGATATCAACCTTATCATCAATCGTGAGCCAAAAAGCCAAGCCAGTTACTTCGTTGAAGAGCATGGCGCAGGGGCTTGTAGCATGGGTTTTCGCGTCAAGGATTCTAAAAAAGCCTATGAGCTGGCGATTGAAAAAGGTGCGCAGCCAGTAGATGTGCCAACAGGGGTGATGGAATTAAGACTGCCTGCTATCAAAGGCATTGGCGGCTCTCTCATCTATTTGATTGACCGTTTTAAAGATGGCGAGTCTATCTATGATGTCGATTTTGAATTCTTACCAGACGTTGACAGACGCCCTGTAGGTTATGGCTTTAAAGTCATTGACCATCTAACGCATAACGTTTACCGCGGCCGTATGGCGTATTGGGCAAACTTCTATGAGCGCATCTTTAACTTCCGTGAAATCCGTTATTTCGATATCAAAGGCGAGTACACCGGCCTGACCAGTAAAGCGATGACCGCCCCTGATGGCAAAATCCGTATCCCGTTAAACGAAGAGTCTAAGCAAGGCGGCGGCCAAATCGAAGAATATTTGATGCACTTTAACGGTGAAGGTATTCAGCATATCGCGCTATTGAGTGATGATTTATTGTCTAGCATCGACAAATTGCGAGAGATGGGCATTCCACTCATGACGGCACCAAATGATACTTATTATAAGATGCTTGATGAGCGTCTACCAGGTCATGGCGAGAATATCTCTGAGCTACAGATGCGCGGTATCTTGTTAGATGGCACGACCGAGGGCGATGTTCCGCGTCTACTGCTACAGATTTTCTCTGAAACCATCTTAGGAAGCCCAGTATTCTTTGAGTTTATCCAGCGTAAAGGCGATTATGAAGAAGGCTTTGGTGAAGGTAACTTTAAAGCATTGTTTGAATCTATCGAGCGCGACCAAGTACGCCGCGGCATGGTTGGTCAGACAGAGACTGAAACGCCATAATTGTCAGAGATTTTTTAAGAGTACTTTTAAAAAAGCACTTTTCAATAAGTATTAAAAGGGCAAGATGAAAGGGGTTTATCTTGTCCTTATTACCTTTGTTACTCTGCTATTTAATAATAAAACGCTCAAAGCTAGGCAGACAAAGTGAATAAAGCAAATGACTGATACCAAGGTATTAGACTCATTGCAATATTAAGGAAACTAGGCATGGAAAGCCGTCAAGAGAGAACTGCGTACATAAAGCCTCTCAGTAGCAATTCGTTAAGCACTGAAGCTTCTACTCATCATTTAACTCAGAAGAAGCAACCTTACGTATCGCGTCAGCCAGACAATCATGGTCATATTCATTATAGTGACGATGAAAACGCGATGTGGCAAGCGCTGCTTGAACGTCAAGCCAAGCAAATACCCAATCGTGCCAGTTCAGCCTATATCGAGGGTTTAGAGAAACTCAAATTACCGGCAACGCATATTCCGCAACTACAAGATATTGATGAAGTATTGCAAGCCAATACCGGTTGGCAAACCGCTGCTGTACCGGCGTTAATCAGCTTCGGTAAATTCTTCAAACTCTTAGCTGATAAACGCTTTCCGGTTGCGACCTTTATCCGTCGTTTTGATGATATGGACTATATCGAAGAGCCAGATATTTTTCATGAAATCGTTGGGCATTGTCCGCTGCTGACCCATCCTGCGTTTGCAACTTTTAATGAGACTTATGGCAAGCTTGGTCTCAATGCGACCAAGCAAGAGCGTCTTTATTTAGCGCGCCTGTATTGGTTCACCATCGAATTTGGTCTAATGGGTGCTACCAAAGAAACCCGCAAGATTTATGGCGGCGGCATTTTAAGCTCACCGTCTGAAACCATCTATGCCCTAAGCGATGAACCGGACTGTCGTGCGTTTGATTTGATTGACGTCTTGCGCACTCCTTACTGTATTGACCAAATTCAGCCTATCTATTATGCAATTGACGATTTGGATACGCTATTCGATATCGTGAATAGTGACATTATGGGCGCTGTACAAAAGGCGATGAGTTTAGGACTGTTTGAGCCAACGTATGCTATCAAAACTGCTTAATAGACAGTACATTTTTCATAAGTAATAAAAGAACCAACGTCAACACGGACGTACATTTATTAAAAAATTAATCGTTAAAATAAAAGGACATTACAATGACGACATTATCACAAGCCAGCTGTGAAGCCTGCCGTATTGGCGCACCGACAGTCAGCGACAGCGAAGCAACAGAGCTATTACAACAAATTCCAGAGTGGACGTTGATTGAGGTCGATGGCATCAAGCAATTACAGCGCCAATATAAATTTAAGAACTTTGTCTTAGCAATGGCATTTGCCAATGAGCTTGCTGAGATTTCTGAGGCAGAAGGGCATCATCCGGGCATATTGGTAGAGTGGGGCAAGGTTACGGTCACTTGGTGGTCGCATAGCATTAAAGGTTTGCATCGCAATGACTTTGTCATGGCAGCCAAGACCGACAGCTTACTCACCAAATAATCAGAGTAGCAATACTGCTAGCAACTGATTAAACTTGTCACCCCAAAATCAAACCCCAATGCCAGAAACCACTGGCACACTAAGGATGTGTGATGCCTCCAAAAATTCTAACCCAAATCTCACCGCAACTGGCATTTATGATTTCAGCCATTGTCATTGCTATCATGGGCGTTACCATGATTGGCTTTGGCTGGGTACCGCATTTATCATTAATCCTCGCTATCTGTGTCCTGCTAGGCATTGGTATATTTAAAGGATTAAGTTTTGATGACATGCAAGCGCAAATGGCATCCGGCGTTATGCGCGGTATTGGTGCGATCTATTTATTCTTCTTTATCGGTTTGATGGTCGCCGCCTTAATGATGTCTGGTGCTATTCCAACCTTGATGTATTTTGGTTTTGAGCTAATATCTCCGCAATATTATTATATCTCCGCCTTTGTGTTGACCTCTATTATTGGTATCGCTTTGGGCAGTAGTTTGACGACTGCTGCGACGCTTGGCGTGGCTTTCATTGGTATGAGTGATGCCTTTGATGCTAACGTTGCGATAGCGGCAGGCGCTGTGGTATCAGGGGCGTTTTTTGGTGATAAAATGTCGCCATTATCGGATACTTGTACCATTGCTTCAGCAGTTGTAGGCATCGATTTGTTCGAGCATATACGCAATATGACGTATACCACAGTTCCGGCATGGATATTAACGGTTATATTATTTTGGTTTTTCTCTGGACAGACGGCTGGCTCAGATTTAAGTCAAGTAACGGTGCTAAAAGGACAATTGATTGACAGTGGTTTGGTACATGGTTATGCGGTATTGCCATTTGTGGTCTTGATTGCGCTGGCTCTATTTCGAGTTAATGCCATTTACACCATTATTTGTACCATTGCTGTGGCAATTATCATTACTTATATGCATAGCACGCCAAACGTTGGGCAGTTGGGTGGTTATTTCTTTGCAGGTTATACACCCGCAGAGTCATTAGAGCTTGGTGAAGTGGGCGGTATGCTGTCGCGTGGCGGTGTACAAAGTATGTTCTTTACTCAAGCCATCGTGATATTGGCGCTGAGTTTAGGCGGATTGCTGACGGCGTTGGGTATCTTGCCAGCACTGTTATCTGGTATCAAAGACAATTTAACGACAGCAGGACGCGCCATTTTTGCCGCTGCCATGTCAGCGCTGAGTATCAATGTCCTTATCGGTGAGCAGTATTTGAGTATTCTTTTATCTGGTACGGCATTTCGTCCGACGTTTGAGCGCTTGAACTTGCATCCAAAAAATCTATCACGCACCATTGAAGATGCCGGTACAGTGATCAATCCACTTGTACCATGGAGTGTGTGCGGTGTGTTTATCAGCCAAGCGTTAGGTGTGCCAGTGCTTGATTATCTACCTTATGCGTTCTTCTGCTATTTATCATTGCTACTGACAATATTGTTTGGCTTTACAGGGATAACGATTACGCGTAAAGATGGGTCTAGCGTCCGTAAGCATCAAAAAGCGCAAGCAGTTAATTAAATAACGGCTATATAAACCCCTTTAAAGAATATTCATTCTTTAAAGGGGTTTTTTCGTAATAGGCTAATCATCTGCTCTAAAAAATCAGCGACGTGCTTATGAAGGTTTTCTCGATAGGCCCAATGATGCTTGACCTCGTAACTTGCCTCATTGGGCAGTAGTATTTTCATCACCCCCATCTCTTCATAACGCTTTGCCAAATCATTGGGCAAGTAGCCGACATGATGACCCGCTAAAATTAATTGCGCGGTTGCCTCCATATGATAAGTGGTGGCACTCAAGGTTTTTGGGCGGACATGATTGATACTCAAATCAGTAATATAGCCTCGTTTTATCCATGGATAGTTTTGTTCCAAACCCTCAAAGGTTAACCCTTCCGCCTCATAAAATAGCTGATGCTCACGTCCACAGCAAACCACTTGCTTTTCGATAAATGCTGGCTGGAAAGTTAATAGGGGTGGGAAGCTACCAAAATATCCCACGCCAATATCACTTTCATTACTTAAAAGCTTATCAAGCATACTCTCAGGGCTTTGCACATCGATAGAAAAATGTATTAATGGATTATTACGATAGCTTGCTGCTAAGCACTGACGTAACGCATCATAAAAAACCGTTGGCATTTGATCGATAAGACATAACCGAATATGACCGCCGCGTACCGAATCCAGTTGCCGAATATAGTGCAGTTGATGCTGAAAGCTTGCCACCGCTTCGGTAAAACTTAAGCAAGCCTCGTAAACCGCTGCCCCATCTTCTGTCAGCTTAAAACCCGCGTGTCCACGATGACAGAGCGTCATACCCAAGCGGCCTTCTAAATGGGTCAAATGACCGCTGATGACAGACGGCGTGACATTTAAGCGTGACTGCGCGGCGGTCACACCTTGACACTCTACGATGGCCATAAAGCTCCGCAGGGTTTTGATGTCAATTTTTATCAATTCATCTAGCATCGAAAGTCATGTCCCCGTATCTATTGTCTTAACCGATTTTTTTATAAAACTTCTATAAATAACGGATAAATCAAAGTTACTACGAAAAACCAGAAGCTTACTTCTAAATTTTACCATGGTCTCGCCTCTGATATTTAGGTATTGTCAGAGCTATAGAAAAAGTGGCATAGATAAAAAGTAATATAGACAAATTGTCTGTTTTGACCAATCGATACAAGGATGTAAGTGATGAAATTTAATCAACCATTAAGCGGCAACGATATGCCAAGATTTGGCGGCTTCGCTTCTATGATGCGCCTGCCAACCCAAGCCGATGCTGAAGGACTGGATGTAGCATTCGTTGGGGTGCCTTTAGATATTGGCGCCTCAAACCGTAGCGGTGCAAGATTGGGTCCGAGACAGATTCGCGATGAATCACGCATGATTCGCCCTTATAACGTCGCCACTCGCGCCGCTCCCTTTGAGTCTTTGCAAGTCGCTGACATTGGCGACGTTCCTATCAATACCTTTAACCTGCTAAAAAGCGTCGATATTATTGAGAAATTCTATACCGATAAAATTGTCAGTCATGGCGCTATTCCTTTAACGTTAGGCGGTGATCATACGATTGCACTGCCTATCTTGCGTGCGCTTGCCAAAAAACATGGGCCTGTTGGGATGGTGCATATCGATGCGCATGCTGATATCAATGATGAAATGTTTGGCGAAAAAATTGCTCATGGCACACCATTTCGCCGCGCAGTTGAAGAGAACCTCATTGATGGCAACCGTGTGGTACAAATTGGCTTACGTGGTACGGGTTATAGTGCTGAAGAGTTTGATTGGTCAACCGAGCAAGGTTTTCGAGTAGTGCCTGCTGAAGAATGTTGGTATAAATCACTGACACCTTTGATGGCAGAAGTGCGCGAGAAGCTAGGTGATGGTCCCGTCTATCTAAGTTTTGATATTGATGGGATTGATCCTGCGTTTGCACCGGGTACGGGCACCGCGGAAATCGGTGGCTTAACGTCAACACAAGCTATTGAGATCATTCGTGGTATGCGCGGACTTGATGTGGTTGGTGGCGATTTGGTAGAGGTGTCACCGCCGTATGACCCGTTTGGTAACACCTCAGTACTAGCCGCGAACCTGCTATTTGAGATGCTATGTATTCTACCGGGCGTGCGCTATGACGACAAAGTCAAAGCCATTTATTGAGCATGATTTATAATTCCAAACTGTCCTTTATAAGGAATTAAAGGGCAGTTTGGGTTTAGCTTGGATTTGATACTGAACTACTTATTTACTTGCTATTGAATTTTTAGGATGATTAACTCATGACGCATTCTCTCCAAACGCCTTCTTCATTGCCAAAATCTGCGCTAGTTACCTCATCTCTAACTTGCGGTGAGCTACTCGTACAGTGGCTAGAATATTACGGGGTTGAGACGGTATTTGGTATTCCGGGCGTACATACGGTCGAGCTATATCGTGGCCTGCCCAATACCGATATCCGCCACGTGACACCGCGTCATGAGCAAGGCGCAGGCTTTATGGTTGATGGTTATTACCGCGCGTCTGGCAAAGTCGGGGTATGCTTTATCATCACCGGTCCCGGCATGACCAATATCATGACGGCAATGGCGCAAGCATTGGCAGATTCTATACCGATGCTAGTGATATCTAGTGTCAATAAAGTGCAGCATACCGGCAGCGGTGAAGGGCACTTGCATGAATTGCATGACCAGCAAGGTATGGTCAGTAAGGTTGCGCTCATGAGTAAAACCATCTGGCAACCTGAGTCGTTACCCAAAGTCATCGCTGAAGCTTTTGCGTTATTTAATGGCGCGCGTCTGGGACCAGTTCATATCCAGTTGCCTATTGATGTGATTACCGCCGATGCCAGTCATGTCGCCAAGCCGCCTGATTTAACCTCTAATTTTAATAAAACTAAAAATTTAAATAACACTGCAAAAAGCCAAGCTGATGATGGTTTAACACTACCGCAAGTCATGAGACCACTACCTCATCCTGCGCAATTATATTTGATTGTTGAATCTCTAAAAGCGGCAAAAAATCCAGTATTGCTCTATGGTGGTGGCTGCGTTGATGTTAATCATGACGCGCAAAAACTGGCAGAACTTATCGATGCGCCCACCTTTTTGACCATCAATGCCAAAGGTTTACTGCCACCTGCTCATCCGTTGAGTTTGGGTAGCAATCAGTCATTAGACGCCGGTCGCGCCGTCATTAGCGAGGCCGACTTAGTATTGGCGATTGGTACTGAGCTTGGCGAGACTGATTACGATGTTTTCTTTAACGGTGGCTTCCAAATCAATGGCATGTTGATTCGCATTGACTGCGATGCCCAGCAATTACAGCGTCCGTTTAGAGCGGATATTACGCTATTGTCTGATGCGCAAATGGCCATTAGCGGTTTATGTACGCGCTTAGAAAATCAACCGCTGAATCATCAAGCCCTCGTGAGAGTAGCAAAGGTAAAGCAGGCGTTGATAGAGGAAATGACACCAGACTTTGCTGGTCAAAATGCGCTGCTACAGCTGATTCGAGATGAAGTAAAAGACGTCATATTTGTTGGTGACTCGACCCAGCCTGTTTATAGTGGCAACCTTGGTTTTGAGGCCTTAGCGACGCGCCGATGGTTTAATTCATCGACTGGCTTTGGCACCTTGGGTTATGGTTTGCCTGCCGCTATTGGTGCCATGATTGGCTCAAAATCGCCGGTTGTGAGTCTGATTGGCGATGGCGGCATTCAGTTTACTATCGCAGAATTAATCTGCGCCGCCGAGCTTGAGCTGCCATTGATTGTGCTGTTATGGAACAACCAAGGTTATGGTGAGATTCGCCGCTATATGGAAGAGGGTGGCCTGCCACTGATTGGGGTCAATATTAAAACCCCGAACTTTGAGCCATTAGCCGCAGGATTTGGCGCAGGCTATCGCAGAATCACAGCCAAACAGCAACTGATCGAGGTATTAAAAGAAGACATCAAAGGCACACAACCGATGATTTATGAAGTTGATGAAGCTGATGAATTTCTTCTTGAAATGGGCAAGAGTTTTACCTGTTTTAGCTGATGTAATCAAGCATCATTTACATGAAAAATAACTAATAAAACGGCATTCAACTATTTGCTCAATTCGCTAAAACTAGGGATAGGTCAGACAGCGAAGGAAGAAATTTGGCGATCGTCGCCTATCAAGGAGGATTAAATGACGAATTATATCGATAAGTCGCAGCAGCCGATTTTGGGAAATGACCCTGTCGATCTAGAAACGCCGCAAGGGGCGCAGTGGCAAGCATCCATGTGGAAGTTTTTGCTATTTTCAGCGCTGGGTATGGCATTATTTATCATACCTTTTCAGTGGGATGGCAAAATCACCATTTTACTGGGCGTATTAACCGATACCCTGCAAGCAGTGCTGGGAGGTTATGTTGTTTACGCCGCATTAGCGATTGTTACAGTCTCCTTTGTAGGGGCGCTAGCAGTCAAGGTTTTGAAGCCTAACCTGCCAACAGACTCTATGCGCGCAAAGTTGTTTGATGTCGATTGGTTTTGGCTATCCGCGCGCTTTTTAGGGGCGCTATTTGTTTGGATGATTTACTTACAAATCGGACCTGAGTTTATTATCAACCGCAATACCGGCGGCGTGATTTTTGAAGACCTGATTCCTATTTTGATTCCTTTGTTCTTCTTTGCCATTTTATCATTGCCGTTTTTGACCGATTTTGGTTTGATGGAATTTTTGGGTACCTTGTCGAGTAAGGTGTTTGTCAAACTGTTCCGGTTGCCGGGTCGCTCAGCCGTCGATGCCATGTCTTCTTGGTTTGGCGCCGCATCTATCGGTTTACTTGTGACCATGCAAGAGTATGATAAAAGCTACTACAGTCAGCGCGAAGCAGCCATTATCGCAACGACTTTTTCGGTCACCTCCATCGCTTTTACCTATGTGGTTGCCAAAACCATCGGCGTTGACAATAACTTTGTGTATTTTTATCTGACCATTGCCTTAACGGGCTTTATTGCTGCCATTATCATGCCGCGCCTACCACCATTGTCTTTGAAGCCTGATACTTATCACTTAGGTAAGAGCATGCTTGATGAGGAGATTCCGGCTCAGTACACCACCTATCAATGGGCGCTCAACCGTGCCATCACGCGCGCGCACTCTATGCCAAGTTTGGGTAATATCTTTAAACACAGCCTAAAAAACCTATTTGATATCTATTTTGGCTTGATTCCAGTGGTTTTTGCTATCGGTACTATTGGTCTTGGCTTAGCCGAGTACACGCCGGTATTTAATTGGTTGTCGGCACCGCTCGTACCAGTGCTTGAATTGCTACAAATTCCAGAAGCTGCTGAAGCGGCACCAGCGATGATTATGGGCTTTGCTGATATGTATTTGCCGGCGTTAGTTGGTAAGAGTATTGAGAGTGAGATGACAAGATTTATCGTTGGTGCAGCTTCTATTACCCAGATTATCTATATGTCTGAAGTAGGGGCGCTGATTCTAAAATCAAACATTAAGCTGAATGTGCTAGAGCTATTTATGATTTTTATTCTGCGCACGCTGATCAGTTTGGTGGTCATTACCACTGTGGCGCATCTGTTGTATTAAAAAATGTGCTTGTGCGTAATGCTATGCCAGCAGTCGGTTGTGCCTGATTAAAGGTAGCTATTGAAGCGGTAGACCGAGATGATGAGAAAGATACTTATGCATTATATTACCCAAATTCAGGAGAGGTGATTACTACGACCAGACTGAGCACAAAAACCCGCGTAGATATAGCAGTAGATGTCGCTACTCAAGCCTATCGACCTTACACCCGTTGATATCTGTATGCTTATTGTCCCGTGGAATTTTCCAATGGTAGCCACTCTTGGAAATTAGCCTTTGCATTGGCTGCAGGCTGTACCGTACTGTTAAAACCTTCTGAGGTGACATTAATCCAAGCAGGTCGTATTTAGATAAATGAGCAACAAATAGTATTGGCAGAAGCAGGCTGGGGCGGGTTTAAGCAAAGTGGTATTGGTCGAGAGTTGGGCGCAGGTGGTCTATCAGCTTATCAAAAGAGCAAGCATGTCTTGTTACCGCAATAATGCTCAAAATCTGTACACAGAAAAGCCTCCAATAAGGAGGCTTTTTTAAGCCAATAAAGAATGTCAAAACAATAAAACCGCTAAGATATTTCGATAGCGGTTTTATTGTCTATATTGTGAGCAGCTTAGTATTGAAAACTATGCGATATTAACCGAATACTTTCATGCGCTCTTCAACAGGCTTAAACGTTTTGTCGCCTGCAGGCTGCTCGATAGCACCAAATACCATTTGAGCGTTTAGCGTCCAGTCTTTGTCAATATTCCATGCTTCAGCAACTTTGTCATCGATAATAGGATTATAGTGTTGCAGATTTGCGCCAACGTCGATACTGGCCAAAGCCGTCCAAATAACATACTGATGCATCGCGTTGGTTTGATGTGCCCAAATGGGGAACTTATCTGCATATAACGGCGCGTTTTCTTGCATGCTTTTCACGACACTTTGATTTTCAAAGAACATGATTGTACCTGCACCCGCCTTAAAGCCCGCGATTTTGTCTTTTGTTGATTTAAACTTCTCTTCATCACCAACGATTGCATGTAACGTCTCTTCAGTGATATTCCACAGTTTCTGATGCTCTTCACCAAACAATACGACAACACGCGTCGATTGTGAGTTGAACGACGACGGCGTATGCAAGATTGCATGCTCAACCAACTTAACGACTTCGTCATTCGATACGGGTAATTGATTGCTCAACGCATAGATAGAACGGCGTTTTTCAGCAAGTTGTTGTAAGGTATTTAGGTCTGACATAGTATTTCTCCACATGGTTAATATAAATTGATTCGAACTAATAAATGATCGGTACTATTAATGGTTATATCCAGTATCTACACTTCCAATAATTATCTTTTAGTATAGATAAATTAAAATGCGTTGAAGCGTCCATTAGCTCATTGGTACTTCCATTAGCAATACTTTAGCATCATCGATGACGTCCATCGTAAAGTTCTTAGTATCCCAAACACCAAGGCCATCGCGTGTATCCAAAGTGTTACCGTTTACGACAACTTTACCGCTAATGACAAAGACATAAACACCATTGTTAGGATCTTTTAGCTGATAGGTATGGGTAACACCTTTATCGAAATCACCCATGCTAAACCAAGCATCTTGATGAATCCATACGCCTGCATCGTCAGCATTGGGTGACAATACTTGATTGAACTCATTTGGCTTTAGGATATCGTCCATACGAACTTGCTGATAACGAGGCTCAACGTTCATTTTATTTGGAATAACCCAAATCTGTAGGAACTTCACCTCTTCTTTGTCATCGCCATTCATTTCGCTGTGCGTGATACCAGTACCCGCTGACATGACTTGGATTTCACCGGTTTCGATGATGCCATTATTACCGATGTTATCGCCGTGACCGAGCTTACCTGATAAAGGAATACTGATAATTTCCATATCGCGGTGTGAGTGCTTACCAAAGCCTTGACCACCAATGACGAAGTCATCATTGATGACGCGTAGCGCACCAAAACCCATACGATCTGGATTATGATAATTAGCAAAGCTAAAAGTGTGCTTGCTTTTTAGCCAGCCATGGTTGGCATCGCCACGAGAGTCTGCTGCATGATAGATCGTTTTCATAATTTATCCTTAGATATTAATAGGTTAAATGTCTATAAATTTATTATTAATTAACTTGTTTAAACAATGGGTCTATTATAATTGTTGTCCTATAATAGATAAACAACGTTAACTGCAATTAACTATTCTTTTTTTTAGAACAATTGGATGGCAGAGATAGCGCCACATATTCATAGTAGAACCATGGACTCTATAACAGGGTCAGTTGCATAAACGGTTGCCATAAACCCAAAAATCGATTACGCAATATGTTGTAAAAAGTCTCTATCACGCGCCCTAACTGATAGATACAGCACGGGCAAAACAAATAAGCCTACTGCCCAAAAACTTAGCTGCATATATAACAACGCACCCACTAATGCGCCTACTAAAAAGCTAGATACCAATACTGAGCTGTGTGCCAGTTTTTTGCGATTGTCCGCTGTGCGATTGACCAAGTAATCGGTCAGATTGATACCCAGTTGCGTAGTATTACCCGTCATCAATACTGTCGGACTCATATGCTTAATCACCGTTTTACTAGCGGTATTACGAATCGCCAGCGCAATTAAGCCTAATCCACCCGTTATCGCCACGGTTATATCACCAGCATCGACAAAAGGCTGATAGTACAAACCGGCAATCATAAAAGTGGTCAGAAAAAATGCTTCCGCTAAGAATAAATGGCTCAGTGTTAGCTGTTTATTTTTACTATGGTCAATAAATATCTTGGTCACCATGACCGTCAAAATAAATAACGGTAAGGCGGCAAGTTTAATCCATAGACCGGCTTCACCTTTCACCAAGCCACTGCCCGCCATTACCAAGTTACCCGTGACATGTGCGGTGAAGAAACCAAACAAGGTGATAAAACCAATGGTATCAATGGCACCGCCAACCACTGTCAATAACACAGGCGTTTGATGACGCTGCCAAAAACTTGGTAAGTTATCATTAGATGGGCTGTGAGCGTTAGTTGTCATGATAAGGAGCTGTCATAAGTATAAGTGAGCATAAATACACGTTTAACCATCGTTTTCTTATTTTTAGTTATAGGCAATTATCTACGCGTGTTGCTGTGATCAATTGAATAAGCACCTGCACCATGAGCAAAAATCATCAAGAACCCACCTGCTATCGCGATGTTTTTCATAAAGGGGTTCATTTGTGATTCATCAATCCAGAACTGATGGAAAAGCAGTGCTGATATGATGTTAAAACCCACGAACAATAACGCAATCAGGCGTGCTTTAAAACCAAGCAAAACAGCAATGCCACCAAATAACTCAAGGGCAATCACCAACGGTAATAGCGTATCAGGTACGCCCATCGACTCCATATAACCTTGAGTAGCAGCGTAGCCTGTGATTTTGGTAAAGCCTGAAAAGATAAAAATCATTGATAAAAATAGCCGACCAATTGGGGCGCTAAGCTCTTGTAATTTATCCATAGTAATTCTCCAAAAATGTCACAATGTGGATCTAAATCGTTTATATGTCGCTAAGTAATGATTATATTTTAATTGTTGACCACATATAGATAAACCGTAATAATCGCAAATAACAGTTCTTATTTAGAGAACAGTCAAGGAGCATCTTATATGGGACAATTAGAAGACATGGCAATGTTTGTACGCATTGTTGAAGCCGGTAGCATTACCAAGGCTGCCGAACAACTAAATATTGCCAAATCAGCGGTTAGCCGTCGCCTCAAGGATTTAGAGACGCGCTTGGGCAGTCAACTTATTAGCCGCACCACGCGCCAATCCAACTTAACCCAAGCCGGTGAGCAGTATTACCAAAAGGTGAACAATATACTGAGCGAAGTTGACGCCCTAAACGAAGAAACCAGTGGTGCGCCCACGCGTATCGAGGGCACCTTAAAAGTAACCGCGCCATTGTCATTTGGCTTGATGCATCTAAATGATGTCATTGATGAATATGCCAATCAGCATCCCAATTTGAACTTTGAGCTCGATTTCTCTGATCGGCATACAGATTTGGTTGAAGAAGGGTTTGAGTTGGGGATTCGTATTAGAGAACTGCAGGACTCAAGCTATCAAGCCAAACGTCTGGCGCTGATTCGCTATACCTTATGTGCCAGCCCTGAATATTTGAGTAAAATGGGCACACCAACTACTCTAGAAGATTTTGCCAAGCATGAGTTTTTACAATACGGTCTAAACAAATCTAGCACGATAGAGCTCATAGATGAGCAAAGTAAAAAGCACCAAGTCGCTATCAACTCAAAAATAAAGGTCAATAATGGCGACTTTTTACGAGAAATGGCGGTAAAAGGTCATGGAATCGCTTTTTTGCCCAATTTTATTACTTACAAAACCTTAGCCAGTGGTGCACTTGTGCCCATCATGCAGCAGTATCAATTGCCGACTTTAAATGCTTATGCTGTTTATCCCAAAAACCGTTTCTTATCGCAGCGCTGCCGTTATCTAATCGATTTTATCGCTGAGCGTTTTGGCGATGATCCTTATTGGGATCGTTTTTAACTTTGTTTATGCGTTGGTGTTTGTTTTGCTTAAGTTTGTAATGCCTGTATAGATTCGCTTAGAGCAACTTAATAGGTATTAAATACTTGCCCATGGTACTGACAACGACTGCTTTTAACTAAATGAGTAATTATTAGTGGTTATTTTGATGTCTCAAAATGCCTGAATAAAGATAATTAAAAACAACAATGCAAATAATTTTTTAGGTTAATGTGCCGTGTCTTATTGCTATCACCGCGATAACTATTACATCCCGTTAAATCTTTTTCGCAAAATTGCAAGCCTTCCTGATTAGTTAAACTTAGACCTGCTTTAACGACAAAGATTTTTTATAGCCTTTTGTGTGCATGGTGTCGATACCGCTGCTGCTGATATTTTTAATGTTGGTATCATGAACGATTTTTTCCAGCATAAACCTTCTTTGGTTTTTGACGATTAACTTTAACATAGCGTCCTGACTATGTCATTTTACTGCCAGCCTAATGTTGCACCATGCTCATCTTGGTGCGCAAATAAAGGGTGCGCGCGCGCTTCCTCTAGTGTAAGGACTGGCGTAACGCACACATCTGCCGATTCAAAAACCTGCTGCCAGTGAGCAAGACCATAGCTGGCAAAGGTATCAGCGACCAATTGCGCCGTTTCTTGGCTGTCTCTGGTATTAGGCATGACACCCATTTGCCAATGTTTAGTTTTGAGCTCAGGTAATTCTAATACGTCACATAAACCTTGCCAAAACTTTAGCTCTAAAGAGCCGACTGCCATATGACGGTCATCTGCTGTTTTGTACAAACGATAGCAGGGTAGTAGACCACCTAAAAAATCATGCTCCGGCTTTGGGTTTTTACCAGAGAAGCTTGCAACCAACTTACCAGTTGCTTTTGGCATGACCAGATGCTGATACAAGCTATGGGTCATACTGACCGCAACGTGACGACCTTTACCCGTGCGCTGTGCTGACAACACGGCAGCCAAAAGGGTAATGACTGCCGTATCACTGCCGCCTGCCAAATCTGCAAACTGGATGTTAGGCATTGCTTGATCACCATCTGCGGTTTTGAGCTGATCAAGCACGCCGCTCATCGCCATAAAGTTGATGTCATGACCAGCTTTATTAGCCCAATCATGGGTAATGCTCTCGCCATCAACAACGCCATAACCCGTAATCGATACCATGACCAGCTTTGGATTAATAGCATGCAGGGTCTTAGCGTCCAGCCCCATACCTTCAAGCACTTCTGGGCGAAAACTATCAAGCATCACATCGGCATCTTTAAGATGCGTTTTGATTGTTTCAATACCTACTGGATCACGAAAATCAACTTTTTGAGTCTCTTTACCATGGTTTAACGCGGTGAAAAGCTCGCCAAAGGCGCGGGCAGGATCACCATTCTTTGGCTCGATTTTGATGATTTCTGCACCTAAGTCTGCAAGCAGTCGCGTGGCAAAAGGCCCTGGTAGGTTGCGCGTCAAATCAACAACGCGCAGCCCCTCTAGGCAGTTTTTCATAGTATCAGCTTGATTAGCCATCAACAAACTCCTCACCACTTGAAGCCATATCCACTAATATTTGAGCCGGTTCAAACCGCTTACCATATTTGCTAGCAAGCTCGCGGCTACGTTCAACAAATTTATCAACGCCTACTGAGTTGATGAACTGTAATGTACCACCTTGGTTCGGTGCAAAGCCCCAACCGAAGATTGAACCTACGTTTGCATCAGCCACAGTACGTACAACATTTTCCTCGAAACACTTCGCGGTCTCATTGGCTTGCACGTAAAGTAGGCGGTCTACCAAGTCTTGCTGAGACGGCTGCTCATCTGTTATTGGGTACAGTTCAGTGAGCTCAGGCCATAAGCGCTTTTCACCATTTTCAGGATACTCATAGAAGCCTTTAGCAACCTTTTTACCTTCACGGCCAAGTTCTTTGACCATTTTTTCTACCACTGGCATGGCTGGATGCGGTGTAAAGGTTTTGCCTTGCGCTTCTAAAGCACGCTTGGTTTGCTGCATGACATGTAATGATAGGCTTAGTGACACTTCATCTTGCAGTGCGAGTGGTGGCATCGGCATACCAGATTTCATACCAGCCACTTCAATGCTGCGTGGGTGAATACCTTCACTTAACATGGCAATACCTTCTGAGACATAAGTACCAAAGACGCGAGAAGTGTAGAAGCCTCGGCTGTCATTGACAACGATAGGTGTCTTACCGATTTGACCAACATAATCAAAGCCTTTGGCTAACGTTGCATTGTCCGTTTCTTCGCCCACGATAATCTCAACCAATGGCATCTTATCTACTGGCGAGAAGAAATGTAGACCGATAAACTGGTTTGGACGCTTGCTGGCTTTGGCAAGTTCAGTGATAGGCAATGTAGACGTGTTTGACGCATAAACGGCATTTTCTGGAATTACTGCTTCAGCATTACGCGTGCATTCAGCTTTGATGTCTACATCTTCGAATACCGCTTCGATAATTAAATCACAGCCTTCTAAATCGTCGTAAGACGTTGTGGTTTTAATAAGGTCTAACAGTGCTTGTTTTTTCTCTTCCGTTGAACGACCACGGCTGATAGCCTTGTCGAGCAACTTAGCAGAATAGTTTTTGCCTTTTTCAGCACCTTCGATAGCCTTATCTAACAGCACCACTTCCATACCCGATTTAGCTGAGACGTAAGCGATACCAGCACCCATCATGCCAGCACCAAGGATACCGACTTTGCTCACTTTAGAACGCTCAAACCCTTCTGGGCGTGACTGACCTTTTTTAATGCTATTTAGCTGTGTCCAAAACGTATTGATCATATTTTTGGACACGTCTGATAATACACAAGCGACAAAAAAGCGTGATTCGATTTTAAGACCGTTATCGATATCAGTTAGGCAGCCTTCAAAGACACTAGATAAGATATGGGTGATTGCCGGATAATTGCTGTGCGACTTTTGATTTGCCATCGCAGGCGCAATCGAAAATACTTGCACTACTTTAGGATGTTTGCTGTCGCCACCCGGGATTTTAAAGCCTTTTTTGTCCCAAGGTTGCTGAGCTTTTGGATTGTTATTAATCCATGCTTTAGCCTTACTGATAAGCTCATCATTGTCATGAGCCACATCATCGATAAGACCAATGTCAACCGCTTGCTGTGCGCTAAGCGCTTTACCTTGCGTCATTAGTTCAAGAGCTTTTTGAATACCAACCAAACGTGGCAGACGCTGAGTACCACCGCCACCAGGTAATAAACCAAGCTTGACTTCAGGTAAACCCAGCTTGGTCTTTGGAGAGTCAATAGCGATGCGATAATGACAGGCTAACGCCAGCTCTAAACCACCACCTAATGCCGTACCAGTAATGGCAGCAACCACTGGCTTACCTGACGTTTCAAGTGTACGCAGGCTAGCTTTTAAGTCCTCAACCAAGTTAAACGCTTGCTCAGCTGTTTCAATAGTGGCCAGTTGGTCGATATCTGCGCCAACTACAAAGGTTGATTTACCAGACGTTAAAATCAAACCTTTTGCTTCTTGGTCGTTGACAAAAGCATCCGTCAATTTGGCGAAGGCGTCATTAAAGCCATCACCGATGACATTCATTTTACGATCTGCTTGATCGATAGTAACCGTGATAATACCGTTGTCTGATTCTGCTGAAAAACTGTTTAATTCATTAATGGCATTTACGCTGTTTGTGCTCATATTCAGTCCTTCTTAATTTATTATGCTGTACGATTAGTCATCGAAAACCGCTATTTATAAATGTTTTATCAACGTTTTTATACACGTTCAATGATAGTCGCAATACCCATACCACCACCGACACATAGGGTAATCATTGCTGTTTTTAGATCGCGGCGCTCAAGCTCATCAAGCACCGTGGTCAGCAGCATTGCGCCTGTCGCACCAAGTGGGTGACCCATAGCGATAGCGCCACCATTGACGTTCACTTTATCAAGCGAGAGACCAAAGTCATCAGCGGTATTAAGCGGTACAGCAGCAAATGCTTCGTTAATCTCCCAAAGGTCGATATCAGCAGCAGTCATACCGGCTTTAACCAGTGCTTTTTTACAAGCAGGGGTAGGACCAGTCAACATGATGGTTGGCTCTGAGCCAATCACAGACGCCATCGTTATTTTAGCGCGTGGCTTAAGACCTGCTTTTTTGCCAGCAGCTTTACTACCCACAAGACACAATGCTGAACCATCAACGATACCCGATGAGTTACCAGCGTGATGAACATGGTTGACGTTTTCAATAGTGGTGTATTTATCAAGAATAACGCCATCGAAGCCCATTTTACCGGACATCATAAATGAAGGTTTTAAGCCAGCCAAAGTTTCTACTGACGTATTTGGGCGAATGGTTTCGTCTTTGTCTAATAGCAATAAACCGTTTAGATCTTTTACGGGAACGACTGACTTATCGTAGTAGCCTTTTTCCCAAGCAGCCGCTGCTCTTCTGTGTGACTCTGAGGCAAACTCGTCAACGTCTTTACGACTAAAACCTTTTAAGGTAGCAATAGTATCAGCGCCAACCCCTTGAGGTACGAACTGAACGGCATCGTTTACTCGTGGATCCATATACCAAGCGCCGCCATCCATACCCATTGGTACACGGCTCATTGACTCAACACCACCGGCAACGACTAAGTCCTCCATGCCAGACATGACTTTGGTTGCCGCAAGGTTAATGGATTCTAAACCAGACGCACAAAAGCGTGACAGCGTTAATCCTGCCACGCTCTCATGCCAATCGGCGTCGATAACGGCGATACGTGCGATATCAGAACCCTGCTCACCGACTGGTGTCACACAGCCTAAAATGACGTCATCTACCAAACTGGTATCTAAATTATGGCGTTGTTGCATCTCTTTGAGTAGCGTGCGAACCAGCCAGATAGGTGACGCCTGATGGAGGGAGCCATCTTTTTTACCTTTGCCACGTGGGGTGCGGATGGCATCATAGATATAAGCGGTCTCAGTCATAATAAATCCCTTTAATATTTCATTGGATATTTGTTAAATAATGAAGTTTTGAGGAGAACGTATTCTCCTCAATTCAATAGTTAAGAACATTTGGCTTAATAACATTTGTATATTGGCTGGCATGTATTTATTTGCATGTAGCGGTTTTTATAAAGCGGCTTGGTTTCACACAACGCTATTACATAAAGCGTGAGGCCAATTCCTTCATAATCTCATTAGTACCGCCGTATATTTTTTGGACGCGCGCATCAGCATACATACGAGCAATTGGGTATTCTGTCATATAGCCGTAACCACCGAATAACTGTAAGCATTCATCCATGACATTGCACTGTTTTTCGGTCACCCAATACTTGATTAATGACGCTTGCGGTGCAGTTAGAGTGCCATTAATCATCGCTTCAACAGCAGAGTCACATAACGCTCTTACGGCTAGGTAATCGGCTTGAACTTCAGCGAGCTTAAAGCGAGTATTTTGGAACTTCCAAATTGACTTCCCAAAGGCTTCCCGCTCTTTTACGTATTCAAGTGTCAACTCTAGCGCCAGCTTGATAGCGCCGCAACCGCTTAGCGCAATGATTAAACGCTCTTGTGGCAACTCTTGCATCATTTGAATAAAGCCAAGACCCTCTATACCGCCCAAGAGGTTTTTCTGTGGCACACGGACATTGCTGAAGAACAGCTCTGAGGTATCTTGAGCGGACATCCCAGTCTTTTTAAGATTGCGACCGCGCTCGAAGCCTTCTAAACCATCCGTTTCGACGACAATCAGAGACACGCCTTGAGCGCCATGATCACGATCCGTTTTACAAGCCAATACGATAAGGTTTGCGTGCTGACCATTTGTGATGAATGTTTTTGAACCGTTGATGATATAGTCGTCACCATCTTTAACCGCATAGGTTTTGATTGCCTGTAAGTCAGAACCAGTCGTTGGCTCAGTCATTGCGATAGCGCCAACAGATTCGCCCGTAGCCAGTTTAGGGAGCCATGCTTTTTTCTGCTCTTCAGTCCCATGCTTTAAGATATATGGCGCAACAATACCTGAGTGAACCATACCGCCAAAACCAGCTTGGTTTGCCTGTGCCTGCGCTAACAAAATAGCGGCTTCGTGACCAAAATCACCACCGCCACCGCCGTACTCTTCAGGCATAGACGCACATAAAAAGCCCATATCGCCTGCCTCGTGCCAAGCTGCGCGATCAATCATTCCGTTTTCACGCCACTGCTCGTCTTTATCTTCCCAGCTTTTAAACATCTTCAAAGCACTGTCATAGACCATGCTATGTTCTTCGGTCATCCAGTTTGAGGCAAAGGCTTCAATACTCATGTGGTTCATCCTTGATAGTTATGGTGTTTAAATTAATATTTAGGGTAATTTATATTACCCTTTAGTTTACTATTACAAATCCCTGTAAATAAAAACTTGTAGAAGATATACTAGATGAGCAAAAGGCTTTATTCAACACGTTTAAAATAAATGGTAATACATCTTACCTTATATAAAATTGGCTTATTGAGTAAAGTGATTGACTCTAGTCTAAGTAGATTATAAGGGAGTAAATAGTAATGACAATGAAGGCGGTCAAGCAAAAGGATGGTATTGAGACCCCTCAACATTTAGCGCCCTTATCAGATATGCGACCTGCCACCTTGGATAAGATTGAGCAAGCGGTTCGTAAAGTGTTCGCAGGCTTCGACCCTAGTGAAGTAACGATGGCTCAAATTGCAAAGTCTGCCAACGTTTCATTGCAAACGCTCTATAAATACTTTGGTGATAAGCAAACCCTGTTTAATACAATTATGGATATCGTGCTTGGTAGGCTGGCTGAGCGAATCATGGATCACTTACAAGGGATTGATAGCGTAAAAGATCGATTGCGCAAGACACTCTGGGTATGTTTTGATTTTGTCGACAGCCATCCAGATGCAGTGATGGTGCTGTCCTCGATATCGGTATCCCGCATTCGCAGTATTGCTATTTATGAGAATAAAGAGCTGATTGGTGCATTTTTGGATGTATTAGAAGATGGGCAAAAACGGGGTGTATTGAATGACAGTGTGCCGCTATATATTTTGTTTGATGTGTTTATGGGTTTTATCAGCCGTCTAGGTTTTATGCATATTATGCGGCAGACCAATACGCCGATAAACACAGAATTTGACGCGCTATTTGTGATTTTATGGCGAGCGATATCTAAGCCTGAAACAGAGAAAGTGTAATGGTTTATCGCCTAGACCATATTAGAACCTGACTTTCTAACAGCGTCTCCAATCTTAACTTTTATCGTTAGACAGTCATTTTAACTAATGAAAACAGTAAAAAGGGTCATTACTGTTAAGTTTATTGTTATTAATCTCAGTTTTATACAGATAACTACAGACACAAAAAAGCCCAAACGCTTTAAACGTATGGGCTAATTGGTCATTCTCGAACTTACTTGTACTGCTAATTGGTACCGGTGGTCGGACTCGAACCGACACGCTTTTAAAGGCAACGGATTTTGAATCCGTCATGTCTACCAATTCCATCACACCGGCGTGTTAGGTGATAAAGTTTATATACTGCAAACATTATCGAATTGGGCTACAGGGTTATCTCTGTATAGGCTGCGTATTATAGCAGCCTATTTTTGAGCGTCAAGAATTATTTATTGTATTTTGAATAAAAGTTTAGATTTTAACCAACGAAGGCGCGTTCAACCGCATAATCTGCCTGAACACCCATACGCGGTGATACTGTTAGACCAAAATCATTCAAAATAGCTGAGACTTCAGCATTAAATGGCATACTACCGCAGATTAGGACGCGATCATCTTCCTTGTTCATCGGAGGCAGTCCGATATCTTCAAAAAATTTGCCAGATTTCATTAAGTCGGTAATACGACCAGTGTTTCTAAATTCTTCGCGAGTGACCGTTGGGTAGTAGATGAATTTCTTACGGAAATCTTCACCAAAAATTTCATCATTCGGCAGCTCGTTTTCGAACATGTCACGATAAGCCAAGTCACTAATACCGCGCACACCATGCACTAATATGACCTTTTCGAAACGCTCGTAGACTTCAGGGTCACGTGCTAATGCTAAAAATGGTGCAACACCTGTACCAGTTGAGAGCATATAAAGGTTTTTACCCGGTAATAGATCATCTAATACCAAAGTGCCCGTTGGTTTTTTACTGACCAATAGCTCATCACCAACTTTGATATGTTGCAGACGAGACGTTAAAGGACCGTCTTGCACTTTAATGGAGAAAAACTCCAAATGCTCTTCATAGTTAGGACTGGCAATCGAGTAAGCGCGCAGCAACGGCTTGCCATCAACGACCAAACCAATCATCGCAAACTCGCCATTGCGAAAGCGCAAGCCGTCGTCGCGTGTGGTTTTGATGCTAAATAGTGCATCATTCCAATGATGAACCTCTGTAACCGTTTCGGTGCGAAGTTTTGACATAAATTCCTCGTTAGTAAGTGGTAATCTGTATCAATCTAAATAAATGCTGAATACCCATTTTTCATGATAAAGTCAAAATGGTGCAAAATTTTAATAGAAGATGAATGCTATCAATGCTAATTAAGCCATCACTCTGTTATTTTAACATTATTATTCGGCGTTATAAGGTGATGCGGCGCGCATGACCGCGATTTTTAAGCCATTAATGATGAATGCAAGCCATTCTCAATAAATTTCTCGCTCATCATAACAAACTTTAAAATAAAAATCCGTCAAGCGGCTTTGGTATAGCATGATAAAATGGAATATCGTTAGTGAGTTATTATCTATAATTAGTCACAGATGGCTTGTATAGCGCTTATGTGGAACTATAAAACCTTGTTTTTTGGATTTGATTTATGTCTTGTCAGACTGCTTCTTCATTGAGTAATCATATAGCACCAATTATCGGCTACCATCGTGCGCCGCTTTCACAGAAGTTTGGCGCGCCAAGACAGCCAAATCTGGTTGCATTGACCAGCGTGATTGAGATGATTGCGCCTTATGATACGCCAGCTGCGTTTGTTGGTTTGGAAGATTTTAGCCATATTTGGGTCAGCTGGCAGTTTCATCACAACTATTTGTATAAAGATAAACAGGCTAATAAAGCGGATAGCAGCTTTCGTGCGCAAGTGCGACCGCCGCGTTTGGGCGGCAATCAAAAGATAGGCGTGTTTGCCAGTCGCAGTATGTATCGACCCTCAGCGCTTGGATTGTCTGTGGTTAAGCTTGAAGCTATTGAGATTGTAGAAGGACGGGTGCTACTTATCATTAGCGGTGCTGATATGATAGATGGTACGCCAATCATCGATATCAAGCCTTATGTGGCTTATAGTGATGCGTTACCTGATGCACAAAGCGGCTTTGCGCCCTCTGCGCCGCATTTGTTGGATGTGACTGTCACTAAAGTTGCCTATGAGCAGTTTGTGCAAATTATAGACAAGCAACATACTCATAATGAAGCAGAAAAAACCGCTCACAATGAAAAAGCAACGATAAAAGCGGTCATTGATAAAATACAGAAACAGTTACTTATATCTGATCTCGATAATATCAAAGCATTGATAGCCCAAGACCCACGCCCTGCCTATCGTCGTAAAGAGACACATACACCATTTATCATGCGCTATAAATCTGTTGATGTAAGTTTTCGGTTGATAGATCCAGGTGAATTACAGATAACGGATATCGACACAATATAGTCTAAGAGGTAAGATGAATATCGACATTGCACAAATGCTTTAAACCATAAAAGAAGAAAAAATATGCCTGCTCAACAGTATTCGATAGTAATTGATTTGCGTTGGTGCCTTGATGAGTTGCTGGCAGATCGAGTGATAGACCAACGGGGTTATAATCTCGTCATTACCAGCCGCCGCACTAAGGGTCAGCATCCGCTATTGACTATAAGTGAGTTTGGTCTGCCTAATAGTCATGCACTTGATAATAATACTGAAAATAAATTAACTTTGGCATGGCTCAATCAATGGTTGGCTGCCAAAGCAGATATGCCGCTTGTCCGTATTGACCCGTTAAAAGTCGATGTACCGGCAGTGACGCAGCTGATGTCGTTTGAGTATGCACGATCGCAGCATATTTTGCCGATTGAAGTAACGCTTGATGAGGTGGTTATAGGTACCGATCAGCCATTTTATACCGATTGGCATGGCAATATTGAAAAGCTCATTAAGTCAAAAAGCTATCGTACAGTCTTTATTAATCCTGAACAAATCAATCGCTATCGGCAAGAATTTTACCAAGTCACGCAAGCGATTGCAGGGGCGAACTCACTACATAAACGTGCCGCATCTGATATCACTAATGTTGAAGCACTATTACAGCTAGGGGACAATACCAACCCCGATGCCAATGACCAACATATTGTCAAAGTCGTCGATTGGTTGTTGCAATATGCCTTTGAGCAGCGCGCCAGTGATATCCATTTAGAGCCACGTCGTGAGACGGGCAAGGTGCGTTTTCGCATTGATGGGGTGCTGCATAGTGTTTATGAGATGCCACTCGCTATTATAGTGGCGGTAACGGCACGTATTAAAATCTTGGGACGGCTCAATGTTGCAGAAAAACGCAAACCACAAGACGGGCGACTAAAAACACGTACACCAAAAGGCTTAGAGACGGAGCTGCGTTTATCCACGATGCCGACTGCCTTTGGTGAAAAGTTGGTTATGCGGGTATTTGACCCTGAGGTACTAGTACGCTCATTTGCTCAGCTTGGTTTGTCAGGTAAGCAGCTGGAGACTTGGCACGAGCTGACCGCGCATCCAAATGGCATTATATTGGTTACCGGTCCGACGGGTTCAGGTAAAACGACCACTTTATATAGTACGCTCAAGCAGCTCGCCACTGAGCAAGTCAATGTCTGTACTATTGAGGATCCGATTGAGATGATTGAGCCGGCTTTTAACCAAATGCAGGTCAATCCAGGGGTTGATTTACATTTTGCTGATGGTATTCGCTCTTTAATGCGTCAAGACCCTGATATTATTATGGTTGGTGAGATTCGTGATGCTGAGACCGCCAATATGGCAGTCCAAGCGTCTTTGACAGGGCATTTGGTGCTCTCAACCTTACATACCAATGATGCGCCAAGTTCAATTACTCGACTGCACGATTTGGGTATTCAGCCTTTTTTGACCTCAGCGACTATCTTGGGCATCATGGCACAGCGTCTGTTACGGACATTATGTCCACATTGTAAGCAAGCCGTGGATGTTACGGCAGATAGCGAGATTGCTATTCAATGGCAGGAGTTGGTTCAGCCATGGCGCGCCCCAGTGCCAGCACAAGTTTATAAAGCGCAGGGTTGTGAACACTGTCGCCATACCGGTTATCAAGGTCGTATTGGTCTTTATGAGATTATGCCATTATCGAATGAGTTGAAAAAACTGGTCGCTGCTGATGCCAATCTGGATGTATTAAAGCAGCAAGCATACCGTGAAGGCGTACAGCCATTACGCCTATCGGGTGCGAAGCGTATTAGTGAAGGGGTAACGACCATGGAAGAGGTGATGCGCGTGGTACCTTTGCATTAGTAGAGAGCCGCTATATTAAAAGATGCCATTGCATTAAAAGTAAGTTTGTTAAGCAGTGCTTGAAAAGTGCCCGCTTCAAAACAATAAATACCATACAAATTGAAATTTTTATCCCAATAATTTTTAAAAATGACTATAACGAGATTGTTTATGTTTACCGATAGCCACTGCCATCTTAACCGTTTAGATTTGACCAAATACGATGGTCAATTGTCTGGCGCAATTGCCGCGATGAAAGAAGCCAATGTCACGCGCGCGATGGCAATTATGTGTGATTTTGCTGAATATGATGAGATTGCCAATATCGTCAGCACCTACGGCGATGAAACGCTCAATCTTGGCATGAGCGTTGGTATTCATCCTTGTGAAGATATCAGCGTTTTACAATCTGCAACCGTTGAACGTTTGATAGAAACGGCTAGCGCTGACCATGTGTGGGCAATAGGGGAGACGGGACTTGATTATTACTGGTCGACAGAAAATAAAAAAGCGCAACAAGCCAGCCTTGCCCGTCATATTCATGCCAGCCAAAGCCTAAAAAAACCGCTTGTCATCCATATGCGTGATGCTAAAGAAGATACGATTGATATTTTAAAAGCAGAAGGTGCTGAGCATGGCATTATTCATTGTTTCACCGAAGATTGGGAAACCGCAAAACATGCCTTAGACTTAGGGTTTTACATCTCATTTTCAGGCATTGTCAGCTTTAAAAGCGCGCAAAATATCAAAGATGCGGCAAAAAATATGCCAAGAGACAGGATATTGATCGAAACGGATAGCCCTTATCTAGCGCCTGTCCCCAAACGTGGTCGCCCGAATGAACCAGCTTACGTGCCTTATGTCGCCAGTTGTATTGCAGAGATGTATGATTGCAGTAGCGAAGAGGTCGGTGCACTGACTGCAAAAAACTTTGAGAATTTACTAGCACAGTATCATTAAAATGGTTATGCTATGACCACTCAGTCATTTCTTGCAAGTGGCAGCTGTTTTATGCATGCCGCCTTGCAGCGTTAAATATAAGTACATGATTATAAATGATTATTTAGCAAACATACGCATATTTCTTTATTGTGTTCGTCGCGCAGTCTTTGAAGTATTTGATACTCCGAATGCCGATATGCCAATACGAACTGTGGTCATATGCATGATATTGTCAAGTTTTAGGAGAAGTTATGAGTCGTCAGCATCAATTCAAGGTACGAGAAGAGAATATCTTAGCAATGGCAGAGCAATTGCTACTTGAGTCAGGCGATGGCGACATCACTTTAGACAGCTTGGCAGACCAGCTTGATTTGGCTAAAGGCACATTGTATAAGCATTTCTCTAGTAAAGATGAGCTCTATCTGCGTATTATCATTCGTTATGAAGAGCAGCTGTTTGAGATTAATCGTATTGACGATTGCCCATCAGCAGGCGTCGCTCGTAT
Source organism: Psychrobacter sp. DD43 (assembly GCF_904846555.1). NCBI lineage: Bacteria > Pseudomonadati > Pseudomonadota > Gammaproteobacteria > Moraxellales > Moraxellaceae > Psychrobacter > Psychrobacter sp. DD43. Next base: position 125,860 of record NZ_CAJHBE010000006.1, read on the forward strand.
GATTTTCCAGCAATTATTTAATCCACAAAAAGCCATGCTACTCAATCAAATCGAAGAGCGTTTGGCGGCATCAGTGACAGGTCTTAACCGCTTATTTGGTGAGCTGTATGATATTCGCCGTCAGCGCATGAAGCGCTTGATTGATATCATCAGTGCTTATCTAAAGGATGAGCACAGTAGCTTAAGCACGCGTGATTATCTATCGTCTATCTGGGCAATGGGTCAGGGCGGTGCAGGGCTGTTGAACTCAAGTTTTTATCAGCGTTATTTGGGACGCCGCGACACTCTGCGTTATGCCTTTGTCCAACAAATGCTAGAGCTGCCAAGCCATTACCCGGCGGCTGAGGATGAAGTGATGGATGAGGACATGCAGGAATTGGTCGAACAGATTGATACTGAGTCAGAGGAACATCGCAACACCAATTATTAGGTTTTTACTGTAACGTGAAAACCATGAGTCGTTATTTTATAAAAATCTGTGTTGTTATATGCTATATAGCAGCACATTAACCTTTACTTGATATGATCAATCCTCTCTCCCGTTTTATATCTCACCCAATATAACGTCATTTTTAAAAGAATGACGCCATCCTAGATGACCTCTGTATGTCAAAACTCTCATCATCAATGACACATCATCACACCCAAGCTGGCTTTACACTGGTTGAAATTGTTGTCGTCGTCGTTATTTTGTCTATATTCGCTGGCATGATGAGTTTGTCAGTAGGTAGTAGTGAATCGCGTAAAAATCGTGCTTTTTATGAGCATCTGACGGATTCATTAAGCTATGTTAGGCTGTTATCGGCTGAACGTATGCAGCCGATGGGTTTGAGTCTGCAAGCCAATAAGCAAGGTCAAATTACCCCTGTGATTGTCACTCTATCTAATCCTTATGTGGCTTATCAAACTGATACCTCGGCGTCGTCTAGTGGAGACAGTACGCCTAAGAATTCAATGGAGCTATCTGCCGATTTATCCAGTATGTCTAGTGGGATTAAAGATAAATTACCAACACCAAGCTGGGAGCTTGAGTCCGAAGTCACTTTGCCTGAGCTGCCTGCTGGGGTGAGCTTAGCCATACAAAGCCTAGATGCTGGTAATATGTCAAATAGAGGACAAATCCAAGCACTGCAACCTTGGTTTACAGATCAAACAGTGCCGCAAGTATTATGGTTTGGTACAGGGCAAGCAGCACCGGTGACCATTGAAGTACGCCATAATTCGCGTCTGGTAGGTGAGGTCATTACGATTATGCCCGATGGCAGTGTGTCGATAGGTCAAGGGCAATAACCGATGATAAATAATGACAGAGCCAAACCTAACGACATAAACCGAAAGCCAATCCTATCAAAGCTTGAGAGCGGATTTACCTTGATTGAGGTGATGGTTGCTCTAGCGATTTTAGCGGTTGTGGCAGTGGCTGCGAGCCGTGCCAGTAGTGCTTATTTAAGCTCGGTCGATGTATTACGGACACGTACGCTTGCACATTTTGTTGCCCAAAATGCTGCTGCTGACTTACGTATTCAAGACACCTGGCTAACTGCTAATAGTACCCAAACAATCAATACCCAAGGACGCGACTGGCAAATTACGATGACTGTGAGTCAGGATATAACGCCAGCATTAAAAAAAGTGAATATCGCCGTTGCGCCTATCATAGATGGTCAGACGCGTACCGCAGTCAATGATATCAATGTGATATTGAGCAACTCAAAGCAAGATATAGGTAGTTTGGACTTGACTGGCTCAAACCCAAATGGAGGTAGTCTGTGAAATCGCAGCATGGATTTACCTTACTTGAGCTTATGGTTGCTATGGCAATATTTGCAATGCTAGCAGTGGCAGGCTGGCAGGTGTTTGATAGCGTCAATCGTGCTCGAGAACGTGCCCAGTTCCATGCAGATAATTTAGCCGTTTTGCAATATGCTTATCTGCAGCTACAGCAAGATATGGGGCAAATCATTCCTTATCAAGCAGTAAATACTCAAAGTGCCAGTGCTTCAAATGTTGATAATGCAAATAATAGCAATCAAGAAAATGCACTACAGCCTGCGCCTGAACCTTTTATGAATCTGGATAGGGCACGTGTCAGCTTTGTCCGTTTTGCTGATCCTGATCCTCGATACCAAAGCAGTCCTAGTATGCAGCGCGTCGAATATATTTTTGCTGATGAGCGTTTGATTCGCCGTCAATATGCGAGTGTAGGTGGCAGTGATAGCATCAGCTTGGACAGTGTATTACTTGAAGGGGTGACAGCAGGGCAATGGCAAGCGTATTTGCCAGAAATGAGTACAAAGTTTCCCAATGAAGACAGTAATAGTAACAATGCCAGCTTGAATAGCCAATTTGGACAAGGGGCGGCGTCAACCACTGCTCAGCCTGAGAGTGTGCTGCTACCGAAAGGAGTTGCTATCACTTTCACTTATCAAGATATGCCGATTACCTGGCAGTGGGCGCTTGCTCCGCAGCCAATACCAAATAATAGTGCCAATAAAAAGAATACTCCTGATAATTCTAACGGCAACGGCAACGGCAACGGCAACGGCAACGGCAACGGCAATAGTAACAATGATGCAGCCAATGGCAATGTAGATAATAATTCAGGGAATGGAATTTAATATATGCCAAGCATGCCAGTTATGCCCATGAAAGTCGACTCTCAGCGTGGTGTCGCGCTACTCACCATTTTATTACTAGTGGTTAGTATTACGGTGGTTGCAGGGGCGATGCTTGCCAGCCAAAAAATTGCGATTAGACGCAGCGGTTTGTTGTTTGATCAAAACCAGCTCTTACAAGATATCGATGCCGGTCAGCAACTAGCGGTTACGATGATTCGTGCCGATGCTAATCTAAATGACACTGATAGTACGCAAGATATCTGGGCAAAGCCTGTACCCCCTTATACCTTGGGCACACATAGTATTGGCATTGAAATACGTGATGAAGCCAGTCGCTTTAATATCAATAATTTATATCAAAACGGCGCAGTTGATAGTAATGCTTTGGCAGTGTTTCAACGGCTATTAACCCAATTGAATTTGGCGCCAGATATTGCTATTGCTGTTCTTGATTATCAAGATGCAGACAGTGAGGTTTATCAAGATGGCGGCGATGAAAGTACGGTTTATAACCAGCAGTCTAATAGCTTAGTGGATAACGATTTACCCAATCAACGATTGGTCAATATTGATCAGCTGCAAAATGTGAAAGGCATCAATGCGGAAGTATTGGCAGTGCTACGACCTTACATCACAGTAGTGCCACATTATTTACCTATTAATATGAATACAGCCAGTCCGGTGATACTTGCTGCTCTAATCGACGGCGCGACTAGCCAGCAAATGCAAACCATCGTTGACCTGCGGGAAAAGCAAGTAGTCGAGTCTATTGATGAGATATGGCAGTTGCCAATATTAAGCAGTTTGGATAATAAGCAACGAAAAGCACTAGCGCCACTCCTGGCAGTTGATAGCCAAGCTTTTACGGCACTTATCACTGCTACGGATAATGCAACCGTTAGTCAGGTAAGACAACGCTATGCAACCATCATGATTAGCAAGACTGCTACTGATGTTATGGCAAATAGCAATAACAGCGATAATGCTAATAGCAATAATAAAAACGCTGATAACAAAAAGCCCAAAGAGGTTCGCGTGGTGACGCAACGACTTTGGGCATTTCGACCGAATTTTTGATGATTATCACTAAACGATAATCATCAAAAACAACCAAATATATGTCTTATTAATCACTTAAATGAGTTTCTTCAGTAGATTTCCAATTATAAGCGCCATAAAACAACATCTGTGCTTGGCGCGTACAATTATGTAGCATCAGCTGCTTTCGTTGTTCAATTTCAGCCAAGTCGACTTCATCATCATGATCTTCAGTATAAGTCAGCTCTAGCCAATCAATAATCCAAGAAAAAAACATATTGACCCCAGCCTCAGCCAGCAGTCTACGATCATAAGTATTAATGTGGGTAAAAGCAGGTTGTAAGGCCAAATCGTCTGCTAAGCTTCCCCCATGCTGTTTGATAAGCTCATTGATGGCTTTACGGACGGCGTCCGAGCCACCATAGCGCTCACTGACCAAAAACTGCCAATAGTAGGGTTGCTCACTGACCATATGCAAGAATAGCTGAATACTTTTGGCGATTTGACGCTCAAAGCTGCGTTTACGTCCAATATGCAAACTCTCACTCAAAGTGGCTAATGTACCACCTAACTCTTCAATCACCAAAGCGCGACCGAGCGATTCCATATCATCAAAATGGCGATAAAATGCGGTCGGCACGACACCAACCTCGCGCGTGACTTGTCTAAGGCTAATAGAGCTAAAAGATTGTCCTGTCATACATAAATCGAGCACTGCATTAAAAAAGGCGTGCCGAGTTTGAAGTTTTTTTTGTTCGCGACTGCTCATAATATTTCAAAATTAACTGATAGATGTCTATCATACTCATTTCATTGCAAAAATACGAATGAAATACGCTTAAATGTAGCTTTTAAACAACAGTCCCCCAATGTCCCTGTAGCTCTTGAGCCAATCGATAAGCTTCATGGTCATTCATACCGGTTATAAAATCTAAGACATTGAGCATATTTTGATAAATATTATCTGTTAAAACACGGTGATGCTCATCAAGATGGGGCTTTAGCAACAGGAGCAAACGCTGTTGTTCAAAGGACATCGGTGTGCTTGTCTGATTTGTCCAAGCTAACGGCATAAAAGCATCCAACAGGCGATGCAGACATTGATTGGCCATTAGCTCCATGCGCACTTTACTTGGGTGGTTGAAGATTTTTTCACGTGCTAACTCTTTGGCTTGGGTAATACCATGCTGAACGGTCGCATCACAATGGGTAAATAGACTGCCTTGCAGTGTACCCGCTAGCATCGCATCACTATTATCAACAAATGCATCGGTGACGGTATTGACCAATCGCATCATTGCCCGTGCACGTAGTGATGCCAGATGCTGCCTGACGGACATATGTGTAGGCAGGCTGATAGTGCTAGGACGCTCGCCAATCAGCTCATAGAAGATAGCAGCCACCTCATTGTAGGTAAGCATATTTAGATTGATACCATCTTCTAAGTCTATCAGCGCATAACAAATATCGTCAGCAGCTTCTAACAAATAGGCGAGGGGATGGCGAGCATAACCGTCATGCTGCTCTGAGCGAGGTAGATTCAAGCATGCTGCTAACTCGTCTAACTGTGCGGATTCACTATAAAAGCAGCCAAATTTCTGTGCCTTAGCTGATATCCTGCTGTGCGGAGTACTTTGATGACTGCTTTGAGTGTCATTATTACTATGCGTCGCAAGCCAAGGATATTTCATAAACGCGCCTAGCGTGGCACAAGTCAAGCGCATACCACCTGCATCAGGGTGATGCTCATTACAAATAAGTATACGAAATCCTTGAGCATTACCTTCATAAGCCAGCAAGTCTAATTGCTCATTATTATTCAGATTTTGCAAAATAGCCTGACGGTCAGGATGCATAAACCAATCGCGAATGGCGTATTCTCCTGCATGACCAAAAGGCGGATTACCAATATCATGAGCGAGGCACGCCGCTTGTATAATCACACCCACATCAGCTGGCGTGACACCATCAGGTAAACCACCTTCTAGTTTGTCATGTAGCTTCTCGGCTGCCATGATGCCTAAAGAGCGCCCAATGCAAGAAACCTCTAGTGAATGTGTAAGTCGGGTATGAATGCCCAATTGATTGGTCAATGGATGGACTTGGGTCTTTTGATTGAGTTGACGAAAGGAATGCGAAAACACCAATCTGTCATAGTCTTTATGAAAAGAAGAGCGCGCAGTATCTTGAGCAGGGGCTTTTTTATGACTACCTAAACGCTGGGCACTAAATAGTTTTGCCCAATGTCTACGGCTATTAAGTGGTTTATTGATAGGAGCGATCATAGTGCATAATCCTTTATTCTTATTATTTAACGGCTGTCGCTCCCAGTATAATAAAAAAAGCCAACATCAAGGCTGGCTTTTGGTTGTTCTATGCTAAGACTGTGTAAACATGCTGTCTAGTATTAAAGATTAAGCATTAAACATTAAAACGGAAATGCATCACATCGCCATCTTGTACGATATAAGTCTTGCCTTCTAAGCGTGATTTACCGGCAGCAGCAGCACCTTTTTCACCGTTGTGTTCGATAAAGTCGTCATAAGCAATCACTTCAGCACGAATAAAGCCACGCTCAAAGTCAGTATGAATCACGCCAGCTGCTTGAGGAGCGGTTGCACCAACAGCGACTGTCCATGCACGCACTTCTTTTACACCCGCGGTAAAGTAAGTCTGCATATCAAGCAAATCATAACCACCGCGAATCACTTGGTCAAGACCGGCCTCGAGCATGTCCATCTCAGCCAAGAAGTCTTTTTTATCATCTTCATCAAGCTGGGCAATTTCAGATTCGATTTGGTTACACAATGCGATAACGATAGAATCTTCGCCAGTGGCATAGTTGCGTACGGCATCAAGATATGGATTATTCTCAAAGCCATCTTCGCTCACGTTAGCGATATACATGGTAGGCTTCAGAGTAATTAAACCATAACTTCTGATTAATTTTTTCTCATCAGCATCAAGATTGGCGGCGCGTGCGGCTTGACCTTCTGCTAATAACGGTTCAATTTTTTTGAAGATATCAAGCATAGCGCCAGCGTCTTTATCACCGCCTTTGGCTTTTTTGGTCAAGTTAAAGATCGCGCGCTCAACCGCTTCTAAATCGGCTAATGCCAATTCAGTATTGATGGTCTCGATGTCGTCGATAGGGCTAACGCGACCATCAACGTGTACGACGTTGTCATCATCAAAACAGCGTACCACGTGAGCAATCGCATCGGTCTCACGGATATTGGCTAAGAATTGGTTGCCCATGCCTTCGCCTTTTGACGCACCAGCGACCAAACCTGCGATATCAACAAATTCCATCGTCGTTGGTAGTACGCGCTCAGGGTTAACGATATCAGCCAGTTTCTTTAGGCGTGGGTCAGGCACTGGAACGATACCCGTATTGGGATCTTTGGTACAAAATGGAAAGTTTTCAGCGGCGATACCCGCTTTGGTCAAGGCGTTAAACAGGGTGGATTTACCCACGTTTGGTAGACCGACGATGCCGCAATTAAAACCCATAACATGCTCTCAATATATTGATAATATCAGTTGATATAAGACTTAGTAAAATAGTAAATCAAAATTGGGCGTATTGTAGCAAATTTAACCGAATATGGGTGAGGTTGTTATACTGGTTAATTGGAATTTCATCGAGCAGTATTAGCTGCCTTTTTGGTGCTCATTATTATGCTAAGCTACTGTAGTTGAAGCACTTCAAAATAGACAACGATAGGGTGCTTTTGTTGCCAGAATAGCATTCATTAACTTCTATTTCTCTCTTTAGACATTTAGACTCCTGATGGTTTTTATACGTGAATAGTCTAAGTCGCTGAAAGCAATAGATTTCTACTGTTTTTGTGAGAGCGGATAATAACTGATTCGATAAGCTTGGGGCGTTATTCCACATTCAATCCATTTCTTTTTATAAAGCGGTTTTAAATCACTTTACTTATCTAGCATAGACCTTAGAATAAATGAATAAACCATTAAAAATAGGAGCACTTTAAGGTGCGATTGACCAATTACAGTGATTATGCACTGCGCTCATTAATATATTTGGCAACTAAGCCCGAGCCGACGCTATTGGCAAATATCAGTGATATTGCCAATAGTTATCATATATCTAAAAGTCATTTGACCAAGATTATCCAGCAGCTCGGACAGCTTGGTTATATCGATAGTGTGCGCGGTAAGAATGGCGGTATTCGCTTAGCGCACGCGCCAAAAGACATTAATTTGGGTGAATTGATTAAAAAGATAGAGCCGGATTTTGCTTTGGTTGAGTGCTTTTCTACAAACTCATCGGACAGCTCGATCGCTGATATTAATAGTGCTGTAATAAATGATGAAAAGAACGCTAGCGTCAACGATATGTCATTAAAACTGATTGATGAAACTGTAAGTCACATAGCTTCAGGCTGTATTATCAGTCCGGTCTGTCAGCTAAAACAGGTGCTTGCTGAAGCGTTGACAGCATTTATTGCCGTGCTTGAACGTTATACATTGGCAGACATTATCGAGAATAAGGATGAGCTTGCAGCGTTATTATCATAATTTTCATAACATATTTTCTCTATTTTGAAAGACAATTTAAATAAGACAGGATGTTGTGATCTACTTAGCATCATTGTTAATTTACGATTAATATTATGCTGTTCTAGTGAAAACTATTTAAATTAACTTCAAGATTATTAAAGAGTCATATTATAAAATGCGTTTGCAAAATGAGCGCATCAGCTGTTATGGCAGTTATGTTATTAACAGGTTGCTCAAGTTTAGATATGGTTAGCAACGCCACTCAAGACAGTACCATATAAGTTACCCGACGTTGCAAACAGGGTTTCGCAATAAAAAAGGCTACCTATTTTAGTAGCCTTTTTTATCGTTTATCCAATCAACCATTACGCGTTTTCAAGCTTAGGTCGTGCTTTTGCAATCGCTTTTAATAATGCTTTCTCAAACTCACCGTTTTTAAACTTTACTAAATAAGAATGTGCTGCGCAAAAGTTGCGTACATCGCGCCAGTCATCTGCCAAGTTACTTGCCCAATCACAATACTCTTTGCCAGCATTCGGCTCATTCTTTAGTGCTTTTTTGGTAGTAGGATGTAGCAATAATTCAGGTAACACCGCTTCTAATAGCTTTGTCGGCGGACTCATAAAAGTATCATCGACGTGTAAGCTTTTGCTAGCAGGATGGAATGCCAGCAGCGAGCCTGCATGAATCATCTCATTAGGTGCGATATAGTGAACCCCTTGTGACAATGAGAATTTAAGCTCAGGATAACGCTCAGCGACCACATCACTTTCGACCAAATCGTCTGCCCATTGCACTTCAGGTACTTTTTTATGATGCCGACTACTGCCATAAAAAGTCGCTTGCGGAAAGTCTTTTGCCATTTGCGCGCAATGGACAGTATGAAAGGGGTGCAAATTAAGTACCGCTTCGACATCTTGCCCATTATTAGTCAGTGCCATCACTTGCGCTCGCACGTCATCAGTCAAGGTGTAGCTGTCTAAAAAAACAAATCGTCCAGAGGCAAGCTTAACCAATGAGCATTGTGTACCGATATTCAGCACACCGCCTAAACGAAACGTACCACGAATGTTCCAAAATCCTGCACCCAAATCTATGATTTTATCGCTCATTAATACTCGTCCTTATGGTTTATTTTTTTAACTATTTTAGTGGTTATACGGCTGCTGATATATAAACGCTTATGCCTATGCCTATGCCTATGCCTATGTATAGGTATACAAAGTTTGCCATAAAAAAGATAGCAGGATGTGTATCAATATACGAATGTAGAAATGTATTGATTTGATGTTGTGTTGGCACCGGATCGAAAGTTTGAGTTGTTTATTCTGCTAACAATTTGGTAAGTAATTCATCTATTTCCACTTTAAACTCTTTATCTTCGATTTTATTGGCGGTAATTTTTGCGTTCTGCAGGCTGGTAATTGCAGCTTCTTTTTGCCCCAATTCAACTTGGATAACTGCCATAGAAAATGCAATGGATGACAGATGGTCTTTTGAGTTGATGGCTTTGGCTTTTTCAAGCGCCTTATCATAAATGACCAACGCTTCATCTAACTCTGCAGTGAAGTCGGCTAGCGTTTCCCATTGCTCTGGATGGTCTTTGTCGGTATTTTCATTATCGACACAAATCGCTTTTAACTCGCTATATAGCCAATTAAAGGCTTCTTGATGTCCTTTTCTATCGGCTTCTAGTAGCTTTTCAGCCAAGGTATAAACGGACTTGTATATTTTGGTGTTAATCATGACTTACATCCTTTTTAAAATTAAGCATAGCGTTTTAGGCAACATATGGCTGAAATTACGGGTAACACTGTAGGTAAAATACGGAAAAATCGTTATTTTAACATCATTTGTGTTACTGCTGAACGCCATACATTGGAAGGGACTGTAAAATAGCACCCTACCTACGCTGACTCAAGAGACGATTGAGTTTATCCACGGTTTATTATTGAGCGCTTTATAAGCCCTTTTTATAGTTATAGGCTTATATTTGCAGGCTACTGCCATTATGGTGTTGAATGCTGTTTTGTAACATAGCGCAACCTGTGTTTGTTATGTGCTGTGATAAAATGCAACTTAACTTCTTTGATAATTATTGGCTTTGGAACTCAGCTGTTTTAGTGAATAAGACTTTAATGGAAAATACTGTGATTAAAATTGCCTTCATTAATTTTTTTGATGTTAAGTCATGATTTTTACAGTTATTAGATATTTTGTGTACGATTGCCATATTTCTATCACCCACGCCCAATTAGCCTAAGCTAAATGAGCCTTTTTATAGTCAGTACTCTTTTGAATAATCATATAAATAACAACACTACAAAGATACCCTTTGATTCGCCTTCATGGGTGCTGAAGTTAACTATCGGTCTGATTGGGATGTTCGCCTTTTTGCAGGTGTATTCTATTCAAGCGGTATTACCAGTATTGATGGTAGATTTTTCAGCGACTGAAGTGCAGGCAGGGATGGTTGTTGGCGCAACAGTGATGGCGATTGCCATTATGTCACCGTTTTTAGGGATGCTATCTGATGCGGTCGGGCGCAAATCTTTTATCGTTGGGGCATTGTTGTTTTTAGCGATACCTACTGCTTTAATCGCCCAAAGTCCTAGTATTGGCTGGCTTGGTATGTGGCGCTTTATGCAAGGATTGTCTGTCCCAGGCATTACGGTTGTGACCATTGCCTATATCGGTGAGGAGTTCGAGGGGCGAGCTGTCACAGAGCTGATGTCATTCTATGTCTCAGGCTCGGTACTTGGCGGCTTTATGGGGCGGTTCTTACTGGGGCATCTGCACGAGTTTATTGGCTGGCGTGCAGGCTATTATGTGATGGCAGCGATGACGCTTATCGGTGCACTATGGGTTGGCAAGATGTTGCCATCGTCGCGGCATTTTGTAGCCAATCCAAATTTTCGCTCAGCGATGCAGACGCTTGGTGAGCATTTGACCAATCGTTATGTGGTAACCGCATGTTTGCTCGGTGCTTGTGTGCTTTTTTCGCTCGTTGGTTGCTTTACCTTTATCAATCTACATCTTGCTGGCACGCCTTATGAGCTTAGCACTGGCGCGCTTGCCAATATTTTTGCGGTGTATTTAATCGGAGTGATTATCACGCCATTGTCGACGACATTATTACGTCGATTTGGGGCAGCACGCACTGTTCGAGTGGCAGTAATTTTTTCGATGCTTGGTGCGTTATTAACGCTGGTCACGCCATTATGGGGCATTATTATTGGGCTTGCCATTATGTCGTCAGGCGTTTTTGTTACCCAAGCAGCAACCATTAGCTATATCGCCGTCAATGTCAAAAACGGACGTTCATTAGCCTCAGGTTTATATTACATGGCTTATTATGCGGGCGGCACGATGGGCGCATGGCTGTGCGGTATCGTTTATGCACGTGGACAATGGTCATTAACCGTTTGGCTATTACTATTTGTACAAGTATTGGCACTTTTGGTCGCAAGTTTTGGCATGATAAAAACAAAACCGCGTCCTGCTTAATGCCAGACAAGCTAACACCAGACAAACCAACATAAGAGATAAAATAAGCTATCACAAGCTAAGCAATCGAGAAACGATTATTTTCGAACAATGAGTATTGTGCCACTTATGTGTCATGCCTTTACATGACGCTGGTTTTTTCTTACTATCAAGAGGTTATTGATAAAAACATCACTATGTAATCACGACTGATATCCAATCAATTGGTTTTTATCTGCACTCAAAAATACTATAAACAAGGACGTCAAACTTATGTCAAATATCTATCACAGTGCGCCATCCGCCTATGATTTTCCGCTATTGGTTAAGCAGTTATTAAACCGCGCCAAAACCGTATCACAAGATCAAGAAATCGTTTATGCAGATAAAAAACGTTTTACTTATAAAGACTTATTTAACCGTATCAATCGTTTGGCGAATGTTTTAGACGGCTTAAATCTGGATGCTGGTGATGTGGTCGCTGTGATGGATTGGGACAGTCATCGCTATCTTGAATCCTACTTTGCGGTGCCGATGTCAGAGTATATTTTGCAAACGGTCAATATTCGTCTATCACCTGACAAAATCCTTTATACCATTAATCATGCGAAACCAAAGGTGCTGCTACTCAACTCTGAATTTGCGCCGTTGGTCAAAGATTATCAGTTTGAAAACTCCAGCATTGAGCATATTATTTGGTTAGATGATAATGGTGTGACCTCTGAAGGCGTATTCGGGGGTAACCAGAACCGTGTCAAAGGTGAATATGAGGCGCTACTTGATGCTGCTGATGACCATTTTGATTTCCCAGATTTTGATGAAAATACCATTGCTACAACTTTTTATACCTCAGGTACGACAGGTGATCCGAAAGGCGTGTTCTTTAGCCATCGTCAGTTAGTACTGCATACTCTGACGGAAGCAGCGTCGATTGGTATGTTGCCAAATAAACAAGGCGTCAGCTATGGTGATGTCTATATGCCAATGACCCCGATGTTCCATGTCCATGCGTGGGGCTTTCCGTTTACAGCTACTATGACAGGTCTAAAGCAAGTATATCCTGGTCGTTATGCACCCGATTTGTTGATGGATTTGATTATCAATGAAAAGGTCAGCATCACCCACTGTGTACCGACAATTTTGCAAATGGTACTCAAAGAAGCGCAAGACCGCGGTACCAGCTTTAATGGTCTAAAAATGATTATTGGTGGTTCACGATTGACAGAAGGCTTGGCAAAAGCGGCGATGGATCAGGGTATTGAAGTTTATACCGGTTATGGCATGTCGGAGACCGCACCTCTAATCAGTCTGACTGACTTTAGCCTCAATGAGCCCCAGCTGAGTGAAGAAGAGGATATTGCTCGCCGCTGTATGACGGGTAAGCCTGTACTTATGGTTGATGCTCAAGTATGGGGAGAGAACAATCAGCCAGTTGGTACAGGTCAGGACAATACTGGCGAGCTGGTATTACGCGCACCGTGGTTGACCCAAAGCTATTTAAAAAATGATGACGCTGGCAAAGAGCTATGGGAAAACGGCTACATGCATACCCAAGACATCGCCTACATACGCCCTGATGGCTATATCAAAATCACCGATCGCTTAAAAGATGTGATTAAGTCAGGTGGCGAGTGGATATCTTCACTAGAGATTGAGACGATTCTATCGCTACATCCTTCGGTGGCGGATGTGTCTGTGATTGGGGTACGTGATAAGCAATGGGGCGAACGTCCATTAGCATTAGTAGTACTCAAACCAAATTGCCAAGATACCAAAGTTGATGACATCAAAGCGCTGGCAGAGCAGGCAGTAGCCCGTGGTATCATTCCAAAATACGGTATACCTAGTCAGTTTAAGTTTGTCGATGAACTACCAAAGACCTCTGTTGGTAAACACGATAAAAAAGTGATGCGTGAGATGTATGCCAATCAGAGCGAGGTATAGTTTTTTTAAACTAATTCAACTATTAAGCAGATAACAGGCTTAATAGTTGACCTTTATGATTGGCTCTGCTACATTTTAAACCGATACACACTAAATCGATACGTAGTGTATCGGTTTTTTTGATTTAGTAAGGATAGCTGGCCGGGATAGCCAGTCTTATATTATGATATTATCGGACAAATCACATCGCATTACCCATCATTTATGCTAAGGACAGCTATTATGAGCGCGCAAACCGCCACCGCAGTGACCAATCAAACGTCAGCCCCAACATTTCAAGCACTAAATACGACTCAAACCTTTGCTGAGATTTATCAGTCTTCTATTGAAAATAAAGAAGAGTTTTGGGCTGAGCAAGCCAAGCGTATTTATTGGCATAAAGAGCCTGAACAAATCCTTGATGATAGTAATTTGCCATTTGCGCAGTGGTTTGTTGGCGGCGAAACCAATCTTTGCTATAACTGTGTCGATCGTCATCTTGCAGAACGTGCAGAACAGGATGCTTTTATTTGGCTGTCATCAGAGATTAATCAAGAACTCGTAGAAACCTATCCTGCTGTAGTCGATGCTTTTAAAGACTTGGGTAATAACGTTGAGTTCTATACCGACTATACTAAGCGCCGCCTGACTTATAACGACCTTTATAAAGAAGTGAATTATTTTGCCGATGTATTAAAGCGTCACGGTATTGAGAAGGGCGATCGTGTCATCATTTATATGCCGATGATTTTAGAAGCCGCTTATGCAATGCTGGCATGCGCGCGTATCGGTGCAGTGCATTCAGTGGTGTTTGGTGGCTTTGCTGCCCATAATTTAGCCATTCGTATGGATGATGCTGAAGCAAAAATGGTCATCACAGTGGATGCAGGTTTGCGTGGTGGTAAAGTCGTCAATTATAAAAACCTTGTCAATCAAGGTATTGAGCAAGCAACCACCAAGCCTGAGCATGTAGTAGTGGTTAATCGTGGTATTTTGCCGTTTGACGTAAAAGAGCTAGATGTGGATTATGCCACTGAGCGCCGTATCAGCTGTGAAGCCAATGCTATCGTCGAGCCTGTATGGCTTGAGTCTAATACGCCATCGTATCTGCTTTATACCTCTGGTACGACGGGCACACCAAAAGGCGTGCAGCGTGATACGGGCGGTCATGCAGTAGCACTGACCACATCAATAGACTATATCTACGACGGTAAGGCAGGCGAGACGTTTTGGGCGATATCTGATATCGGTTGGGCCGTTGGGCATTCTTATACCATCTATGCGCCATTGCTCGCTGGCATGACCAGTGTTATGTATGAAGGCTTACCGCATCTGCCAAACCCTGGTATCTGGTGGCGAATTGTGGAAGCCAACAAGGTCAATATTTTGTTTACTGCACCGACTGGTGTGCGTATGCTCAAAAAGCAAGATGAGACATGGATGACGCGCTACGATGTCTCAAGCGTCAAATCCTTCTTTTTGGCAGGTGAGCCACTAGATGAGTCTACTGCCAGCTGGCTGACCAAGCATTTGGGCGTACCGATTTTAGACCATTATTGGCAGACAGAATCGGGTTGGCCTATTTTGAGTAATACTCCTAGGTTCGCTGATAAACCGCACAAACAAGGCTCACCTGGCTATCCTATGTATGGCTACGATGCTCAGGTCATCAATGAAGAAACTGGCGAGCCGTGTAAAGCAGGCGAAAAAGGTTTACTGGCGATTCGTGCGCCCTTACCACCGGGTTGTTTGACCACAGTTTGGGGTAATGATAAGCGCTTTATTGATAGCTACTTTAGCTTAGCGGATAGCAATCAATATTCGACGTCAGACTATGCAGTCGTTGACGAGGACGGTTATTTTCATATTCTTGGGCGTACCGATGATGTCATTAACGTCGCCGGTCATAGACTGGGCACCCAAGAGATTGAAGAGGCGATCAGTATGCATGCAGAGGTCGCAGAGTGTGCGGTCGTGGGTATTCAAGATGAGCTAAAAGGCGAGCTGCCGATTGCTTTTTGTGTGTTAAAAGATCATGAACTGGTGGCAACCACTGAAAACCGCTTCCGCCTTGAGCAGCAAGTAATTGGCGCGGTAGTAAAATCTTTGGGTGGTATCGCACGACCTGCTGCGATCTATTTCCCGCAAGCATTGCCAAAGACGCGCTCTGGTAAGATATTGCGCCGTGCCATTCGGGCGTTAGCAGAGGATAAACCCACTGGTGATATGTCTACCCTTGATAATCCAACGGCTATTGATGCGGTCAAGCAATCTATGAAAGATTACTAGGCGCATTTTCAGGCACGTTTTAAAATTACCTTTATCTAAAAAAGCTCATGAATGCTCATGGGCTTTTTTATTGTCGTTAATAGCTTATGGGTTATGGTAGATAAATCGGACATTAACGTTAACTTTACTAAAAGCAGCATAAAGGGCTTGACCCTAAAATTGTTTTATTGTTATAGTCAATAATGATACGAAGTAAATCATTTTAAAATTATATGACAGAATGATAAATTCTAAGTTTTTAAATTTAAAGTTTTAAAACTCAAAGCCTTCAAAATTCTAAGCCGTCACCTAATGGCGGTCTTACAAACAAGATAAGGATATCTTATGCACCACGTCAAGCAGCTCATCAATGGTCAATTTGTTGATTCTAATACTAGCGAATGGATTGATATTACCGATCCTGCCACTCAAGAAGTCATTGCCAAGGTACCGCAAACGACAGACGATGAAATCAATCAAGCAGTCGCTGCCGCTCAAACGGCTTTTCAAACGTGGCGCAAAACACCAATTACCACTCGTGCCCGTATCTTTTTAAAGTATCAAGCACTGATTCGCGACCATATGGATGAATTAGCAGAGATCTTGACTGCAGAGCAGGGCAAGACTATTGCTGATGCGCGCGGTGATGTGTTCCGTGGTTTAGAAGTGGTTGAGCATGCAGCAGGTATTGCAAACCTGCAGATTGGTGACTTTGTTGAAAACGTTGCATCAGGTGTTGATACTTACAGTATTTGGCAGCCACTTGGTGTTTGTGCAGGCATTACGCCGTTCAACTTCCCAGCGATGATTCCACTGTGGATGTTTCCAATGGCGATTGCCACGGGTAATACTTTTATCTTAAAACCTTCTGAACAAGATCCGATGGTTACTATGCGCTTGGTAGAGCTTGCTATTGAAGCGGGCGTACCTGAAGGCGTGCTAAACGTCGTACATGGCGGCAAAGCCACTGTCGATGCCATTTGTGATCATCCCGATATCAAAGCAGTTTCTTTTGTAGGTTCGACCAACGTTGGTAAACACGTTTATGAGCGTGCCAGTCAATCAGGTAAACGTGCTCAGTGTATGATGGGCGCAAAAAACCATGGCGTTATCCTGCCAGATGCCAATAAAGAGCAGACTCTTAATCAGCTAGCAGGTGCCGCATTTGGTGCTGCTGGTCAACGTTGTATGGCATTGTCTGTCGTTGTCCTTGTCGGTGCTGCTGGTGAGTGGATTGATGACATCAAGGCCAAAGCAGAAGGTTTAATCGTCTCAGCCGGTAAGCACGATAAAGATTTGGGTCCACTGATTTCTCCTGCAGCAAAAGCGCGTGTTGAGCATTTGATTGGCACAGGCGTAGAGGAAGGGGCGAGCTTGATACTGGATGGTCGTGGTATTACGGTCGAGGGTTATGAAAAGGGTAACTTCGTAGGACCGACTATTTTTGATAACGTCACTGCAGATATGCAAATCTACAAAGAAGAAATCTTTGGACCTGTCCTGTGTATTATGCGTGCCAATAGCTTAGATGAAGCGATAGAGATGCTGAATGCCAATCCGCATGGTAATGGTACTGCTATTTTCACTCAGTCAGGGGCTGCCGCGCATAAATTTCAACAAGATATCCAAGTCGGTCAAATCGGTATTAACTTGCCGATTCCTGTGCCACTACCGATGTTCTCATTCTCAGGTTCACGTGCTAGTAAGCTTGGTGATTTGGGTCCTTATGGTAAGCAAGCGGTGCAGTTTTATACCCAAACCAAGACCGTTACGGCGCGTTGGTTTGATGATGAAGCAAGTCGCGGCGTCAATACGACTATTTCAATTTAACGCTGAATCACCTATATTTGCACTGACGACTTAACATACCCTATTCAGCACAAGGATGACCCCATGGATTTTTCATTAACCGATGACCAAATTGCCTTTCGCCAAACCGCCAGACAGTTTGCCCAAAAAGAGCTAAAGCCCAATGCTGCTGAATGGGATCGCACCTCGCATTTCCCGATTGATGTCATCAAAAAATCAGGCGAGCTTGGCTTTTTAGGGTTATATACCAACCCTGAGTATGATGGCTTGGGCTTGCCGCGTTTAGATTCTGCCATGGTTTTTGAAGAGCTAGCATGGGGTGATACCGCGGTAGCTGCTTATATGAGTATTCATAATATGGCAGGCTGGATGATTGGTGAGTTTGGCAGTGATGCATTGTGCAAAAAATATTTACCCAATATGGTCAGCGGTGAATGGCTAGGCAGCTACTGCTTAACAGAACCTAATGCGGGTTCTGATGCCGCATCACTGCGTACCAAAGCCGATAAGCAAGGTGAGTATTATATACTGACCGGCGAAAAAACCTTTATTTCAGGCGCAGGCTCAACCGATGTGTTAGTGGTTATGGCTCGTACGGGCGCTGCAGGACCCAAAGGCATCTCAGCATTCGTTGTCGATGCCGATAGTGCTGGTATTGAATACGGCAAAAACGAGCATAAAATGGGCTGGAAAGCACAGCCGACACGGACGATTAGCTTTAAAGATGTCAAGGTGCCAGTAGAGAATCTCATCGGTGAGGAAGGTCAAGGCTTTCGTATCGCTATGAAGGGGCTTGATGGCGGCCGGATTAATATTGGTATCTGTGCAGTAGGGACAGCGCAGTCTGCACTAGAAACAGCAACCAATTACGTGCAAGAACGCAGCCAATTTGGCAGTCCGATTGCTAGCTTACAGTCAGTACAGTTCAAGCTTGCTGATATGCTGACTCAAACCATCACAGCACGGCAAATGCTGTATTTAGCGGCGAGCAAAGTCGACAATAAGGATGCGCAAGCCTCTACTTATTGTGCGATGGCAAAGCGTTTATCGACCGATCTTTGTTTTGATGTAGCCAATGAAGCTCTACAATTACATGGTGGCTATGGCTATCTCAATGAGTATCCGCTTGAGCGTCATGTGCGAGATTTGCGTGTGCATCAGATTTTGGAAGGTACCAATGAGATTATGCGCGTGATTGTCTCGCGTCAGCTTATGCAAGACGAGGCATTGAGCCAGCTGCGCTAATATATTTATATGAATAAAATGATTTTATGATAAGGATGTTTGATCATGACAGATTATACCAACTTAAAACTATCGATTGATGGTCATACTGCAACGCTAACATTGAACAATCCACCTGCTCATACGTGGACGATGGACAGTCTTAAGGCGCTTAAGAAATTGGTTGCTGACCTAAATGCTAACGATGAGGTATATGCGTTAATCGTCCATGGTGATGGCGAGAAATTCTTTTCAGCGGGCGCCGATCTAAATAATTTTGCAGATGGTGATAAAGGTCGCGCGATCAGTATGGCGATAGCCTTTGGTGAAGCGTTCGAAGCATTGTCAGCCTATCGCGGCGTGAGCATTGCAGTGATCAATGGTTATGCGATGGGCGGCGGTCTTGAGTGTGCGCTCGCTTGTGATATCCGTATCGCAGAAGATCATGCTCAAATGGCGCTACCTGAGACAGGCGTTGGCTTGTTGCCGTGTGCTGGTGGTACCCAAAATCTAACGGCTTTGGTAGGCGAAGGGTGGGCAAAGCGCATGATATTGTGCGGCGAGCGTGTCGATGCCGAGAATGCACTACGCATTGGCTTAGTAGAGGAAGTTGCTGCAAAAGGTGAAGGATTACAAACAGCTCAGGCATTGGCGCAGAAAGTCGCTAAACAATCACCAGTTGCGGTCAGTTATTCCAAAACACTTATTCAAGCAGCAAGACACACACCACCTGCGCAAAACCTTATCCATGAACGTGAAGCCTTTGTTAAATTGTTCGATACTGAAGATCAGCGCGAAGGTGTACAAGCCTTTTTAGAGAAGCGTAAGCCTGTTTGGCAAAATAAATAAACGCCATAAAATCAAACTTAATGATACTATTTTTCTTTTAATATTTGTAGGTCACATTTATGACAGCAGCTATAGAAGGCACATCAGACGCGCCGGTATTATTCAGCACCGAGCCGACAGATTGTGGTCACCTTATTGGGATAATGACGTTAAATATGCCCAAATCTCTTAATGCCTTGAGCGTTGAGATGTGTCAGTTGTTATCGCAACAACTAGAGCAGTGGGAAGGTGATGAGCAAATAGTAGCATTGCTATTAAAAGGCGCAGGCGACAAAGCATTTTGTGCAGGCGGTGATATCCGTAGGTTGTATGACAGTATGTCAGCAACAGCGCCTATGCCAAATCCTTATGCGACGGATTTTTTTGGTCATGAGTATAGCCTTTATCGACAAATGCACTTTTACCCTAAGCCGCTCATTCTTTGGGGTGACGGCATCATTATGGGCGGCGGTATGGGTTTGATGGCAGGCTGTAGTCATCGTCTGGTCACTGAGCGTACACGTTTTGCCATGCCTGAGATTACCATAGGCTTATTCCCTGATGCCTCTGGCAGTTGGTTTTTGCAGCGCATGCCGGCCAAAACTGGTTTATTCTTAGGGCTGACAGGTGCAATGTGTAATGGTAGCGATGCATTATTGACCAACTTAGCAGAATATGGGGTTGGAAGTCAGGATTATGATGCCATCATGCAGCGCTTAACACAGAGCGACTGGCAGGTTGCAGCTAATAGTACGGATAAATGTGACAACAATAGTGCCTACAGTATCGTTAGCCGCGCACTGGCGGCGCAGCCTGTTGCTGAATTGCCTGCTAGTAAGCTTGCGCAGCATTGGTGTGCTATTCAGCAGCTAATAAACAGGGGCGGTTTGGGTGATATCGATGCGCTATTACAAAGTGATGAGGCGCTCACAGAGCTCGATGCAGATTTTGCTGCCGACAGTTGGACACAGCGAGCCGTAGCAACCTATCGACATGGCTGTCCAGTGACTGCGGCATTGACCTATGCGCTATATCATAAGGTGACGGATTTATCGCTAGAGCAAGTCTTGTACCTAGAGACCAATGTCGCTGTACATTGTGCGGCTAACCCTGATTTCAAAGAAGGTGTGCGGGCGCTATTGATTGATAAAGATCGGACGCCAAACTGGTCTCGTACGTTAGCGGACTGCTTGAGCGCAGAGGGACAAGATTATATCCAGCAGCATTTTACCAATCCATATGCTAAAGGCGAGCATCCTTTAGACGATTGGCTTAGCGCTGCTGCATTGGGTAATGAAGCGGTTCGCTAACCAGATATTTAGCATCTGATTTAAGCCAACTTAACTGGATTAAGTGACTAGATTAAGTGAAATTTGAAAAATTAAAACTAATTGCATAATCAATCATCAAGGAGCGATGAGATGGCTACAAAGGATACAGGTTCAAGTAGTACAACTACGACTGATAATGATGGTAATACAGCAAAGCCAAATATCGCCTTTATTGGACTAGGTAACATGGGCGGTCCAATGGCAGAAAACTTGCTAAAGGCAGGTTATACGCTTTCGGTTTATGATTTATCTGTAGAGGCGACCGCGCGCTTGCAACAAGCGGGTGCCAATATAGCAGAGAGTCCGAAAGATGCTGCTCAAAATGCCCAAGTGATTATCAGTATGTTACCTGCTGGCAAGCACGTGCATTCTGTCTATCTAGGAGAAGGTAGCTCTGACGGTCTACTTATAGACTTACCAAAAGGTACTTTGGTTATCGATAGCAGTACTATAGCAGCAGCTGATGCTAGGAAAGTAGCAGAAGTTGCAAGTAAGCTTGGTATTGATTTTTTAGATGCGCCAGTCTCTGGCGGTACAGGTGGCGCTATCGCTGGCACATTGACCTTTATCGTTGGTGGAGACGATGCAGCCTTCGCCAAAGCTGAACCGATACTGGCTGTAATGGGAAAAAATATCTTCCACGCAGGCGAGCATGGTGCAGGACAAGTAGCAAAAATCTGTAATAACATGCTGCTTGGAATTCTGATGGCAGGAACGGCAGAGGCAATTAACCTAGGGGTCAAAAATGGTCTCGATCCAAAAGTGCTATCAGATATCATGCTACAAAGCTCCGGTCGCAACTGGACGCTGGAGGTCTACAACCCTTATCCGCAAGTGATGGAAAATGTTCCATCGAGCAATGGCTATCAAGGCGGCTTTATGAGTAAGCTCATGCAAAAAGACCTTAACCTTGCCATGCAAACCGCTCAAGATACGCAAGTAGAGACACCAATGGGTGCTAAAGCAACTGAGCTTTATGCCGCGCATACCATCGAGAATGGTGATAGAGATTTTTCTAGCATTATGGCGCGTCACGACAGCTCTGTATTGTCTTAAATTATCAAGCACACAAATAAAAAAGGTCTGCATTATGGTAATAGTGCAGACCTTTTTTTTGACTTATTTCTAATTTATATCAAGGCATTTAACTTGGCAGCTCATAGACCAGAGACTGAATATCTTGCGCCGCTTTTTGCAGTCGTGGCACATAGGTTAAGAGGTCATCTAAAGACACCCGTATAGTCGGTGCATGCAGATATAACGAAGCAAGGTAGCGTGATTTCCTATCCCGTATCGGTACGGCGATTGCCACCATCTCAGAGATAAACTCTTCGTTATCGATACCTATCCCTGTTTCAGCGATACGATCAAGCTCAGCGTTTAATTTGTCGATATCAGTGATGGTGTTTTTGGTGAACTTATCTAGTGATAAATTTTGTAGTATTTTTTCGCGGCTTGCACTCGGCAACTGACTTAAATACAGCTTCCCAGTCGCTGTACACCACATTGGCGACTTTGCGCCCACTGGTAAATAAATCTGTATCGGCAAGGTCGTTTGTGCGCGGTTGGTATAGATCATATTCATGTGATAAGGAACACCGATACCGCAGGTTTCTTTTAACTCATCGACCAGTTTTTGCAAAATCATTTGACGTTCATTAAAGAACAGTCGCTGCTGCCAAAGCTCAACACCCAAATTGCGTACGCGTTTACCCGGTATAATACCGCCGCCAATATCAATTGTCACAAACCCTTCATCAACCAGATTTTGAATCAATCGATGAATGGTTGGCTTTGGGATGTCAAGCTCTTGAGACAGTTCAAGTGGCGAAAGCGGCTTTGAGGCATAAGATACCGCCTCGATAATCTCTAGCACACGGGTAATCGATGATACTTTAGGCATATGAGTGACTCAATAAGAATAAAAAACTAAACAGGCAATTAGACCATAACAGATGTATGCGCTAGCCTAAAATAGGCATAGTAAATAAAGCGATAAGGCCAACAACGAATAAGCATAAAGGCCGACAGTGATTGGCTTATTGATTCTAATTTAGCACAATATAGCGCTTAGACAAGCCTGACTTTCATTATATAGCAGCGTGTTTATCTTGCGTGAATTTATGACCAAATTATCTGAGATTTTTCAGGTTTTTAGCAATATTAGATACGTTCAGTCACAAACAACAACAATCTGTAGTAATTAACCCCATAACTGTTATTGCGTTATTCGGTGAGATGCTGCATCATGCAGACATATTTTGTAATACCTTTACATGAGCGTTAAGCATTCCAATAATCATGTTTGGGCTGCGCGGTGGCTTTAAGAGCATTGTGTAACAAAAAGGCGAAGTATTGCGGGTTGGTAGCGTAATTATTACAATATCTATGCAATCTTTACATAACGGTAAATAAAAAGTTCGTTCTTAGGGGTGACTTTTTGAACCAAAATTGTTTTAATCCTCGCATCAAAATGATTGTTTAAAAAAGCTAGATTTTCATTTTTTTATGGGCGCGTTATTTCATACTTTAGGAGAGTAATCATGAAACTTATTCAATTAACAGCAATTACTGCTGCCGTTTTAGCCTCAACTGCTGCTCTTGCAGCTGAACCAGTTATCGTAGTTGATGGCAATGACGCTGTTGTATACGAAGCTGAGCCAGTAGCAGTTGCTTACCAAGCAGATGCTGGTTATGCATATGATGCTGACGCAGGTGTATTACGTAATACTACTGGTGCGGTTGTTGGTGGTACTAAGACTTTCTTCCAAACCGTTACTCATCCAGCAGCGATCAGCGCTGAAGTTGGTACTTTAGGTTATGGTGCTAACATCGCTTGGGGCTTAAACGACAAAACTGAAATTCAAGCTGGTTGGGCAGGTGGCGATGTTGCTGATCTATTCGGCGGTGACTTTGATGCTAACGATATCAACTACGATGTAGATTCTGACTTTAGCAACCCGTACCTAGGCGTACAATTACGTCCTATGTCTAACTGGTTCACTGTTGGTGCTGGTATCATCGTTCCTGATAACGATATCAATGTACGCGCTAACGCTGAAGGTGAAGGTTATTACAGCATCAATGGCGATAAATTTTATGCTGGCGCAGCTCCAGATAGAGTTAACGACGAAGACTTCGGTGGTCAGAACGTTGGTGCTTTAGAAGGTACTATCGAACATCGTAATAAGCTGGCGCCATATGCTACTATTGGTTTCCGTCCTAATATCACCAATAACTTTGGTCTATTTGGCGAGCTAGGTGCTGCATATATGGGTAAAACTAATGCTACTATTAATCGTGTAGCTGGAAATCCTAACCCTGCTGCTGATATCGTCGCAGATCAAGCTGAAAAAGATTTAGAAGATAAAAACTGGTTAGAGTGGATGCCAATCGTTAAAGTTGGTGCAACTTACCGCTTCTAATTTAATGACAGTCTGAGTACTGTTGTTAAAAGAAGAATAAGCATAAAAAGCGATCCTCTTGAGGGTCGTTTTTTTATGTTTAAAATAAAGTAATAAATATCACTTATTATCAGGTATTTGAGATTTATCAATAAACAATAACAGTTTGCTGTGAGGAAATAACAGAAATTCGATAGTTAGTCTTATCGTCAGTCAGAGTAAGCAAAGGTAGGATTTCTATAGGCTGATTGAGTAAATCGTAAATGATGGCGGAATAATCCATGCCTAAACCTTGGGCAAGCGTATATTGATGTATCTTGATAAAGCTTTCTTTTATTTGCCAAAGACATTTTATGGCAGAGCTACGCTGTATCATTGGCAATGCTTGCAAGATAGCCAGCTCTTTTGGATGATAGAATCGCTTTGCTACCTGCCATTTCACGGCATTGACTTCGATATCAATACCCGAGGCACGATGGCGACTGATAACGACAGCGACCTTGACGTATGGTATGTCTGATTTTTCTATATCATTTTGCATTCGAGTAGTATTTTTATTATTACCATTGGTATGGCTGAAACACACATAATATTGGCTATGAGTGAGTCGATAAGGAAAATTTGATTCATCTAAACGATCGACGATATCCAGTCTTTTGAGCAATGCCTGCAATAATAGCCGTACACCAGCACGTTGCTGCTGGCGTTGGTTATAAGCAATTTGAGGGGCAGCTAAGCAAGTATTGGTTTTTTTAATATCACAATGTGAAGCACTCACTTTAGCAGTCGCACACCATGTCATTGTCATGGGGTCGAGCTGAGTATAGAGAATATCGTGTAGCATTAAGTTTTGCATAGTCTGTATACTTTAGAAACTTATGGTTTATATCGCGATTTATCTTAGCCTAACAAAAAGCCCAACAATAGGTTTGTTGGGCTTTTTAAGACGTATAGTGCCTTGTGCTCTATATCTTAGTAAGATAGTTCAGCGCGGCGGTTTTGCGCATACGCATCTTCTGTGGTGCCAGCAGCAGCAGGGCGCTCTTCACCATAGCTGATGACGCGGATGTTATTTGCTGCAACGCCTTGAGCGGCAAGATAATCACGTGCTGCTTGGGCACGGCGCTCACCCAATGCCATGTTATATTCACGGCTACCACGCTCATCGGTGTGACCTGCGATAACTACGCTTGCATTTGGATTAGATTTTAACAGACCAGCATGTTGATTTAAAACGCCAGCAGATTGTGAGGTGATTTCACTGCTGTCAAAAGCAAAGTATACAACGGCTTGGATGTTCTCAGCACCAGTGATGACTGCATTTGAGTTGTCGACGATGACAGCACCATTGTAGCCAACTTGTCCACCTGGGATACCTAGTGGAGCAACCACGACTTCAGAAGTAGCGCGCTTGGTAGCACAACCTGATGCTAGAGCGACAGCGCTTGACAATACAGCAAGGGCAGCGATTTTTGAAAAACTGGTTGACATAATAAGCTCCAAAAATTTTAATGAATTAGATTTGTTGTTGTAAACTGCTTACGATAAAACTTGGGCAATTACTATCTATCATATACTAAATGTTACTTTATGTAAGTACTATTACTGTAAATAATTCTAGTCTTTACAAATAGATATAATGCGTATTATGTCGAGATTTGCACCATGATAATAGGGGTTTTTATTGGTAGTGCTTTCTTATTTTAATTTACCAGCACCCTTGAAATTTGGCGCATCAGGTCAATGTAGCTAGGTATCTCTGTAAAGGCTGTTATCATTATAACCCTCATAAAAATCAATAGGAATTTATATGTCTACCGCTGAAACCGCTGCGCAAATTGTCAATCCAGATATGCCTGATGTGCCGCTTCATACCCCTAATAAAATCCATTTAAAGGATTACCAAAAGCCAAGCTATGATGTTGAAACGGTTGATTTGGACATCAAGCTGTTTGAAGACCATGCACAGGTAGACAGTGTGTTAAAAATGGTACGTCAAAGCGCAGGTGATCTCGTTTTATTTGGTGAAGAGTTAAAGCTGTTGGCGCTGACGATGAATGGTGAAGTATTGACGTCTGAGCGTTATGAGCTGTCAGCAGGGAAGCTTACGATTAGTGAGGCTCCTGATGAGGTGACATTAGCCATTCAAGTACGCATCTGCCCGCAGACCAATACTGCGCTTGAAGGGTTTTATATGGCGGGTAGTGGTGACGATACGATGTTTGTTACCCAGTGTGAGCCGGAAGGCTTTCGTAAGATTACCTTTTATCCAGACCGCCCTGATGTGCTTGCGATATTTACCACCCGTCTTGAAGCAGACAAGTGCTATCCGACGCTATTGGCCAATGGTAATTTGGTTGAAGCAGGGGATATGATCGATAACCCAGACCGCCATTATGCGATTTGGCATGATCCGACCAATAAGCCAAGCTATCTGTTTGCTTGTGTGGTCGCTGACTTGGATGTATTAGCGGATAGCTATACGACCAGTGAAGGTCGAGAAGTCTTGCTTGAAGTGTATGCAAAGTCTTCCGATATCGATAAGTGTGATGTCGGTATGCAAGCACTCAAAGATTCGATGCAATGGGATGAAGTTAATTACGGTCGTGCTTATGACTTAGATCGTTATATGATCGTTGCAGTCAGTCAATTTAATATGGGTGCGATGGAAAATAAAGGGCTAAATATCTTTAATACTGCCTGTGTATTATCAAGCCCTGAAACCACGACTGATACTCGTAGCTTTAGCGTAAAAGCTATTATCGCCCATGAGTATTTCCATAATTGGACAGGCAATCGGATTACTTGTCGTGATTGGTTTCAGTTATGTTTAAAAGAAGGCTTTACCGTCTACCGCGATCAGTCGTTTTCAGCGGATCAGCAATCAAGCGCGGTACAACGTATCGATGACGTCGCGACTTTGCGTGCCCATCAGTTTGCAGAGGATGCAGGACCACTTGCCCATCCTGTACGTCCTGAGAGTTTTGTTGAGATTAATAACTTTTATACCACCACCGTCTATGAAAAAGGCGCTGAAATTGTCCGTATGATAGCCAATACCTTGGGGGCCGATGATTTCCGAAAAGGGACGGACGAGTATTTCCGTCGTTATGATGGTCAAGCGGTCACGGTTGAAGACTTTTTATCTGCGCTTAGTATTACTAACGGTAAAGTAGAAGAATTTATCGATTGGTATCGCCAGCCAGGTACGCCAGTGGTGTCCGGTCATCAAAACTATGACAGTGCTGCGCAAACATTGACCATTACGTTGAGTCAGCAAACCCGCCATGTGAGCGGCTTTGATGCGCCAAAACCGTTGCCTATTCCAGTTGCAACGGCATTATTTGATAAAGAAAGCGGCAAAATTATTGCTGAGCGTATGTTGCTATTAGACCAAGCCAAACAAACCTTTACTTTTGAAGGCGTAAGTGCTGAGCCTGTGGTGTCTTTGCTACGTGATTTTAGTGCGCCTGTACAGCTGAATTATGATTATCAAGATGAAGATTTGGCATTTTTACTCAAACATGAAACCAATGGCTTCAATCGTTGGCAAGTGACACAAATGCTGGTCAACCGTATTTTATTGCCCACCCAAGGCACAAAGAGCAATCCTGATGTTTATCTAGCGGCATTGGCGCAGACATTGCCAGTGCTCGCAGGTGAAGATGCAATGCTAGCAGCGCGTTTACTTGATATTCCATCAGCTCAAGAGTTGGCGGCTGCTATTCCTGAAGATTATGATCCAGAAGTGGTCAAAGCGCAGCGTGAAGGTTTGTATCAGCAGCTAGCAGAGGCGTTAAAAGATCAATGGGAAATGCTTTACAAGCAACTGCCATTGCACTCTTATGAAGACAGTGCAGAAGCTCGTGGTGAACGGGCACTACGTAATGTGGTGCTTGATATGGCATTGACGGCGAACGTGGAAGGCGCTGGAGAGTGGGCACAGCAGCAGTATGATAATGCCAGCTGTATGACGGAACGTTTTGGGGCACTAAAGGCCATGGTTAATCATCAAGTGGCAAATGCTGATGCGTATTTAGCAGATTTTTATCAGCGTTTTCAAGCCGATGATTTGGTGATTGATTTGTGGTTTAGTGTCCAAGCATCTGCTGACAACGTCAATGCTGATGTTATTAAATCACTATTAGCACATGAAGATTTCGATTGGAATACGCCCAATCGCGTACGTTCAGTCATCAGCGCTTTTACCTCGCAGCCAACTGCATTATGGACGCAACAAGGTTTAGATATCTATACAGACGTGATTAAGAAACTAGATGATTCTAACCCGATGATAGCCTCGCGCCTACTACAAGTATTGGCACGTTGGAATACGTTAGCTGAGCCACGCCGTCAAATGGCTCATTTGCAGCTGCTCGATGTACAGCAGCAGGTATTCTCTAAGCATGTGCATGAGAGTCTAAGCAGTGTGCTAGGTACAGCGACTGCATAGAGCTGTCTTAGAAAACTAAAGTCATAATCTTAAACATGAAAAAAGCCCGTCTGACAATTTAGTGTCAAACGGGCTTTTTTAATAAGTAGCTATTGTTGGATAAGCAGTTATTAACGGTTAGGTAGGATGTCTTTGACCATATCACGTAAGTTACGTAGTGCTGTGACCGTGCTGTCCCAATCTAAGCAACCATCAGTAATTGACATGCCGTATTCGAGCGCGTCCAAATCAGCAGTCAGCTCTTGGCGACCGCCTTTTAAGTGACTCTCAATCATCATACCAATGATTGACTTGTTACCGTTTCTGATTTGCTCCGCGACGTTTTGGATCACCATCGGTTGCAAGTAAGGGTCTTTACCAGAGTTGGCATGACTTGAGTCAATCATAATCTTGCTACTGGTTTTACCTTTGGCAAGCGCGTCTTCTACTTGAGCGACTGCTGTTTCATCGTAGTTAGGCTTACCATTGCCACCGCGTAATACCACGTGAGCATAAGGATTGCCTTTAGATTTGATGATAGACACTTTACCATCTGAAGAAAGACCTAAAAAGCTATGACCCGCTTTTACCGCTTGCATGGCGTTGACCGCAACAGTCATGCCACCATCAGTACCATTCTTAAAGCCGACTGGGCATGATAAGCCTGAGCTCATCTCACGGTGCGTTTGGCTCTCGGTTGTACGTGCGCCAATCGCTGACCAGCTGATCAAGTCCTGCATGTACTGCGGTGTATTCGGGTCAAGCGCTTCAGTAGCACAAGGTAGTCCTTTTTCATTGAGATCAAGCAGTAGCTTACGGGCTGTACGCAAACCTTTTTCAATATCAAAGCTGTCATTCATATCAGGGTCATTAATCATGCCTTTCCAGCCAACGGTCGTGCGCGGCTTCTCAAAATAGACACGCATCACAACGAATACGCTGTCTTCAATCTCTTTCGCCAATATGGCTAAGCGATCAGCATATTCATGAGCGGCTTTGATGTCATGAATAGAGCATGGACCAATAACCACAAACAAACGCTTGTCTTTGCCATCCAAGATGTTTTGGATAGTGTGACGACCATTTAAAACGGTTTTATAGGCTTCGTTTGATAAAGGAAGTTCGGTTTTTAGCTCATTGGGTGTGATTAATGGAATAAATTTTTCAATATTCACGTCGTCAATTTCTGCATTATGGGTAGCGGTTGTTATCATGATTATATATCGTCTAGCTGATTTATAGGGACTTTCATTATGCGGACAAAAGTACCAGTTGACAAGGGCAGTCAAGCAGTTAATTGACTGATAACTGGAATGCTGATGCGAAAACTTGGTTATACTTGATGATTATAGGTAGGATAAAGAGACGTTTATGCCACTGTATTTCTTCGGGCAGCTTCGCTATTTTTATCATCGTCACGTATGATGGCAGTATAAATAGCTGAATTTGAGTACCAAAAACGCCGCTGATTATGATGGTGCGTATCCTATAATAGATACCCCATGTTATATTTTATAATATCCATGTTTTCTCCCTTGTACGACTTTCACTGTAACACTTTATTATTAAGAGCTTTTCATGACCGATAACCATACGCTTCAGCCTGATTTAACTGCGCCATTTGATACTCACGAGTTGGCTACTATAACGCGTGAGCCGCTCGTTATCGGTATCGTCGCTGGTGAAGTATCAGGAGACAGTCTGGGTGCAGATTTTATGCAGCAGATGAACAATCTACGTGATGACATCGTTTGGGTTGGAGTGGGCGGTATCAAAATGCAGGCACAAGGGCTTAATAGCATTTTTCCATTGTCCCGTTTGGCAGTGATGGGTCTGGTAGAAGTCATGGGGCAATTGCCTGATTTGCTTAAGGCGCGTCGTGAGTTGCTGGCTGCTTTTAAAAAGGCGGATATTGATTGGTTTATTGGCATAGATGCCCCTGATTTTAATCTACGAGTGTCTAAAAAATTAAAGCCTAAAGGCGTGTTTTGCGTGCAGTATGTTAGTCCTTCTATCTGGGCTTGGCGCGAGTCACGTATTCATAATATTAAAGCGGCAACCCACTTGGTATTGTGCCTGTTTCCGTTTGAGCTGCCTGTTTACGAGCGTTATAAGCATCCGGCGATATGCGTTGGGCATCCACTGATGCATACCATTGACCAGTCACTACTCGAGATCCCGATCAATCAGCGCCGTAGTGAGCTGGTCTGGCACAACGATGGCTTACAGCAGTTTTTTATCGAACGCTTTGATGAGGTCAGTCAGCTTATTTGTGTGATGCCGGGCTCACGCCGCGGTGAAATAACGGCTATTTTACCCTTGATGCTAGACGGTATCCAAAAGCTGCTTTTATTGGACCCAAAGCTTTGCTTTATCATCCCAACTGTCGATCAAAACCATCAATATATCGTCCAAGATGTGATTGATCAGCGCTCAGAGCAGCTGCGTGCCGCCATCGTGGTGGTCTATGATGATAGCCAGCCAACCTTTAGTCAGCAGGCGATGGCGGCATCAGATATTGTGATGTTAGCCTCAGGTACCGCAACGCTTGAGGCGATGCTACTTGAGCGTCCGATGGTCGTCGTCTATCAGCTGAATCAGCTAACCTATCAGATTGCTAAACGTCTAGTCAAAGTGCCCTATGTGGGTTTGCCAAATATTTTGGCAGCTACCGCGATCGTACCGGAGCTTATTCAAGAGCAAGCAAGTGGTGACAATATCTGCCGTACCGTCATGCGCCTTTTGCAGCCACGTGCTTATGCGGAGCAATTGAATGCGCTGATTCAGACCAAGCATCTTTTGCAACAGCAAAGCAATCATCAACCTGCCAATAGCGTGATTGAACAATGGTATCTGCAAAATTATCCGTCGAAAACGCCGCAGATCTAGTAAGAAAATTCATTACATACCTTTTCATTTCATAAAATAAGACAATAAAATTAATGAATAGCATGCTACATATAGAGAGTAATCTTTTAAAAATTGAACGCAGTATCGAACAGATTGATATAAAAGGACAATATATTAATTTGGCTTCTCCTATTTATTTATCTGGTCAACTTAATATCAACGAATTACTTGCGCAATATTCGAATAATATTGCACAGAGTGATGCGGGCTCAGCGCTCCAGATTGGGGTCGATGAAGCAGGCCGTGGACCATTATTGGGCAGCGTGAATGTTGCGTCGGTAATATTACCACGTGTTTGGTCAGGACTGATTGAAGGGCAGCCTCTCAAAGATACGCCTTTATCGATACTGACGGACTCCAAGCAGTTGAGCGAAAAAAAGCGCGATATGCTGTATCCATTGGTTCAGCAG
Source organism: Psychrobacter sp. DD43 (assembly GCF_904846555.1). Taxonomy (NCBI): domain Bacteria; kingdom Pseudomonadati; phylum Pseudomonadota; class Gammaproteobacteria; order Moraxellales; family Moraxellaceae; genus Psychrobacter; species Psychrobacter sp. DD43. Next base: position 158,071 of record NZ_CAJHBE010000006.1, read on the forward strand.
TATGCGCTGGGTTTTATCATTGCTGAAATACCAGCGGCAGTCATTGACCAAGTGAATATCTTGCAAGCCACCATGCTTGGGATGCGTTTATGTACTGAGATAATGTTAGAGGTCATTGCTTATCATTTGAATGACATGGCACAAGACATACATCAGCTGCATGCTGAAGTTTTATTCGATGGGAATCGCTGTCCAGATCTAGATTATGCAAGGCTCGTAGAACTTGGTGTCGAAGAAGAAGTAGTTGACTGTCAAGCATGGGTTAAGGGTGATGCTCGTCATACCAATATTGCCGCTGCCAGTATTTTGGCAAAAGTTAGCCGTGACAAAACCATGTACGCGCTTGACGCTAAGCATCCTGAATATGGCATTGCCAAGCATAAAGGCTATCCAACGCGCGCACATATGGAGGCAATCGAAACTTATGGCGTATTAGCCGCGCACAGACGCAGCTTTGCACCCGTTAGAAAGGCGTTAGAGCGTTAAGAGTGGGTAGAGATTGGCTGATTTATTTAAATAAATAGCCTAAGCGAAATAATTGTTAATTTTTTAATAAATATGCCTTAAAGCTTTATACTTTTTGTTAAATGACATCCGAATAAGTATTCGATAATATCCGTTATACCCAAATTATTGTTCATAATAACCACGCCACTATCTTATAGGATAAGAGATGACCCTTAAATTGCCAGAAAAAAACCTCGCTGTAATTATATTATTAACGGCTTTTTTAACGGCCTGTGGCGGTGGCGAAGACTCAGACAATAGCGCTAAAGAGGTATCATCAGAGCCAACAGCACCTGCTGCTAGCTCTGATGATACCTCGACTGATAAGCCCGATGACCAAACTGATAATGTAGCAAGCGACAATGAGGCACAAGCAGCATTAATCGCAAGTAATACCTTTAGTCTAGCGCGTACCAGCTGTGGTCTTGGTGGCTTGTCCGCTGACACCGCACTGGATAATATTGCGATTCAACATGCCAAATACATCAAGCACGTATTTGCTAACAGTACACCGACTACTTTTAGTCCACATTATGAAAATAAGATTGCGGATATCGCAAACGTTACAGGTGATAATAACCCGTTCTTTAGGGGCGTTAGCTTCACAGACCGGTTATTACAGGCAAAATATGGCAACGCCCGATATGGGGTGACTGAGAATATTGCCCAATCGGTTTACTATAGCTCGGCAGGCGATATTATAGGCTCTGATACAGTGGCAGGCTCAATGGCTAAGTCGTTATTGGCAGCGCCTTATCATCTGCGCTCTTTGATGCTACCAGGTTCAAGTTTGACAGGGACGGGCATGGTCACTTATAAGCCTTTTGGTAAGGATACGGCTAATAATCAAGGTTATGTATTAGTCAACCATGCCTCAGCGACGCAGGCAACCAAAGATAATACGGTAGCAGGAATATTCACTTATCCATGCCAAGGGGTCAGCGGTACCGTCACTGCGTTGTATAACGAAACGCCAAGTCCGGTCAAAGGAACGGGTCGTGACTTACAAACTGATCCTATCGGACAGCCTATTTATGTCAGTATGCCGTCTGCTCAAACGATTGATATCAGCAATGTTAAATTCCATGATATACAGCGTAATATGGATGTGCCCATTGAGCTATTGGATTATCGCCAAGATCCCCATAAAAATACCATATATGAGCTACCAGCGAACGAAGCGTTCATCTTGCCCATTACGGACAATTTGAAAAGCTGTACAAGCACCAGTAAAAAAGACGAAAATTGTGGTTTACATGGCAATAGTGATTACCGTGTCAGCTTTGATATCTTAGTCGATAGCAAAGCCATAGAGCGTGAGAGCTTTACCTTTAAAACTGGTGCTGTGAACAATTAATTGCGTGATCTAGAAGACTTATCATATAGTTGATCCACTTTTAAAAGAGTAGAGAAATACTGGGGTTAATTATTTGCAGCCTCTGTCTGCGTAGGCACAGCAAGCAAGAAAAATTAACCCCAGTAGTGATTGATAATATTTGTATTTCTTTTATTTAGGACTGACTATAAAACAAGGGCTGAACCAGTTATCTGATTCAGCCCTTGTTTTATATAATGGTCAATCCACTATGAAAGCGTTATCACGTCAAAACGACGAGTTCCACTGCTGTAAAAAGGCTTCTTCTTCATCCGTTGACTCGCGATCTAACGTGTTATTGCGATGTGGGTAACGCCCAAACTGCTCGATAATCTCTTTGTGCTGCTGCTCAAAATCTAAAGTAATGGCATCATCGAGCTGCTCAAATAATGGCAGATAGCGACTATGAATCCTTAAAGATTCTGAATGCATAAACGGCATAATGGCAAATTTGCGCCATGTCATTGGTAAGGTAGAAAAATGTGGCTGCAATACGATTTCTTGAGCCAACACCAGCGCCATACCATCTTGCGCAAACGCCTCCGCTTTATTGCGGCATAAATTGCGTGAAAATTGATCTAAAACGATGATCTCTGCCAGACGCCCAGCTAAAGCGGTAATGGAGCTGTTGCAGTCGGTTGCTGCTTCTGAAATGCGCCAAGTGACGCATTCCCCTTGCTTTGCTGCTTGCCAAATTTTACCAAACCGCTCTTTTATTTGCTGATCAAATTCATGGCTTTGCTCGAACCAATACTGTTCATTGTCCTTATCAAACCAAAAATCCAATACGGCATGCGCCTCTGAATCGAGATACTCTAAACTTATGTTTTTTGGATCAAGTGACGATAAATTGGCATGGCTTTTTGAGGTGGAATAATCGGTTGAGAGAGACATAAGCTATTCTAATTATGATAGATTTAGTCTACTATAGCGCAAATATTTATGTCTGTCATGATACGAGCAGCAGCTATTAGGTAAACCTTATGAATACAAAAAATTCGCTACAAAACACTCAGTCATCATTACCACCAACGCCATATTACTTGCTTGATGAAGCCGCAATCGTCGCCAATATGCAGATTATCGCGCGCCTGTGCGAGTTGTCTGGCGCAAAAGCACTGCTTGCGCTCAAATGTTTTGCGACTTGGGGCGTTTTTGATATCATGCAGCCTTATCTGCATGGTACGACGTCATCTTCGCTAAATGAAGTCAGATTGGGTTATGAGACTTTTGGTAATAATAGCGACGCTAGTAACAAAGATAAAAAAGAAACTCACGCCTATAGCGTGGCTTACAGCGCGGATGAGATGCCTGAAGTACTCAGCTATGCCGACAAGATTATCTTCAACTCAATCTCCCAGTTAAATGCGTTTAAAGGTGAAGCAGCAGCAAAAAACATCCCAGTCGGACTACGCTTAAATCCAAAGACCAGTAATTCGTCATTTATTATTGCCGATCCTGCGCGTCCGTTTAGTCGTCTTGGGGAGCATGATAAAGATAAAATTGCAGCCGTGTTGAGTGATATTAGCGGTGTCATGATTCATAACAACTGTGAAAATGACAGTTTTGAGGCATTTAGTGACAGCTTAGCTGATATCGAAACCAGATTTGGTGATGTTTTGCAGCAGCTTGAATGGGTCAGTTTGGGCGGTGGCATTCATTTTATTGCTCCTGATTATCCACTAGAGAAACTGGCTGACAGGTTAAAAGGCTTTAGTGAAAAATATGGCGTACAAGTCTACCTTGAGCCGGGTGAGGCAAGTATTCATGGTGCTGGCACGCTAGTCACAAGCGTTTTAGATACGATGCATAATGAAAAAAATCTAGCTGTAGTAGATTCATCCATTGAAGCACATATGCTTGATTTGCTGATTTACCGTGAGTCAGCGCCGATAGCGGCTGTTAATAGTGATTTAATGAATATCGCCTCTCTTGATATTGACCCTACCAATATTGCACCCATAAGCGAGAACGCTAAATCAGCTGATAATACGATTATCTATGGTCGTTCTTGTTTGGCAGGCGATATCTTTGGTGAATATGCCTTGCCAAACAAGCTAAAAGTAGGTGACACCGTTACCTTTGGTAACGCAGCAGGCTATACCATGGTGAAGAAAAACTGGTTTAATGGCGTGAATATGCCAGCGATTGTCATTCGCCGCTTAGATGGCAGTATCGATATCCAACGCGAGTTTGATTATCAAGATTATAAGGCGAGCTTGTCATAAAGCTATTAGACGCATATTTGGCATGACCAAATGGTAATGCTAAACAACTATCTATAAATTTTTATTCGCTTTGACGTTTTTAAGTTATGTTGTAATTTTTGCCGAAAAGTCAGTAAAAATTGTTATAATTGCTACTGGCAAACACAGTAGGATTTGTCTAACGGGTGCGTGGGTTTTCCTCGGTCTTCCTTTTTAATTCACGCATATCATTCACTCGTTTCTGTTTTGCATAGCCAATATCAATGGTATCGACAGGGACACAAAGGAGGATTGTTCTTTGAACACAAACCAACAAGTTAAGCCTAGTAAAAAAGATGTACTTATTATCGGTGCTGGCGGCGTCGCTCAAGTAGTCGCACATAAATGTGCGATGCATAATGACGTACTTGGCGAGATTCATATCGCTTCACGTACCCAAGATAAATGCGATGCCATCGCTCAGAGCGTTATAGAAAAGAACAGCTTTAAGCAACCAGCGGTATTGCACACGCATGAAGTCGATGCCATGGATACCCAAGCGCTGATACAGCTGATTGAAGATACGGGTATTCAAATCCTTATCAATGTCGGTTCGGCATTTGTGAATATGACTGTATTGGAAGCTTGTATTGAGACTGGCGTAGCATATATTGATACCGCTATTCATGAAGATCCTCGCAAGATTTGCGAGACGCCACCATGGTATGACAACTATGAATGGAAGCGCAAACAGCGCTGTGCCGATAATAATGTCACTGCGATCTTAGGTGCAGGTTTTGATCCTGGTATGGTCAATGCCTATGCACGTCTTGGTTATGACATGATGGATGCAGGTTCAGTGACTGATATTGATATTATTGATATTAATGCTGGTAGTCATGGTAAATACTTCGCCACCAACTTTGATCCTGAGATTAACTTCCGTGAATTTACTGGTACGGTTTATTCTTGGCAGGACAGTAAGTGGCAGTCTAACAAGATGTTTGAAGTAAAGCGTACAGATGACTTGCCTGTTGTAGGTGTGCAAAACAGTTACTTAAGTGGTCATGACGAAGTGCATTCTTTATCAGCCAACTTAGATGTGCCAAATATTCGTTTTTGGATGGGCTTTGGTGAGCACTATATCAATGTCTTTACCGTTCTACAAAACTTGGGCTTATTGTCTGAGCAGCCAGTCATGACTGCTGAAGGACAAGAAGTTATCCCATTAAAAGTAGTGAAAGCGGTCCTACCAGATCCAAGTTCACTTGCGCCAAATTACACAGGTAAAACCTGTATCGGTGACAAGGTCAAAGGCAAGATTAATGGTGTCGATAGTGAGGTATTTATCTATAATATTGCAGACCATAAAGATGCCTATAATGAAGTTGGTAGTCAAGGTATCTCTTATACCGCAGGCGTGCCACCAGTCGCCGCAGCGATGCTAGTTGCTACAGGCGAGTGGGATGCAGGAAAAATGGTAAACGTTGAAGAGCTTGATGCCAAGCCATTTATCAATCTATTGAATAAAATTGGTCTGCCTACGCGCATCAAAGATAGCGAGGGCGATAGAGCGCTTGAGTTTGATATCTAAATTGTCGTGTTGGTTTTTATTGTTCGTTAAATAAAAAGCACCCTATTGAGGCAGACTCGATAGGGTGCTTTTTTACGTATCTGCTTCTATAATAAGAACGAGTATCATAAAACTGATAGCTATAGATGGCATAAGGAGAATTGCGATGTCTTTAGAAAAATATAAAGTATTTAACTTGATTGAGGATGTGAAAAAGTTAAAAGTGTTATTTATTCTAGAATCTCCCTATATCAATGAATATATCCATCAACATCCAGCGGCAGGCGAGTCGGCGCTTGAGCTCACTCAATTTTTGATGACTCAAGGGTATTTAAAGGATTTTGATGCCCAATTGCCATTAGGCTGTAATATCAAAGCACTAAATTATCAGCCACTGGGTATTTTGAACTGCTCTACGTTGCCACTGAATAAAGCGTTTTACCCTTGCGCTTTAAATAGTGAAGACTTAGCAAAAGTGAATGAATTGGCAGCTATTAAACAAAATTTAAATCAAAGTAATCCGAATAAATTACCTGTATATTTGAAGAAAAACGGTGTTTTTAAAGACTTTGTTAGTCGATTAACTGAAGTGCTTGAGCAAGCGCCAGCTGATATTATCATCGTACCTTGCGGCGATACTGCAATTGGGTTTATGGATGCTTTTAAAACAATTTATCAGAAGCCTTTGACGGTTTTAGATAGTTTACCGCATCCAACTGAGCCAGATTGGGCTGAGAAGATAGCCACCATTAATTTGACAGATTATATCGCGCCCCAGCTATTGCCTTAGTTATGATTGCACTCTACCTATAATGACCAAATAATAAATGCAAATCTTTCAAAGATGTATACTGATTTGCAAAAGGTAAGCTCGAGAGTCTGTAGGAAAATACAGGAGATGATAGATACTGAGTTATAGTCTACAAATAAGCTATTCAAACCGATGCGACAATCCTTTAGATAGAGCCTGATAAAGGCTGTGAAATTTCATTCTACTTCTATTAACAGTAGTGTGTTTTTTACCGTAAATCAGCGATATCCCTATCATAAAAATAAGAGCGTAATATGCAATTAGAAATCAATGTTATCGATGCCTTTACTAATACTGTGTTTAAAGGCAATTCAGCGGCAGTGATTATCACAGAAAGTTGGTTGTCTGAGAAACTCATGCAATCTATTGCTTTTGAAAATAATTTATCAGAGACGGCTTTTATAGTCTTGGATAATAAAGGTACTTATCATATTCGATGGTTTTCACCGCTTACGGAGATTGATTTTTGTGGTCATGCGACCTTGGCTTCTGCCTTTGTACTGTTTAAGAAAAACCCTACTTTGACGTCTATTAAGTTTTCAGCTGAAGCAGTTGGGGTTTTAGCGGTCAAGCAAACCGATCATGATAAAATACAGATGGATTTTCCCAATACTAAGCCTGAGAAAGTCAGTGAAATCCCTGATAGTTTGCTGGCAGGATTGTCTATTGCCCCTATTGAAGTCTATAAAAACGCACAGGCATATTTTGTGATTTATGACTCGGAATTTGACGTGTTAAATGTAGAGCGTGATAATGACGCGCTAAAACAACTTGCGCCTCTCGATGTGGTTGTCACTTGTCAGGCTAAATCTGCCCACTACAAAGACTACGATTTCATTTCACGTTATTTCTGGCCTGCCAATGGTGGTGATGAAGACCCAGTTACGGGTTCGGCTCATACTGGATTAGCGCCATTATGGGCACAGCGACTGGGTAAAAATACATTGGTTGCTTATCAAGCGTCAAAACGTGGCGGGGTGCTAGATTGTGTGGTTACAGGAGATAGAGTGCTTATCTCTGGTCATGCTGTGCATTATTTGACGGGATTTATCACGGTCGAGGAGTAACTTTTGTCTGAATTAAAAACAGTAGGGCTTTTTGCTCTTACTGCATTGGCTGAAATCGCAGGTTGTTATCTGCCTTATCTGTGGCTACGAGAGGGTAAGTCAGTTTGGTTACTCATACCTGGTGCCCTGAGTTTGATAGCTTTTGTATGGCTGCTGTCATTACATCCAGCTGCTGCCGGTAGGGTCTATGCCGCTTATGGCGGTGTTTATATTTCGATGGCGATTTTATGGTTGTGGACGGTGAATGGTATACGCCCAACGACGTGGGATATTGTAGGTTCTGCTATCGCTTTATTGGGCATGGCAATTATTATGTTTGCGCCGCGCAGTACTTAGATTATGAGTCAAAGTGCGCAAATTAAAGCTTGTTAATTCAAGATTTAGTAAATTCATACCAGCAGTACTATAAGGTATCGATATTGCTTTTCACTGATCATATAAATAAAAAAATGCCAATCAAACCATTAAGCTTGATTGGCATGTTGAGACACTTACTATTAATGCTTTCCTAAGATGCTACCATTATCATCTTTCTTTGATTGTTTAGCCGCTTTTTTCTCTTTTGCCGTTAATAGCGGCTTCTTTTTGACATTCTTCTTACTATCTTGACCTTTACTCATGATGTTGTCCTTTTATGTGACTGATTAATACTTATTAAAATCAGTATAGCCCTAAGGGTGATTAATAGCTAGCTTCAAGCAAATGGACGCTGGCGTTAATAAGTGCTTACTTACGAATACATCACGATTTGCTATAATGAGCAGCAAGCCGATAAATCGCGGCAAACCTTTATCCTATTATTATTTAGCACAATGATGCTTACTGTTTTGGTTGATTATTATGCGTATCCGTAAACTGTTTAAATTTGAAAACGCCCATATTGTGCGTAACTGTAGCTCTGAGCGCTGCAAACACTCGATTCATGGTCATAGCTATCAGGTTGAGCTGATACTTGAGGCCAAGCGTTTAGATCATGGGCAGATGGTCTATGATTTTGGCTTATTAAAATCCTCTATTAAAGACATTATCGACAGCTTTGATCATGCGATTTGTTTTTGGAGTAAAGACGATCCTGAGTACATCGCTGCCTGTAAGAAATTCAGTGCACGCTGGATCAGCTTGCCGGTATCGCCATCAGCAGAGCAGTTCTCGCGGGTGATATTCTTTTGGGCGCAAGAGATTCTGCAACAGACACAAATGCAAAATGGCGAAGCGGATGTCAGCGTATATTCAGTGATTGCGCACGAAACTGCGACTGGTTACGCGCAGTGTTTTGCTGATGATGTGAGCAATGAGCAAATGGGTAAGTTGGTGCTAAAGGATTTCGAATTTAGCGAGCAAGTATGTGCAGAGTGGCATGACCCTGAGCTATATGCCAAACTGATACGTGGTGAGAGTTTCGTTAATCCAGCAGTCACAATGCAAGTACAGGTAGATTGAGTTTAATGAATAATAATCAAACGATTGAAGACGCAGCTATAAGTGGTGGTAAGAATTTGAAGACTTTGACGCTGCATTCAGAAAAAGATACTCAGCGTTTGGCTGAGCAATTGGCAGCTTTGCCGCTGACAGGTAGTGTGTGGCTGGCAGGAGATTTGGGTGCGGGTAAAACCACATTAACTCGCTATTGGTTGCAAGCGCTAGGGCATAAAGGAGCGGTGAAAAGTCCGACTTATACCTTGGTTGAGCCTTATAGTATTACCCAAAATGACGGCTCAATTAAACCTGTTTATCATGCTGACTTATATCGTTTACAAGATCCAGAAGAGCTGTCTTTTATTGGCTTTGATGAGTATTTGGATGAGCCAAATGCGTTGGTTATCATTGAGTGGGCGAGCCGAGCGCACAGCTATTTGCCGCCGCCTACTATGTTTATTGATATGATTCAAAGTAATAGCAATGATGATAAAGAATCTCGCCAAGTTGCAATACGATTGTCAAAGGCAGGACAAGTACAAGGTTTTGACTTATCCAGTCTAAATCTTTAGTCCAAATCGTGCTACAGATGTTTAAAGCCTTAAAATCTGCCTCTATTATTTTTAATATATGATACCCATCAATGCTACATAGCCACACCAATACACGCATTAAAAAACTATCGCCGCTGCTTATTAATCAATTAGCAGCGGGTGAAGTCGTGACGCGTCCAGCAGCTGTGGTCAAAGAGCTACTGGAAAATGCAATTGATGCTCATGCCACAGATATCGAGGTCCGCATTACCCAAGGTGGCATGGGTATGATTGAGGTAATTGATAATGGCGTTGGGATTCATCCTGATGATATGGTCATGGCAGTCACGCGTCATGCCACTAGCAAAGTCGCTGATGTGGCACACTTGCACGGAATTACAACGCTGGGTTTTCGCGGGGAAGCACTGGCAGCGACGGCTGCTGTTTCCCGTTTGACCTTAACCAGTAGTCATAATGACAGCGGTATTGGTCGTCAGTTGCAAGTTGCCGGTATATTAGGCGATACGCCAAAATTAATACCCGTTGTGCATCATCGCGGTACTACTATTACAGTCAAAGATTTATATTTCAACGTACCAGCACGCCGCGGTAATTTGAAATCTATCGCGACTGAGTTCAGTCATATCGAAACGATTGTCCGTGAAGTGGCTTTAGCACGCGCTGATGTGGCGCTGACGCTTTTTCATGATAATAAAAAACGGCTATCACTGTCGGTAAACACTATAAATAAAGATACTGAAAATTATCTGCCGCTATCACGTTTGGAACAAGCGACTGGATTGGCACTTGCAGAGCAGGCAATTGAAGTCGCGGTTGATTTATCTAGCCTAACGCAGCAATTTGGAAGTTCTTCTGCTACTCATGCTAATGGTGAATATGCTGATAATGTACGCACTATGCAACCGGCGAGTATTGGCGGTTGGTTGTGGGCAAGTTATGATGCCAACCATAGTTTACCAAAGCTTATTTATGTAAATGGCAGATTGGTAAAAGAGGCATTAATTAGCAATCAGCTTCGTCAAATGGTTCAAAGTGTACAGCTAGCAGGTATGGGTTATGCGCTTTATTTTGAGTTACCAACTCAGTGGATCAATGTTAATGTTCATCCTTCCAAGCAGCGTATCAAGATTAGCCCGCTGAACAATATCATGGCGCATTTAAGTCATGCGGTTCGTGCGAAGTTAAGAGGGCTTAATACCACGAAAATTGTTCGCTCTAAAGAGCGAGCACCAAATGATAATATTTCCATAAGAAAGTCGTTTAATGCGTTAGACGCAATAACATCATCTACCAACAATGCAACGGCAAGTCAGCAAGTGCAAGCTCTTAAGCAACCATATCAGCTGTCAGAAAATGAGTCGTTATCCGAAAGTATTAAAGACTTTCATATTGATGAGCCTGTAGAAGACAGTCGTCATGCTGTAAACAGTTACCCTGTAAACACACCACCTTTACCAGTTTGCTTAGAAGTTATAGATAGTGTCACTGATCTGGTAGCTTCTTCAGTTATATATAGCAATGACGATAAAGCGCTGCCTTGGTTGCTATTTTATTATCAAGGGCAGTGTGCGCTAATTAGTGCTGAGAGATGGCAGTCAAGATTAAAAGTATTGTTTGAGTCAACTATCTTTAGCAGCACTATGTATAACAACGCCAAAGTATTAAATAGTACTACTACCAATCAACAATTGGCGAAGATAACCATGCAAATGTCTGAACAAGATGCACGAGCTTTTGTAGCAGATATGGAAGCTATACTGAGCAAATATGCTATCCACTCTATAGATAGTCAACAATTAGTCACATTGATGTTATCATCTGCGCTTAAATAGCGGTATTGTGAAAATAGGGTATTTTCTATAGTTAAGACATATCGCTGAGCTATCAATAATTTACCTTATTGTTCTTAAAACCATGACCATCAAAGGCAAGTATATGCGACTTTCGTCTGATAGCCTATCTTCTTACTTGATTCCCAATTTGGCGGACAATAGCGTGGTGTGCTTGATGGCACCAACCGCGAGTGGTAAGACCGCTTTGGCTTATGAGCTTTATGATAGCGGTCGTTATGAGCTGATTTCGGTAGATTCAGCATTGGTGTATCGTGACATGACGGTCGGTACCGCAAAGCCAAATGCTGCTGAGCTGGCACGATACCCCCATTATTTGGTCGATATCATTGATCCTATGCAAAGCTATAGTGTCGCTGAGTTTGTCAATGATGTGGCAAGATTAATTGATAGCTGTCATCAGAATGGCAAAATACCCTTGTTGGTCGGCGGTACGATGATGTATTACATGGCATTGCTTGATGGACTCTCACCAGTGCCTGATAGTGATGACAGTGTTCGCGCGCGCGTTGAGCAGTGGCGCCAAGATGAGGGAATCAGTGCGCTATATGATTATCTTGGTAAAGTTGATGCTATCAGCCATGAGCGCCTTAATGCAACTGATACCCAGCGTATTACCCGTGCTGTTGAAGTATATTTGCAAACTGACATTCCTATCAGTGACTGGCAGCGTCAGCCCAAGCAAGCATTGGCACATAATCCCAATCAACAGTGGCATGCTTTGGCGGTTATGCCAGACCGTCCATGGTTACATACGCGTATTGAGCAGCGATTAGATATCATGTGGCGTGAAGGATTGGTAGCAGAGGTTATCAGTTTGCTTGAGCATTATCCTCTGACCCCAAGCTTACCTTCGATGCGCTGTGTTGGTTATCGACAAGTATTAGAGTATTTGGTACAGACTAATCACCCTGTATTTGAACAGCCTCATTTGGATAAAGCGCAGTTTTATGATGCTTTTGCTCAATCGGAACCATCAAGTAACGAAAGTAAAGAGCAAGATACCACGATTCAAAGTAGCATAACTCAGACGCATCTACCAATGGCAACTGCCCAAACCGAAGCGCTTGCTTGTCAGCAAATGCAAAATAAGGCATTATATGCTACAAGGCAGTTAGCAAAGCGCCAATACACGTGGCTGCGAAAAGTGATGCAACTGTCTAATACGGCAGCAGTGCCTGCAATAGGATCAATAACAGCGTCGTCGACATCCATTGTTGGCTCTGATGATGTGACAGATTTTCAAAAAAATAAGTTAATATTGCACTCATTTAGCACTATGGAGCAGGCGAGAGCGTATTTGGTTTAATGAGTGATATCAGTCGTTTGCCTATATCTAGATTTGTCAGACCATTAGTGTTCTGTAATATTAATGGTCGAGCTGTAGTAATAAAAACACAGCATGACCGTATAACATCATACAAAGATACGAAAGTAATGACAATTAGTTTCAAAGTATAATGTATATAACTGTTATAATTTGATTATATGAAAGTGTTAACTGTTGCAAGCGTTGATTGCTTTTTAGTGATTATTCATCAACATTTGGTGATAGAGGTGACCCATGCAACACTTGGTTACTTAATTTATGAAAATAACGACATATTCACGATAAAGTAGAATGACTTAACAAGCTTTAGCACTTATTTAGATACGTTTTATAAATAAAACTTATTATTGTATCTACCCTTAGCCATTATAATTGCAGTAACCCTTAAAATAATTGGCGCTAACAATAATTATATAATATTTAGGAGAGATTTCATGTCAAAAGGACAAACTTTACAAGATCCGTTCTTGAACTCACTACGCAAAGATCGCATTCCTGTTTCTATTTTTTTAGTGAACGGTATTAAGCTGCAAGGTCAAATAGAATCATTCGATCAGTATGTGGTTTTGCTGAAAAATACCGTCAGTCAGATGGTATATAAGCATGCTATCTCAACAGTCGTCCCAGCACGTAATCCTCGTAGCAGCACAACGCCAAGCGCGACTACTCAAAGCCAAGGCGCAGCACCAATGGGCTATCCGAGTCAAAGTGGCGGTGTGAGCGGTGGTTTTGAGCGTGGCGGTAGCGCAAATCCAGCTACTGGTGGCGGCTTTGAAGAACGTGGTTTTGCCAATCGTAGTGGCTTTAATCGTGGAGGCTTTAGTCAAGGCCAAGAGCGCGGCTTTGAGCGCGGTAGCTTTGGTCAAGGTCAAGAGCGCGGTTTTGAGCGTGGTGGTTTTGGTCAAGATCGTGGTTTTGAAGCGCCGTCAGAGAATGTGGGTTATGACAACAAACCTAATGACGAATCTGGTGATAGTAACTCTTAGACCCTCCTACTAAGACATGAGATATCCTATTGAGACCTACTATTATAGTGGGTTTTTTTGTATTGATATTCTTATAAGTAATAACGTTTTAATGCACCCACGATAGCCTTAGGGCTGTATTCCTACAGAATCATATTAATATTGACCATAATTATTAATATGATTCATAGTATTATAAAATGTATAGTAAAATGATTCATCAAATTATAATAATATATAGCCAAAAATATAGAGTCATTGCAAACAAAAAATTAATAAAATATAGAGCCACTGTATGAATAGTCCTGAACGCAATCTAACCCATGAGCAATTTATTAGTACCGCTATTGATGCCATCAATACTGAAAAGGCGGCACTAGCATTACTGACCGAGCAAATAGATGATAGATTCGCTCAGGCTTGTGACATCATTTTGGCGTGTCAAGGCCGTGTGGTTGTGACAGGGATGGGTAAGTCTGGATTGATTGGTCGTAAGATAGCGGCGACATTTGCGTCTACTGGTACGCCATCGTTCTTTATGCATCCTGGTGAAGCAGGCCATGGTGACCTTGGGATGTTGGTCAAAGGGGATGTGTTGCTTGCCATCTCTAACTCTGGCGAGTCAGATGAGATAAAAATGCTTTTGCCTGTGGTCAAGCACTTAAATATTCCGCTGATTAGTATCAGTCGAGATAAACGCGGTATGCTGCCCCATGCTGCGGATATTATATTGACACTTGGTAAGTCGCAAGAAGCTTGCCCGCTAAATCTTGCTCCCACCTCAAGTACTACAGCGACACTAGCGCTCGGTGATGCATTGGCAGTTGCCTTGGTACATGCTCGCAATTTTACCTCAGAAGATTTTGCGTTATCGCATCCTGCTGGCGCACTGGGTCGGCAGTTATTGACGCGAGTAGAAGATTTGATGCACACCAAATTAGAAGATTTACCACTCATCAATCAGCAAGCACCCTTACAAGAAGCGCTATTTATCATGTCAGCTGGGCGATTAGGCATGACGGTAGTTACGGATGATGAAAAAAAGGTGGTGGGTATATTTACCGATGGTGATTTGAGGAGAGGGTTGGAAAAAGGCATTGATTTACAGACACCGATGCGTGAGCTGATGGTAAGTAGCCCTCGTCGTATCAGTAAATCTATGCGAGCTTCAGATGCACTCAGTGTGATGAATGAAAATGCTATCAGTCAGTTGCTTATTATCGATGATAAGCTACGTCTAGAAGCCATTATTACGGTACATGATTTACTACAAGCCGGTGTAAAATAAGCGTTATATTAGAGTATATATTAATAGAAGAGATGACTGATGCAAGACTTAATAAAAAAAGCCGGACAAGTAAAGCTATTGGTCATGGACGTTGATGGGATTCTATCAAACGGTCAAATTATCTATGATGCCAATGGTATTGAGACCAAAGCGTTTTCTGTCTATGATGGTGTAGGCGTCAAGTCATTAGCCCGTTATGGTATTTTGACCGCAATTATTACCGGTCGTAGCAGTCCTATGGTTGCTAAGCGCGCAACAGAGATCGGCGTAGATTATATTGTGCAGGGTCGTGATGATAAGCTGGTGGCGTTAAATGAGCTGCTTGCAAGCCTTGATCCGGCGCTTCATATCACAGCTGCTGATTGCGCCTATATGGGCGATGATTTGCCTGATATCAAAGCCATGCAAACGGTAGGATTCGCGGCTACTGTACCAAATGCCCATGCGGAGGTTATCAATCGCAGTGATATGGTGACCACGCGAGTCGGCGGTACAGGCGCCGTACGTGAAGTATGTGATCTCATTTTAAAGGGTCATGGACATTACCAAGACTTTATCGCGCACTATACGCTTGATGAAGTAAAAAATCAGGATGACTTATCGTGAATACTCGTGTTTTAATAGTCATTACCTTGATCATAGCTGGTCTTGCTGGTTGGTTTTTTAAGCAGCAAGGGGAAATCACGCCGCCAGTCAATATTGAAACCTCTGATGTCGATTATGAAGCAACAGATATCAAGGCGGTACAGACAAACGAGCAAGGCGAAACAGAATATGAGCTAAGCGCTGAGTCATTAACGCACAATCCGGCAACCAATCAAGATGAGATGAAAGGCATTACCATGAACTGGGAGCCTTCAGATGAGCAACGTTATCGTATCGAAGCGGGTACAGCGGCTATCAGTCAGCAGACGGGCGAGCTGAGTTTATCAGGCGGTTTTTCTTTAATCAGTGAAGGCAAAACAGCTAAGCCTGAAGTCGAACCCATTAAGGTCACCGGTGCCACATTGAAAGGTAATACCAAGTCAGGTCAAGTGTATAGTAATGATCCGGTCAAGGTTGAACAAGGTATGAACCGTTTTGAAGCATCGAGTATGAAAGCCAATCTTGAAACAGGCGAGTATGAATTTGGTCAAGTGGCGGTCTCTTTTACGCCTGCTGACCGTCAAGACAAAGCCTTGTTCTAATTAGCATATTATTCAGTGAAGCATCTATAGTCAGGGAAAAGTAATATCGATACATCAAGTACTGCTGATATTAATTTTTCTTGCTTGCTGTAGCTAGCCGACAGAGGCTGCAAAAAATTTATATCAGCAGCACTGTAGCGTTTTTGAGATATTTTAACTATAGCAGGAAGTTTGCAAACTCTACTACCCATTACAAAACGAGTAATTTTCATGAAATCTAATTCTTTGCCTACTTTACGCTTGCTATCGACGCGCTATATTCAAGTGTCGCATAGATTGCGTGCATTGCCAGTAGTCATGCTGTTGGCGCTGCCATTATATAGCCATGCTTTGCCATCAGATGCCAATCAGCCGATCAAACTATTGGCGGACAAAGCCACTTATAGTGAGCGTAGCGGTATTACAAGCTACTCCGGTGCGGTAGTTATTACCCAAGGTACATTTAAGATGACGGCTGACAATATTACGGTCAATTTATCACAGGGTCGAAGTATCAATTCTGCAGTAGCAACAGGGCGTCCAGCGACGATGCAGCAGGTTGTGACGCAAGAAAAAGGTCTGGCAAAAGGTCAGGCAAACAAGATTGACTACAATGCCGTTACAGGTATTGTCACGCTGACGGGCAATGCAAAATTGGTACAAAATGGCGCAAGTTTTGCCGGAAACGTTATCCGCTATAGCTTAAAAGCCGGTGATGTGGAAGCGACCGCTGGCGGCAATCAGCGCGTGGAATTGGTGTTCCCGCCTAATAATAGCAACAGCCAAAGCAGCATACGCTAAGCGTTATAATCAATTAAGCCAAGACCCATAAAGCCAGTAATAACATAAATAAGCGACTGAACATCTGAGCAGTTGGCATGAAGTGGAATGCTGTCATATTATGAGCAAGGTATAAGTCAGTTATGAGTAAGTTATGAATGATAATAGAAGTAACAACCCTGTAGTACTAACCGATCATGTTGAGCCGGTTGCTCGTTTATCGATGCAAAACTTGGGTAAGCGCTATGGTAAACGCTGGGTTGTTAAAGATGTCTCATTTTCTGTTGAGCAAGGGCAAGTGGTTGGATTGTTAGGTCCAAATGGTGCAGGTAAAACGACCAGTTTTTATATGGTAGTTGGACTGGTCAATATGGATAAAGGCCGTGTCACCTTGGGAAATATGGACTTATCCAAATATGCCATGCATGAGCGTGCGCGTGCCGGTATTGGTTATTTACCACAAGAAGCCTCTATTTTTCGTAAGCTATCCATTGAAGACAATATCTTAGCGATTCTGCAAACTCGTAAAGATTTAAATAGTAACCAGCAGCGTCAAGAGCTTGAAAAACTCATTGATGATTTTCATTTGGAGCATGTACGAAAATCTCTGGGCATGAGCGTATCAGGCGGTGAGCGTCGTCGTTGCGAGATTGCTCGCGCTCTAGCAGCTGACCCCAAATTTATCTTATTAGATGAGCCTTTTGCCGGTGTAGATCCTATCTCTGTTGGTGATATCAAAGATGTTATTTTGGCGCTCAAACGACGCGGTATTGGCGTGTTAATCACTGACCATAATGTCCGTGAAACTTTAGCGATTTGTGAAAAAGCTTATATCGTCTCAGAGGGTGCTATCATTGCTGAGGGTACCTCAGAAGAAGTTCTAGAAAATGAGCTGGTAAAATCTGTGTATCTTGGTAAAGACTTTCAGGTATAGATTGGTTAACTTATTACTGGATTGATTCCTTATCTAACCATGCTGACATAAGATTCGCTACTATGCATTCTTAGTCAGCCCTCGCCATGTGTTGTGTATATTTTGCCGTTCGCAAAATCCTTCTATAAAACATTGCTTCTTAAAGCAACTGCTTGTTTATCTTAATATTTATACTTTAGTTCTTATCTTTAAAAATACGCTTATAAGCGTCATTCCTTTTCATATACTCTCACTTTTAGACTTGAACACCTGCATAAGGCTTCTATATTATGGCAAAAAATAAAACCAGTTATGTCTGTCAAGCTTGCGGCGCTCATTTTGGCAAGTGGGCAGGGCAATGTAGTGATTGCGGCGAGTGGAACAGCTTACTTGAAGCACCCAACGTCAGCATGCCACATCACAATAAAAACACCGCAAAACCCAATGCCGGTCGTGCAACGCCTCGCAATGCAAGTGGCGCACCTGCTGGAAATTATGCGGGCACGCATAGTGCTGTGATGCCGCTCAATGCGGTGAGCGTCGGTTTAGATACTCGTTTACCAACAGGTATCAGTGAGTTTGATCGCGTATTGGGCGGCGGTTTGGTTGCCGGTTCTGTGGTATTGATTGGCGGTGACCCCGGTATCGGTAAATCGACTATTCTATTGCAAACGGCGACCAATATGGCAAAAGCTGATTCACTGGCAGGGAGTGCGCTGTATGTGACTGGCGAGGAGTCATTGGCACAGGTCGCCATGCGAGCAAAGCGCTTAGATTTGCCTGCAGACAGACTTCGTGTCCTTGCAGAAACCAATGTGGAAACGATTTGCGCGGCTTTAACGCAAGAGCAACCGGCGATTGCCATTATTGACTCTATCCAGACCATTTATACCGATGCCATCAACTCTGCGCCAGGCGGGGTCAGTCAAATTCGAGAGTCAGCAGCTATTTTGACACGCTATGCTAAACAGACAGGTACGGCGCTGTTTTTAGTAGGGCATGTCACCAAAGAAGGAACCCTTGCCGGTCCACGCGTTCTTGAGCATATGGTCGATACTGTCTTGTACTTTGAAGGACAATCTGATTCGCGTTTTCGCATGATTCGCGCCGTCAAAAACCGTTTTGGCGCGGTCAATGAGCTAGGTATTTTTGGCATGACAGATATGGGACTAAAAGAGGTCGCTAACCCGTCAGCGATATTTTTGAGCCGTTATGATAAGCCCGTGGCTGGTTCTGTAGTCATGGTCAGCCGAGAAGGCACAAGACCGCTATTGGTAGAAGTACAAGCCTTGGTAGATGATTCTCAAGGCTCACCAAGGCGCATGGCATTAGGATTAGACTTTCAGCGCTTGTCCATGCTATTGGCAGTCATGCATCGCCATGGCGGTATTCATACCAGCGGACAAGATGTGTATGTCAACGTCGTGGGCGGTGTTAAAGTGATAGAAACTGGGTCGGACTTGGCAGTATTATTAGCCTGTGCGTCCAGCATTAGGGAAAAAGCCTTGCCATCGTCATTGGCGGTCTTTGGTGAAGTCGGTTTATCGGGTGAAATTCGTCCTGTCCCCAATGGACAAGAGCGTTTAAAAGAAGCCATGAAGCATGGTTTTAAGCATGCCATTATTCCTAAAGCCAATGCGCCTGCCAAAGATGCGCCGCAATTCAAAGGCATTAATGTCATTGCAGTCGAACGTCTTGATGATGCGATTGCGAGTGCATTCGAGTTATAGTTTGTTGATCTAATATTTATATCTATAAACCTTGTAAATTTAAGACACGAAAAAGCGCCTAACTATCAATTAGTTAGGCGCTCTTAGTTAAATCTAAAAATATTTGTACAAAACCGTTAAAGGCTTAAACCGCGAATGGTCTAAAACGTTAATGGTTTAAGAAGAAGGTCCTGAAACACGCTCAATCGCGACGTTACCGACACCTTTAGCAGTAATACCAAGTTTTTTGGCAGCACCATAAGATAAATCCATCACACGATTACCATGGAACGGACCACGATCATTTACTTTAACGATGACGCTTTTACCATTGGTTTTGTTGGTCACTCTAACATAACAGTTTAATGGCAATGAGCGATGTGCAGCCGTTAAACCATTCATATCAAAAGTTTCGCCACTGGCGGTTTTGCGACCATGAAACTGGCGACCATACCAAGAAGCTAAACCGGTTTGCTTGAATTTGCTGACCGAGTTAGAGGCAACAGCTGTTAAACGCTCTAACACATCTTCATCATTACTGACTTGGGCGGTATCACTGGCTAACAGTGAGCTGCTAAGCGCTAATGAAGCAGGTTGGCGTGCAGACTTGACTAAACTTGATGCGCCGTCATGTTGACGACTAAGTTCACCAAGTACACGGTCGATATGGGAGGCGTTATCTTGCGAGATCATAGCAAGGGAGGTTCTTGATTCTACAGCATTTGCATTAGAAGCGATTGCAGAGCCAGCAAATAGTACCGCTGACATTGTAAGTAAACCAGATAAACGCTTATTCATAAATACCTCTATGACTTATACCTTAGAACCTAACTCTAAAAACATCTTAGATTGAGCGAGATAATGTTAGACCAATCTAACAATACCGCAAACTCCAAAACCGATATCAATCTATCTTCTTTATAATGACTGATTTTATCGTTCGGCTTTTATAAGTTCTAACGTATGGTAATTTTTAATTCATGATCATAACTGGATTGATGATTGTAAATAATCCACTTATGACACGCTCAAATGATAGTTAACCATCTTAATTAAAATATTCATCAACAACTAAAATCAGATACTAATATTCGATAAACAGCCTTTTTAACATTGCTAAGTTAATAAAGGGTTTCGAGAGTTTTACGTATGAGTTTGTTATTAAACCGTTAATTAAGTAGTGACTTTGAAAGTCTAAAATCTACAAGTTGCTAACTATACGGATGAGCTACAACGACAATATAATTAAATGCTAACTTTCTTAGTAGGTCTGTACGGGTTATGTATAAATGACACTAAGACGAGATTAACGCAAATAATTGTAAAAGACAAGGAATAAAACAGACTGGTATTCAATCCTAAATACTGAATATTAGGTACAATTTGTAAGGGTGGTATTTGAAAATATTAGTAATTAAATCATAATCTTATGATTGAATAAGGCGTAATAAAATTATAGTTTTTATAATAGTTCATGTATAATTGATTACAAATAAAATGTGCAAAAATGAACTTATTTACTGAGATTTTTGCACATTGTATCTTTACGTATACTTACTTAGTAACTAGATTTTAAGTCAAATTTTTGCGGTTATTTGTTAATCGATTCAATTTTGAAACATACTATGTTATGTTTTCTTTATGTATTCAGTCATCTATGTATCATCGCCATTTTCACTGTTTTAGATACTGACATAAGCTATTGAATACTTAATTTCTGAAAAATTCATTGCACCTTGATAGGACTTATAAAGGGTATAAAAAAAGAGACCGTATTATTAAAATATTGTCTCTTTAGGTATAGAAATGGAGATACTTAGTCTGACTTGTGCGTATGAATGGACATCAGTAAACCAAAACCTGCCATTAAAGTAACAATGGCAGTACCACCATAACTGATAAAAGGCAGAGGTACACCAACGACAGGTAAAATACCGCCGACCATACCAACATTGACAAAGACATACACAAAAAACGACATCGCAATCGCGCCTGCTAGTAGTCGGCTATAAGTATCAGGATGAGAAAAGGCGATATATAAGGCGCGGGTCAATAAGCATGCATAAATAAACATCAATAGTATGACACCAAGCAAGCCAAACTCTTCAGAGAAAGCCGCGATAATAAAGTCGGTATGACCTTCTGGTAAGAAATGCAAATGCGACTGCGTACCCTCTAAATAGCCTTTACCCGTTAGACCGCCGGAGCCGATAGCAGTTTTGGACTGAATGATATTCCAGCCAGCACCTTGCACATCTGCCTCAGGATTGAATAGTGTGAGTACACGGGTACGCTGATAGTCGTGTAACAAAAAATTCCAAGCAAAGGCAACAAGCGGGATCGACAAAGCAACCGCACCAGCTATCAGTTGCCACGATAGCCCTGCCAAAAACAGCACAAAGATACCGCTAGCAGCAACTAATAATGAAGTGCCAAGATCTGGCTCTTTAGCGATTAATAAGACTGGCACCACAATTAACGCCAAGGTAATGCCAATACTGGGTAGTGAAGGGGGCAGATCACGCTTAGACAAAAACCACGCACACATCATAGGCATGCCAAGCTTCATAAACTCTGAGGGCTGCACACTACCAAATCCTGGTAGATTAATCCAGCGCTGCGCCCCCATACGTACTTCACCGATAATATCAACCAACACCAGTAGTATCAGACCCAATACATAAAAGATGGGCGTAAAAGTACGATAAAGGCTCGGTGGTATCTGCGCCATGATAAACATAACGGTAAAAGCGACACCATAGCTGACCATTTGTCGTAGCACCATACTCGTATCTTGAGCGGCTGCACTATATAAAATCGTTAGCCCAATACAACAAACGGTCAATAATAAAAGGGTCAACCAAGGGTCAATATGACTACGTTGCCAAAAGGTCGGTGTCTGACCTTGACCGAAATGGTGGCTCTGTCGGGAAAAACGATATTGCGGGTTAGAAGACATAGGCAAAGTGTGACTGGCAGTTGGCGTGGAAGAAGGGCTATATTTAGCAGAAGACTTAAGAAAATCGATAATTATAGGGCATTTAACCGATTAGATGATAAAAAAAGTAACTTGTCGGTAATAAAGTAACGTCAATATAAAAATAATGAGGATAAGTGTTAATAACGAATAAGTCGCTGCCAATTGGTGACGATAGTTTAGCTTGCTTGCTTAAAATTTGATAGTATCGATAAAACGTTTTTAGCGGTGTTTGTTGCAATGATCGAAATAACAAAAAAAGTTTACAGGCAAATCCATAAGCCTATTATTGCACTCTGTATTTGTGCCAGCACTATGAGTGCCCATGCTGCTATTATTAGTGATAATAGTGAGCGCCGTATCCAAGTACGTCAGGGTAGCAGCGTGAACAACAGCAACGCCAATACCTATATCACGCCATCTGCACAAAGAGCGCCTTATAATGCAGGGGTGACTATTTTAAGCGGATCAAGTGGCGATAGTATGCAAGGACTGATTCAGCAAAAGCAGCGTGAGTTTGAATTTGATGCCAGCTTATCAATAGAAGAGAACAAACGTGTCATTACCAATAGAAGTACGCCGCGTTATAACACCACCTATAGCACGGGTAATAACAATTACAATGATTTTATCAGCATGGATTTTAATACTTGGCTCAACAGTAATAGCTATCGCGCAAGCCAAGTAGCAAACTATCAGCGCTATTTAAGCGCGCGTGTCGGCGCTCGAAACGTACCGCCTTTGTCACAGCTACTGACCACCGCTCGCAGTTGGGACAAATGTGGCTATGAGCCGTATCAGCTGCCTCCTCAAGAGCTGTGGTCAAACATTGTACCGACATTGCAGCTATACAGTCAGCTGAAAAGCCAAGGGATTCTGCCAGCAAACAGTGAGATACGCTCGGTATATCGTAGTCCCGGATTAAATGACTGCGCGGGCGGCGCGAGTAGTAGTAAGCATATGACAGCTGGCGCGATTGATATTTGGGTGCCAGATTATGAAAGTAGTCCATGGCAGCTGAGCCGAATGCAAGACAGCTTATGTGAGTTTTGGCAATATCAGGGTCAGTCGCACAATTTTGGTCTAGGATTATATTCCACTGGTGCTATACATTTAGATACCGATGGTTATCGTAAATGGGGCTTTAATCATGCCAGTAGCAGCTCTGCCTGCCGCTACTGACGATAATTCTAAGATAGAAAAAAGCTCAGCCCGTATATATAATGGGCTGAGCTTTTTTATAGCACTATGAAAGATAAATTAACTATTTAGCCGCCTTCTTATCCCAAGGATTGACCTCACCAACGGTCACAATTAAGAAGTCATTAGGCTTTAAGGTATCACGCAGGGTCTGATTCACCTCTGCTAATTTGACTTGTTCGATACGATTGACATAGTTGCTAAGATAGCTTGTTGGTAGCTGATAAAAATTCATCATACCAAGCAAACCATTAATACCAGCGTTACTGGCAAAACCCATTGGGAAGCTGTTTTTTAAATTATCCGTGGTCAGCTTCATCTCAGTACTAGTAATGCCATTTTTTAACGTGTCATTAATAACGTCTAAACTAGCATCAATGGCGGCACGAGCCTTGTCATTGCGCGTCGAAAAACCTATCTGATATGGTCCGCGTGTCAGCATCGGACTCATTGAGCCTGAAATACCATAAGTATAGCCAAGGTTTTGTCTGATTTCCGTCATCAGTCGTGCATTAAAATCGCCCCCTGCGAGCACCTCGTTGCCAACAGCAAAACTGGTTTGCTTTTGCTGCGCTTGCAGATCCGTTGCACGCTTATCACCAAGTTGCCCCATCAGTACTGTCGTTTGAGTGCTAGGAAAGGGAATATGAATATGCTGAGACTTCGTCAATGGTTTTGGTTCAGGCAGAATAGGCGCTGCTTGACCAGTAGGTAAACCCGCCGTGATGTTTTCTGCCAGTTTTTTGGCTTGCGTTAAAGTGAGATTACCTGTCATAGAAAGGCTAGCGTTGGCGGCAACCAGATAGCGATTTTTAAAGTCTATCAGCTGTTGTCTTGTGATATTAGGTACTGTTTCAAGGGTGCCAACAGAAGGATGAGCATAAGGATGGCCGCCATAGAGTGCTTTATCAAAAGCAAGGCTGGCAAGGCTGTTTGGGTCTTGTTTTTGCTGCTGCAAGCCGACCAATAAACGGGCTTTATTACGAGCTAGAATTTGCTCATTAAAACTTGGTTCGGTGAGCATTTGGGTCATCAAATCGATGGCAGGTAATAGATGTTTATCGTCAGATAAACTGCGTAATGAGACCGTAAACATATCTTTATAGGCACTGCTGCCTAGATTGATACCTAAGGTTTCAACCGCGCGAGTAAATTCATTTTCATCTAAACGTTTGGAGCCTTGTTCGAGCATAGTCGCTGTCATATTGGCGATACCAAAACCTGTGCTACTGATACTGCCATCGCGCGCGCTACCAGCATTAAAACGTAAATCGATGTCGACAATGGGTAATGCCGTCGTCGGTACAAAAAGTACTGGCACACCCGCTTTGGTCTTAAACTGTTGAATCTTTGGAACGGTAACTTTTAAAGGCTTAGCATTATCGAGGCTAGTCAGCTTAGACAACGCAGCAATAGGTGCATTAATATCGACTGCAGATGCCTGAGTACGATAATCCTCACCAGTAATGCCATCAGCCTGCGCGGTCATGGTCAAAGTAGTCAGCCCCAAAAATAACCCCATGCTCAAATAGGGTAGTCGCTTAAATGTTGGCTTTATTGATGACACCAGAACAGTATTCTTTTCAGCATGGAGAGTAGGATTTTGAGTCATATCTTTCTTCTTATTAATAGTGTTTTAGTCATTGGTATTTTGAGTCATGATATTTGATAACATTATCCAATATTACAGTACCCTTATTTTTTCTTAACGACCTTTTTGACTGCCTCTTTAGGTGGGATAATATGCATGACCGTCAAATTGTCTTTGACCAAATACTTTTTACTAGCTGCTTGTATGTCTGCAACCGTTACGGTATCCATTTTGGTGGGTAGCTGAGCAAGTAACCTATCATCGAGACCGATAGATTGTAGTGAGCCAATTATACGCGCTTGACCTTCCATGCTGTCTTGCGCGTATACCAGACCAGTGACCGTATTGGTTTTGGCGCGCTCGATTTCATCGGTGGCAATTGGATCGGTTTTAAGCTTTTCTATTTCAGAGATGATGGCTTGCTGCGCTTGCGCTAAGCTGACGCCTTCACGCGGAGTCGCTTGTATCAAAAATAGCCCGTCGCCTCGATCTAATAGATCATAAGACGTACCCACTGTGGTCAGGAGCCCTTGCTCGCGTACCAATCGACTCTCAAGGCGCGCTGACAAACCGCCATCCAATACGTCTTGCGCAAGCGATAGTGCATAGGCTTGTTTTTCATTGCTTGCATCTGTTGTCACAAGACTTGGCACGTTATAACCCATAAGCAATACAGGCACTTGTACTGCTTGCTCGGATTCTACTTGCTGATAACCACGAAAACCTTTTTGATTAACGGCAGAACGTTTTGGCAGCTTACTCGGTTTTAGCTCACCAAAGTAGCGCTTTACTTGGGTTAAGACTTCAGTGGGCTCAACGTCGCCAACAATAACCAAGGTGGCATTATTTGGTGCATACCATGTTTTATACCAGTCTTTTAAGTCTGAGAGCGTAATCGATTCAAGCTCATTCATAGGTCCGATGACTGACTCGCCTTTGGGGCTATTTGGCAAGGCCAGCAAACGAAATGACTCATAAGCCTTGGCAAGTGGATTATCATCAGTACGCTGACGACGCTCCTCCATGACAACTTGATGCTCTTTAGCAAACTCTTTTTCATTAAATACTAAGTTTTTCATCCGATCTGCTTCAAGCTCAAGTGCTAAAGGAAAACGGTTGGCAGGGAATAGCTCGTAATAACCCGTATAATCATAGCTAGTAAAGGCATTATTGACGCCGCCAAACTTAGCAATTAAGCGTTCATAATCAGCGCTTGAAACGTTACTAGTGCCTTTAAACATCATATGCTCAAGCACATGCGAGATACCACCTTTATTGACCGGCTCATCAGCTGAGCCAACCCGATACCAAATCTGAGTCATCACCACAGGCGCACGATGATCTTCTTTGACGATTATTTTTAGACCGTTTTCCAGCTGATATTCATGGCGACCAGAGATATCCATAGTCAGCGCTGATGATGGCTGAGCGTCCTTGGTAACTATATTTTCAGGCACTGGATGCTTGACCGCAGTCATAGGATTGGCGTTAATGGTACTGGTTTGACAAGCGGCAAGTGTGGTCGCCATGGCTAAGGCAGATGCAAGACGTAAAGAGAGTGTGGTTCGAGATAAAGGGACAGACATGGTATGTTCTACTTATATAAAAGGAAGACTTTTAAACGGGCAGCTTATAAATGGATGAGAGCGTATAGTGAGTTCAATATAAAAGAGTTACGTTCAGAATAGCATTATGCTGGGATAAATTTCTCTCGCTTGCTGTGCGCTTCGCACTCCAGAGGCTTCGTAAAATTTATCCCAGCAGTACTGTGTTCTTTTTAAATTGAATTGACTATATATCTATTTTCATCATGGTACTGATACTTATACCATCATAAAGATTTGTGCGCACCAACCATGACACTGGCAGTCGGCTTGAATTCTTGAGTCGTGTTACAACCTGTCGCTGATAGTGCCATCGTCGCCAGTAATAAAGCAGCAGTGATATGGGTAATGTTTTTATAATGATTGGATAAAGACAACATAAGACATTCCTAATATAAGTAAGAAGCATGGAGATAAAGGGTATAAACAGGTATTTAATTAGCTTTGCTAAGAGTAGGCGAAGTTTGCCATCGCAAAGGTCAGATTTATGTGTCCAAACCTTAAGCGAAACTTGCTCAATGAGCGATCTTATTTATCATCTTTTTCACGCTAAAGGTTTAATAGTGCTTTTGTATCACTTGATGATTTTTGCCATTTATAAGCAATCTAGGATGCGAAAGGCTGAGCTCAACTTGAATTATGCTAAACTAGACTAAAAATAATCTCTGCATTGAATCATAGAAAACGGACAATACAACGATATACAGATCCGGTTTTACCATAAACACATTACTGATACTGATGAACTTTAGGGCAAACTTATGAATAACCCCAATAATAGCAATCGTGTGGTCATTAATCTTGACAGCGGACTTGATGAATTAGATGACGATGATATTACCTTACCCAGTCTGCCAGTGCAATCTGTCCCTATTATCGATGCCCCTGAAAGAAATGAGGTAAGTAATAGTGATGAGCCAGTAACGCCTACAGTCAATAAGCAAGTATCAAGCACCGATGCAGCCGAGAGCATTGCCCTAGGCGCGCCTATCCTCATGACGCAAAAGCAGAGTCATACAGACAATACCTCAGAGAGCTTTGCAAATACCAATGAAACAGAGAAGACAACACCAGCTGTCTCTGGATCAAAAATCCCTACTATGCCCTTACAAGCACAATTAGGAGATCTGCCAAGCGTTGCGCCTAGCAGTGCAAGTAGCATTAATAGTAATAGTAATCAAGCGTCTTCTGAGCCACAGCAAACGATTCCAGTAGAGTCGCAAGCAAATAAAGCGTTGCAAGAAGAACAAGAAAGCAGCAAAAAAGGCAGCTGGTTTAACCGGATGAAAACCGGTTTAAGTAAGTCGCGTAAGAACTTAGCCGAAGGGATGGTCAGTATCCTTATTGGTGGCAAAGAGATTGATGATGAGCTATTAGAAGAGGTTGAAGACCAACTGTTGGTGGCTGATATTGGTGTCAATGCAACCAATCGTATTATCAAAAGCCTTACTGAGCAGACAGATCGCGGTGATTTAATCTACGCGCATTCACTATACAAGGCATTGCAGACTGAATTGGTCGATATCTTAACGCCGAAAGTTGCGCCGCTTATTATTGATAGCAGCAAAAAACCTTTTGTGATTTTAGTCGTAGGCGTGAATGGCGTAGGTAAAACGACGACTATCGGTAAACTTGCCAAACGTTTGCAAGGCGAGGGTAAGTCTGTGATGTTAGCAGCAGGGGACACTTTCCGCGCAGCAGCGACTGAACAGCTACAAATCTGGGGCGAACGCAATAACATTCCAGTTGTGGCGCAAGGTCATGGCTCTGATAGTGCATCAGTTATCTTTGATGCCATGCAATCTGCTAAAGCAAAAAATATTGATGTGTTAATTGCTGATACGGCAGGGCGCTTGCAAAATAAAACCCACCTGATGGCGGAGCTTGAAAAAGTCGTGCGCGTTATGCGTAAAGCCGATCCAAGCGCGCCACATGAAGGCATGATTGTGCTTGATGCTGGCACGGGTCAAAATGCCATTAATCAAGTGGAATTATTTAATAAAGTGGTACCATTAACCGGAATCACGATTACCAAACTAGACGGGACTGCCAAAGGCGGTGTGGTCTTTAATATTGCCGAAACGACAGATGTGCCTATTCGTTATATTGGCGTAGGTGAGTCGATTGATGATCTGCGTGCCTTTAGTCCAAAACAATTTGTCGCCGCGCTGTTTGAAACTGATGACAAAGAATAGCGCTCAACAGTTTATTTTAGTCAATACTCAAGTCTTGAAAATATAACGATTTGAAAAGGAGTAGTCATGATAGTCACCACAGCCGCTTTTGGATCTAATCAGTTAACATTAATTGCGAGTGCCAATGAGCATAGCAGTCCTAAGCTGGTTGAAGTCAATTGGCTGCTGGCAGGTGACTCTTGGCACAGTTCGAAATCTATTCCCAAGCTTAAAAAGCATTATGGTATTGACGATCAGAGTTTTACATTCATAGATAAAGACAGCCTAAGCAAAAATGAACCTACTCAAGCATTATTAATAGAGGCTATAGCACAATTAGCGGAGTATTTTAACGGTGAGCGTCAAGCGTTCGATTTGTCACTAGATATGAGCCTAGGAACTAAATTTCAGCAGCGAGTTTGGCAAGCACTACAAGATATTGGTTATGGCAAGACGATTAGCTATGCAACGCTGGCACAAAATATCGATAGTCCCAAAGGCTTTCGTGCGGTTGCGAATGCCAATAGTAAAAACCCTTTTAGTATTGTTGTTCCGTGTCATCGTGTTATTGCAAGCGACGGCAAACTTGGTGGTTATACAGGCGGCTTAGATAAGAAAACGCATTTGTTAGCGCTTGAAGGCGTCACGTGCAAAGCTTAGTTTGAAGTAATTGCTCGTCACATATTGCTGAACAAAAAAGCCAAACGCTAAAAACGTTTGGCTTTTTTAATACAAATGTCCCGTCCTGAAATAAGTTTACGAAAAAGGAGCTTATTCATGGACAAGTTAGACACTGTAAAGGTTAAGCGCACTCAAAAAGATTAT
>NZ_CAJHBE010000007.1:0-112647 GCF_904846555.1 Psychrobacter sp. DD43
CCTGCTTAATACAAAAAAGCCAGATACTCAGGGTATCTGGCTTAGCAAAAACTATCAATCTATTTTAGGACGAGACATTAAAAATAGATTTATTTAGAATGGATAGCGCACAAAGTACTTATCGTCCTTGAGCATTTTCCATATTGGCTTTATTAATCTCAACCTTATACACCAAACGCAAATAGTCTAAGTAATCTTGCAACTGATCTTGACCTAAATTATCACGGATAATCGCTGCCGTTTGCGCTCTTTGAGCCGCAGATAATGGCGATTGCTGCTCTGTTTTGATACGGTCACCAACCAATACCGTTGCGCCCATTTCTGTTTTACTTGCTACGGCAACCACACCGTTCTCAGGTGCTTGCTTACTAAACGCTAAGCCGCGCTCTTTTTCTGTCAGCTGCGTAGTCTGACGATTGATCTCACCAAGCGCTTGGAATGTTACCCCTTGCTTATTGATATCAGCGGTAGTCTTAATACCAGCCGCAAGTTTTTTCGCATCATTTAATGCCAATTCACTAGCCTTTTGCTGACGTAATAACTGCGTGATTCTAGGCGTCGCAGCAGTTAAGGACAATGTTTTGGTCGGACGATAGTTACTGGGCTGTACCCATACTGTGCCATTACCAACTTCGATACCAGCGGTGACCGCTTGGTCTTGAATGGTAAACTCATCAAACGCTTGTTTAATCACCGCTGGCTGGGCAAGGACAGATTTATTGTTCTCTTTGCGATAATCTTTAAGACGTTTTAATGACACATTTTCTTGCTGAGCAATATCTTCAATGCTAAACCCATCTGCGGCTAAATCGTTAATCGCCGTTACTTTGTCAGCGTAGATTTCTTGACGCTTGTACTCTTTTGCTTTGGCAGTTAACTCATCACGCATACTCTCAAGGCTTGGTATCTTGTTACCATTATCTTCAGTCACGGTGAATATCTGATAACCAAAGCTGGTCTTCACCGGTACGCTGATATCGCCTACACTCAAACCTTCTAACGCTTTTTCTACTGCTGCAGCGTCATTGCCAAATACTGAGGGATTAAAGCGTCCGATATCGCCGCCTGTTTCGCCTGATGGATCATCTGACTCAGCTTTAGCAACCTTCGCAAAGGCTTCACCTTTGGCAAGACGCGCTTTAATTTTATCAGCACGTGCTTTGGCATCGCTACCAGTTAATAAGATTTGGCTGATCTTACGCTCATCGACGACGGCAAGGCTTTGCTTATAGGCTTCGTACTGCTGCTGTAAGTCCTCTTTAGTGACCTCGTTTACTTGGATGGTCTGAGGGCTAAGCTGCAAGTAAGCCAAATCGACCATAGCAGCGCTTTTCAGGGTGTCTTTATTGGCATCATAATACGCTTGAATGTCATTTTTAGTTAATTTAACTTTTGACACATAATCTTGCCAGTTAAAACGATGTAGCCAAATATTGCGTGCCTCTAGCTGTAAATCAATCAGTTGACTGACTGCTTTCATCGGATAGGCAGCAGTACCAACGATACTGGCATTCAGCTGATCTAAGCTCAACTGATTGCGGAACTCATCAAACAGCTGATTTTTCGTCATATTGCGTTGACGTAAAAAGCTTGCAAACTGATCATTTGAAAACTCGCCATCTGCACCTTTAAATATCTCTTCTTGACGCAACAGACGATTGATGGTGTCATCAGAGACGGTCATACCAAGCTTGCCAGCCTGCTGCTCTAGCAAGGTGCGGTCAATCAGACCTTTTAACACTTGCTCATGTAGCACATCTTCATTTAATAAACTGGCATCATCAACTTGGTCTAAAAGCTCAGTACGGCGATTGTTTACTGCCGTTTGATACTCTGATAGGCCGATACTCGCTTCCCCTACCTGAGCGATCTGATTGGGATCGACATTACCCCCAAAGTAGCTTTCGACGCCCAATAGAGCGAGCGGCGATAGGCATAAAATCAATAAAATGCGACCCGGCCAGCTTTTTAAGAAATCGCGCAATTTATCCATAGTTATCTCTGCTTTATTAACCTATATTGATGAAAAACCATTGTAATACTATTAATAATATCAACGCTCTACAAGCTGGCAATGGTAAGAAAATGGTAAAACTAAGAAGGGGTACATTTTATTATGGTTGCTCAAGGCGGATAACACCGTCTTTGTTCGAACAACATCTCTGTCGCGCGCCCTATGATACGTGATTTTTGATGCAGACTCAAAATATTCAGACGATATAATACAAACCACAGCACTAAAAAAAGCACCTATTATCTAGGTGCTTTTTTGATGAGTCGCTCATAGCTGTTATAAGCCATCACCTTTTATCACTTTACCGTCAACAAACGCGGTTCTTATTCGGGTATCATGCCATAAGCTGCGACTGTCTTTAAATAGATACGGCTTAGTTCAAGCGTTCTTTTAGGTTTTTACCAGCTTTAAAGCTTGGTACTTTGCTAGCTGGGATACTTAGCTCTTCACCAGTCTTAGGGTTACGGCCAGTACGTGCTTTACGGTCTTTTACGCTAAAAGTACCAAAACCAACTAGTGAAATGCTATCGCCAGCTTCTAGAGCTTCGCCAACGCTTTCCATAACTGCGTTCAATGCATCGCCAGCTTGAGTTTTATTTAGACCACTTTTCTCAGCAATGCTATCAATTAATTCTGACTTATTCATAAAATTTCCTTCAAGTTTTAGGGGGTAAAAAAACGCTCACGCCAAGCATTGTATCGCTCTCAGAGCACTTAAGCAATAAAAACCACTTGGCTTATGCATAAACAGGTTTTGCTTTGTTATCGCCTTTATAGCAAGGCAACATAAGGAGCGCAAGCAATTTTACATATTTTTGTGCACTCTACAACGTATTTGACACCCAATGTTACCTAAACCTGCTGCAATATGATGACAAAAACGCTATTTTAGCTTTTAATTTGTGTCTTAGCTTTTATTTACTGAACGCTTATCTAGACGCTGATGTTTATCAACGCCAACTATAAACTGTGATAGTTAACGCATGAAATAAAAGAATTATTGTCAGGTAATAATTTTGCAACTGACAGAAACCCGCGTTACTTTTTATCATAAAGGCGTTACTATAAGCGCAATGTCATTGCACACTTTGGGTGGTTTTTAACCCTTACTTATCTTCTTATGTTTTATTTGAACAATAAAAACGGATTATCTACATGAAGCGTTCTACGTTGTCTCACTCTTTTCTTAATGTCATTTTGGTGTTTATCGAATCGGCGCTGACCCTATTGTTACGTTTAGACCCAGAACTCCGTAAAGCCGCTTATCCACTTGCTAAGCAAGAAACTGTCGTTGCGCTTAGATTATATCTACCACACGTAGAGGTGTTCGCTACTTTTAGTACCAAAGGCGTGTTATTAGATGACAGGCTACCTATTGGTCGCAGTGAGCCTGATGTCGTGATCAATGCTTATAGCCTGCAAGTGATTAATGCCATTACCACGCATGATAGTGAAACCACTGAAAAGCTGCAAATGCGTGGTGAAACGGTACAGGTTCAGCTGGTTAAGCAATTTATTATGCAGCTTGGTCTAGGTAGCTTAATTCAAGGCTTAATCAAAAAGATTAAGGGTGGTAAAAGCAAGCCCAAGCCGACCGAAGCGGAAATGGCAGATAAAAAAGAAAGCTATAAGCTACGTATTAAAGAACAGCAAATCGAAATTACCACTTTGACCATCAAAAATCGTGAGCTCGAAACCGCTGTCAAAGAGCTACAAAGCAAACAAAAGACTTTTATCATCACGACAATAATTGCTTCTATCATTGCTCTTGCTGCCATCATTGCACTCTTTATAATGAATTAATGTTCAAAAAATAATCTGATGTATAGATGATTTTTTAAAAATATCTCTTAAAAGCGTTTGATATGACCTATCGTCTATCAAGCGCTTTTTTCGTTTTATCACCAATCATTGTTTTTATCAATCATCGTCATTAATATCACTAACCATTCAACCACACTTTAATCTTGACTAAATTACTCGGGATTGAGTATAATTACCTTATCGTTGCACACATCGGGTAAACCATCTGTTGTTTAATAACGATAAGACACACTTAGTCGACAGATGATTTTTCTTATTAGCAGCATAGCTATTTATATGTGACTGGCTATCTCTTAACCATCTGACCGAACTAAGATCGTTGTTAAATAAAATTATCCTTAAAAAGTTTGGAGATAACACATGCGTTTAACTACTCGAGGCAGATATGCCGTGACCGCTTTGCTAGATTTGGCATTACAAACCAGCCAACAAGAAAGCGCGGTGTCTTTATCCGACATTGCCAAGCGACAGTCCATTTCTATATCCTACCTTGAGCAGTTATTCTCAAAACTTCGTAAGCGTGGTTTGGTCACTAGTATTCGCGGCGCAGCAGGTGGCTATTATCTAGCAAAGCCACTTGATCAGATTGATGTGATGAGTATCATTTCTGCTGTCGATGAATCGGTCAATGCCATGCAGTGTGAAGGACGCGGCGACTGCCAAGGTGGTACAATGTGTCTGACCCATGATTTGTGGTGTGCCTTATCAAATCATGTAGAGCAGTACTTGAAAAATATAACATTAGCGCAATTATTAGACATGGAGCACGTGCAGTCTGTATCAGATCGGCAGCACAGCGATGCTCTAAAAGATATTTCTATAAAAGACATTAACACTATTACTTTATCGACCAGCGAGGCAAACCCAGCATGAGCCAACATAACACCCTTATATATTTAGATTATGCCGCCACGACGCCAGTTGCTAAGTCAGTCGCTGCCAAGATGAGCGAATATCTGACGGTAGATGGCATCTTTGGTAACCCAGCATCACGCTCGCATGGCTACGGCTGGCAAGCAGAAGAAGCGGTAGAAACGGCTCGTCAGCAAGTTGCTGAGGTCATCAATGCTGATCCTCGCGAAATCGTCTTTACCTCTGGTGCGACAGAATCTGATAACTTAGCCATCAAAGGTGCTGCTCATTTTTATCAGTCTCGTGGTAAGCACATTATTACCAGTAAAATTGAGCATAAAGCGGTATTAGATACCTGCCGTGAGCTTGAGCAAGAAGGTTTTGAGATTACGTATCTTGAGCCGCAGCCAAGCACTGGCATGATTTTACCAGAGCAAGTAAAAGCTGCCTTACGTGAAGATACTATCTTAGTGTCTCTCATGATGGTGAATAATGAGCTTGGTACGGTGACTGATGTTGCAGCGATTGGTGAAATCACGCGCGAAGCGGGTGTTGTTTTCCATGTTGATGGTGCACAGTCTGTTGGTAAAGTACTTATCAACCTTGCAGAGATGAAAATTGACCTAATGAGTTTCTCAGGTCATAAAGCTTATGGTCCTAAAGGTATTGGTGCCCTATTCGTTAGTCGCAAGCCGCGTATTCGCCTAAAAGCCGAGCAGCATGGCGGTGGTCATGAGCGCGGTATGCGTTCAGGTACTTTGCCGACTCACCAAATCGTAGGTCTTGGCGCAGCATTTGAGTTAGCTAATCAGCGCTATCAAGAAGACAATGCACATGCGGCAAAATTACGCCAAAAACTGTGGGATGGTCTACAAGATATTGAAGAGATTTATCTAAACGGTGATTTAGAAAACAGCGTACCTAATATTGTAAATATCAGTTTTAACTTTGTTGAAGGCGAATCACTGATGATGTCGCTAAAAGACTTGGCTGTCTCATCAGGTTCAGCTTGTACGTCAGCGACTCTTGAGCCATCTTATGTTTTGCGCGCTATTGGTCGCCCAGACGAGTTAGCACATAGCTCAATCAGATTTAGCTTTGGTCGCTACACTACTGAAGAAGACATTGATACGGTTATCACCCAGATGCATCAAGCTGTTGATAAATTACGTGCGCTATCGCCACTTTGGGATATGTATCAAGAAGGCGTTGATTTAGATTCAGTAGAATGGTCTGAGCACTAATACTACATTTAAGCTTTATAATTTAAAAAATAATGGCAACAGCGATATTTTTATTTACTTTTTCTACTAAACATAAAAATATCGCCATAGCTAATGAATCAGACAATTATACATTAAGTGTTTGACCCCAATTATCGATGAGCCAGTAACCCATTAACAAAGACAGTCATTAAATGACAGCTCATCATCTAACCAGGAGAAAACCCCATGGCCTATAGTGACCAAGTTATTGATCATTACGAAAATCCACGCAACGTTGGCAATCTTGATAAAAATGCCAAAAACGTCGGCACTGGTATGGTCGGCGCACCAGCCTGTGGTGATGTCATGCGTTTACAAATCCAAGTCGATGATAACGGTATTATCGAAGATGCACGCTTCAAAACTTACGGTTGTGGTTCAGCCATTGCGTCAAGCTCGCTCGTTACTGAGTGGCTAAAAGGCAAAAGCTTGGATCAAGCTGGTGAAATTAAGAACAGTCACATTGCTGAAGAATTGGCGTTGCCACCAGTAAAAGTGCATTGCTCAGTCCTTGCAGAAGATGCAATTAAAGCGGCTATTAGCGACTATAAAGGCAAGCATGTTCCTGCCTGAGCCCAGTCGTCGTTAAAATGACCAGCTATATTAAGTAGCGTACAAGCTGTTTAATATATATTGTTTAGCAACTTGTTCTCTGTATGAAAGCGCAAGCTGCCAAAAAGCAGCTAACGCCAAGGAGGTGACAATGACGCTTATGTAATTGTCACCTTTTATTTATTTCGTTATTTATTTTGAATTTTTATCCCTATTATTGATAGTCAATGGGAGTTGGCATGATTGAAATGACAGAACGCGCCGCTCAACATGTGCGTGAGTTTTTGGACAATCGCGGTAAAGGCGAAGGCATACGCGTGGGTATTCGTACGGCAGGATGTTCAGGCTTGGCTTATGTTTTAGAGTTCGTTGATATTCCTGACGAAAATGACACTCGTTATGAGAGCCTTGGTGTTAGTATTTTTATTGACCCTAAAAGCTTGGTATATCTCGATGGTCTATTAATGGATTATGAAAAAGAAGGTCTCAATGAAGGCTTTAAATTCAGTAATCCTAATCAGAAAGGCGAATGTGGCTGCGGTGAGTCTTTTACGGTGTAACCGTTTTTACTATATAAAATAGAAGCCCTTAAAATAATAAATAAAATAAAGGCAGACGATATGACAGATAGCACGTTAGAACCACAGTTTGATAATTTTTTTGCTTTATTTGAGCAGCCTGTACAGTTTGAGGTTGTACAAGACAATTTGGATCAGCGTTTACGTTTTTTGCAAAAACGCTATCATCCTGACAATGTCGCAAAAAATATAGCCAATATTGCAAAAGCACAGCAGCAATCTGAGCAAGCATCAGCGCTTATTAATCAGGGCTATCAAACTCTGAGTTCGCCTGATAGTCGAGCCAGCTACTTGTTAGATATGGCAGGTCAAGCGCAAAGTCTAGAGCATTCCATCGCAGATCTGGACTTCTTAGAAGACGCTATGGAAATGCGCATGGATTTAGACGACGCTATTGGTGCTCAAGACATAGCAACGCTAAAGCAGTTACATCCACAGATTACAGAACGTCTAGCAAAGCAGTCAGCAAACTTTAAAAACGCTTATGAGACTCAAGACTGGCAAACCGCTATTGATTCTACCCAAAAGCTGAAATTTCTGGTGAAGTTAAATGCTGACGTCGTGACAGCCATTGATGGAATTTCGGCAGCTACACATTTAGATGATGATGATTTATATGTGTAATTAATGCGCTTATTAGTAGCGTTATTATTGAATATAATAATAACGGCTCAATTTATAATACGTTTCAGAAGTTTTAAAAAGCGACGGTTAAAGTAAGACCAATTATCTCGTATAATCTTGACTCTAAAAGCCTTTAATGGCTAGTTTCTATATTCAAACATTTATAGCAAAACTATTTTATGTTGTACTCACGATAGTCGATTTATCGTCTTTGTATCATTTCACTTATTCATTTTATCTTTGAGTTATCTTATGTCCTTAATGCAAATTGCTGAACCCAATCAAAGCACCCGACCTCACGAGCATCGTTTTGGCCTAGGCATCGACCTTGGTACCACGCGATCATTGGTCGCCGTGGTACGCTCAGGCAAGGCCCAAGTTTTGCAAGCAAGCACAGCGACAGATACCTTGTTGCCTTCTGTGGTGTATTATCCAAGTGAAGGTAGCCCATTGGTTGGCTCGGACGCCCTCGCCCACGTAGTAGATGATCCAAAAAATACTATTATTTCAGCCAAGCGCTTTATGGGTCGTAGCCAAGCTGATATCAAATTCTCTCATCCTTATGAGCTAAGCGGTGGCAAAGATGAAATGCCAGCTTTTGTCACTGCGCAAGGAGCCGTATCTCCTGTTGAAGTGTCAGCGCGTATCTTAGCAGCGCTAGAACAGCGTGCTGCTCACGCATTGCCTGAGGATAGCATTCAAGGTGCGGTCATTACCGTGCCTGCCTATT
The DNA here is from genome assembly GCF_904846555.1 of Psychrobacter sp. DD43. Lineage (NCBI taxonomy): Bacteria > Pseudomonadati > Pseudomonadota > Gammaproteobacteria > Moraxellales > Moraxellaceae > Psychrobacter > Psychrobacter sp. DD43. Next base: position 8,440 of record NZ_CAJHBE010000007.1, read on the forward strand.
TTGATGAAGCACAGCGTCAAGCTACTAAAGACGCCGCTCAAGCAGCTGGCATCAAGGTACTGCGTCTGTTGAACGAACCTACTGCGGCTGCGGTTGCTTATGGACTCGACCAAGCAACTGATGCAGGTATCGAGAAACATTACCTTATCTATGATTTGGGCGGCGGTACGTTTGATGTATCGATTTTGAAACTAAACGATGGCGTTTTTGAGGTGCTAGCGACAGGTGGTAATAGTGCACTTGGTGGTGATGATATTGATCGCTTATTGACCAATTGGCTGATCAAGCAGTTGAATATCGATCCTAAAGACGTCAGCCTGCATGATAAATCAATCCTTGCTCAGCAAGCCAAAGCCTATAAGCAAGCGTTGACGGATGCTGAGCAAGTTGAGATTGATATTATCGTGAATGAGCAATCCTTTAAGGGCATATTGCGCCGTGAAGATTTATTAGTCATTGTAGACCCAGTGAGTCGCCGCACCTTGAGCGTTTGCGAACAAGTATTACGTGATGCTAAACTTTCAACATCTGACTTAGATGAAGTTATTTTAGTTGGCGGCTCGACTCGCATGCCTGCTGTTAAACAAGTGGTTACTGATTTTTTTGCAAAGCAGCCACTTTGTCGATTAAATCCAGATGAAGTCGTTGCTTTAGGTGCTGCACAAACTGCGCATCAATTGGTCAACGGTGATAGTGATAATAACTTATTATTGTTAGATATCACTCCGCTATCGCTTGGTCTTGAAACCATGGGCGGTTTGGTTGAAGTGCTTATCCCGCGTAATACCCCCATTCCAGTTAAGAAACGCCAAATATTTACCACTTATCAAGATGGCCAGACTGGCATGGTGATTCATGTGGTACAAGGTGAGCGCGAGACTGTCGATAACTGCCGCTCACTGGGACGCTTTGAGCTATACGGTATTCCGCCTATGAAAGCGGGATTTGCGCGAATCGAAGTGACTTTTAGCATTGATGCTAATGGCCAACTGACAGTGAGTGCACAAGAAACCACTACCAAGACCGAAAGTAAAATTGAGATTGTGCCTTCTTACGGCTTGTCTGATGAACAAAAAGAACAGTTACTCATTGCAGGATTTAAATACGCTGAAGAAGACAAAAACGCGCGCTCATTGATTGAAACCAAGGTTGAATCAGAACGTGAGATACTGGCACTGCAATCGGCATTGAAAGATTTTGACGCTTTACTTTCAGAAGAGGCTAAGCAGTCTTTGGCACACACTATGCAAGACTTGCAAGCTGCGCTTGATACCAATGACTTAACCCTTATTGATGCAAAAAAGCTGGCGCTTAAACCGCATAGCGACGCCTTTGCTGCTCTTATCATGAATCAAAGTGTCAAGACTAGTATGGCAGGTACCAGCGCCAAAGACTGGTAACAGAAATAAGTTACCATATTACTGACGTGTCAAATTAAGCATATTTTTATATTTTTAGATGTTATTTTAAATGGATTAGCACCGGATAGACTACCTTATGCCAAAAATCACTGTACTACCCCATCATGAAATTTGCCCTAAAGGCATCGAAGTTGAATTAGCAGCAGGCGAAAACTTATGTAAAGCCTTATTAGAAAAAGGCATCAAGATTGAACATGCTTGCGAGATGTCAAAAGCTTGTACAACTTGCCATGTCGTCGTACGTAAAGGTTTTAATAGCTTGGATGAGATGGATGATATCGAAGCCGACTTACTTGATCGTGCTTGGGGGCTGGAACCTGATTCACGCTTGTCTTGTCAGGTGATGCTTGAGGATGACGATTTAACCATCGAAATTCCTAAATACACTTTAAACCATGCTAAAGAAAATCACTAATTATTGATGACTTTATACTCATAAAAAAGCCAACTATGTCTTATAGCTGGCTTTTTCCTATTCCAATATCTGATACTTTAAGTAATCACAATCTATTCATGAGCAAAGAAAATTATTTACTATCATTATAGTATTGCTATCAATTATTTATGCTTCCCTTCTTTTTTACTGGCTGCGTCAATTTTAATAGCGACAGATTTTTCTTCTTGTTCGATGCGTTCAAGTGCAAGATTGAGACGAATTCTGATATCTTGATAATCATTATCTTGCATGTCTCTAAAGTTCAAATGCAGATTAAAACCTGGAAGCGTGTGGTCTACCCATTTCGATAACTTGCCTTTATTTTCATCTGGATCCAATACTTTCCAAGCACTTACTTTATCATCGAAACCTTTTAGCGGGAAAGCACCTGCGTATTCGCAGTCAAAATCATGAGCGATATAGTCGTGAGTGCTCTCGCTAATGTATATTTCACCCTTACCAGCGACAGCTTCAAGCCTTGAAGCCAGATTGGCCTCTTTGCCAATCAGCGTATAGCTCAGACGATTATTACTACCAAAGTTACCAACATGACAGTAGCCTGTGCTAATACCTACGCGTATATATAATCCCTCAAAGCCCATCAGTCGCCATTTTTGCCTCAATGTGCGCATTTCACGGCGCATATCTATTGCCATAGCTACACAATCTAGGGCATCTTGACGCGGACCACGGCTATTTGGCTCTCCAAAAAAACACACCATGCCATCACCAATAAACTTATCTAATACTGCCCCATGTTTATTAGCGATCAAAGTCATACAGTGCATATAAGTGTTTAAAATATCAGCCAAATTATCTGCACTTAAGCTATCAGACAGCTCAGTGAAACCAACGATATCTGAAAACATAATCGTCAACTTAGCGCGTTTATTAGCGACAGTAACTGGACCGTCCGCTTTGACAATAGGCTCCCATACTTGCGGTGGTACGAAACGTGTCAACTTATTGATTACCGACACCATCGTACTTAAGCGACCAACCACTTGCTCAGCCCGTGCCTCATAATGGACATACTCATGATATATATGGCGAAAATGACAAAGTATTACGAGCATCGCTGCTAGCAAGATGATAGGCGTTATCCAAGTGGTATGACAATCTATCTCGGCACTACTCAAAATGACACTAACGTAGTAAAAAATAATGATGGTAACGATGGATACAGAAACCAGCTTTAGATGATTCTCAGGGCTGCTGAGAATGATACGTAGTCCAATTAACGCTGCCAAACTTAATGAGATGAGGGGACAAAGCTGAATAGAACCAATGACCACAGAAAATAAAATAATAACAATATTAGACGTCCAAAAGCTTTTTTGACGACGAAAGTTATAAATTAAAATCATGAGGCTAGGTAAGCAGACGACGATTAAAAGTGCCATCGAAGTTGGACTGAAGTCAAAATGGATAGCGAGCAGTATCACGCTGAGTATGAGAACAAAGATTTCAGGATAATCAAATCGACAGACATCAGTACCCTGTATAGATTTTTTGGGGCTAAAGGTGTCTAAAAGTGCCATGAGAGCTATTCGCTTAAATCAGTAAAATCATTGAAAGTACTCATAAAGATAGTATAGATAATGTACCTTATCCTTATAAAGAATATTTATGCTTATAAATAATATAAGAGAAATTAAACAGTTAACTTGCATATTATACGTTCTAATCTTAGTAACAGCTATGTCATTGAGTCCTCAAAGTATACCGTTTGTCATTTATTTTGTTACCAAAGCCAATGAAATCATCATCTCAAGACCTTTGTACTAAACATAAATATCAAGTTAAAGCTAATGGCAAAAAAGCCAGATAATATATCTGACTTCTTTTAACTGACATGTACCAAACAATGTTAAAACTATCAATAAGTAGTTAATTACATCTGCCAATCAAACGGCATTTGATGATGACCGCGCAGTGCCATCATCAAAGTCTGTTGCATTTGCGCCAATACTTCTTTGCTATAAGGCACTGCAGGAACGCCCCATACCGGATTTGGCCACTGCATATCGTTTTGATAGCGGACAATATGATGAAAATGAAGCTGTGGTACTTGATTACCGAGTGCTGCCACATTCATTTTATCTGCCTGAAAAGTTTTAGCGAGCTGACTTGATAACCAGCTCGATTCACGCAAAAACTGCGTTTGGTCTGCCTCAGACAATTCATACAATTCTTTGATGCCTGATACTCGTGGCACCAATATCAACCATGGAAACTGGCAATCATTGATTAAGCGACAGGTTGATAGTGGAAAATCACCCACTAAAAAACTATCGGCAGCAAGTTTATGATGAAGTTGGAACATAATGGCGGTTCTCTTGTTATGAAACTCAAGGATAAGAAAGAAAGATTAGGCTTAACATTTAAAACAGATATTTAAGGTAAAAATACAGTGACGCTATTTTATCAGTTATCCAATCGATAAAATAGCGTCATGATTTATTGTCTAAATGTCCTGCTTTTTAAATCTCTTAGTCTATAAGGTAAAGGTTAAACAGCTATTTTCCATGGTATATAGTGATGATTGAATATCCTAAACCGACTCTACCACCATATGCTTGCTAAAATAGCTTAATAACTCTTGAATCACCGTGACACGCTGCTGCGGTGTTGCCAATTTATCAGCATCCTGATAGCGAATGCCAGAAGCACCATTCATACGATAGTGCTGCCCATTTGCTTGAATTAGTTTAATAATCGCCAAAGCATCGACCGGGGTATCGGGTGCAAACTCTAATGTCATGCTATTACTATTGGCATCAATTTTATTAATTTTCAAAGGCTCGGCTTGTATGCGTAGACCATGAACCGCAAATAACTGCTTGGTCTGCTCTGGCAAAACACCAAAACGATCAATCATTTCAGTTCGAATATCAGTTAGTGCCTCTTTATCATCGGCATTACCAATACGTTTATAAAATAACAAACGCTGATGCACATCATGCAGATACTCTTCTGGTATCAGTGCCGAGCTATGCAGATTGATTTCGCTGGTTAGCGATAATGGTGTACTTAAATCAGGCTCTTTACCGGCTTTAATCGCCTTTGTTGCTCGCTCTAACATATCCATATATAGACTGAAACCAATTGCCTGCATATTACCACTTTGCTGCTTACCAAGTATTTCTCCAGCACCGCGAATCTCTAAATCTTCACTTGCCAGCATAAAGCCTGCACCTAATGTGTTAGCACGCTCAATAGCATGCAATCGGCGCTTGGCATCCCCTTTAAGCCCCTTAATAGACGGTACAAGTAGATAGCAATAAGCTTGATGATGACTACGACCCACGCGACCACGCAGCTGATGTAATTGAGCCAAACCAAACTTATCCGCGCGCTCTATAATAATGGTATTAGCATTCGGTACATCAATACCGGTTTCGATAATGGTCGAACAAATTAGCACATTGAATTTTTTATGATAATACTGCTGCATGACTTGTTCTAGTTGACGTTCTTGCATTTGCCCATGAGCGACCCCTACTCGCGCTTCAGGCACTAGTTCACGTATGGTCTCTGCCATACGCTCAATACTGGCCACATCGTTATGCAATAGATAAACTTGACCACCACGCAACAGCTCACGCAAGATAGCCTCTTTCATCAAAGCGTCGGTCTTCTGCATAACAAAGGTCTTAATTGCAAGACGACGGGCTGGTGGCGTGGCAATAATCGACATATCACGCATACCCGAGAGCGCCATATTGAGCGTTCTCGGGATGGGCGTCGCTGTCATCGACATACTATCAACATCAGTCTGAATCGCCTTAATACGCTCTTTATGGCGCACCCCAAAGCGATGTTCTTCGTCAACAATCATTAGACCTAGATTAGAGAACTTTACATCGGGTTGTAATAACTTATGCGTACCAATGACGATATCAACCTTGCCTGCCGCAAGGTCTGTTAGCACAGTATCTTGATGTTTTTTACCGCCAAAGCGCGAAAGCGTTTCAATACGTACTGGCCAATCAGCAAAACGATTGCGGAAATTGTCTTCATGCTGACCGGCTAGCAAAGTAGTCGGCACCAGCACCGCTACTTGATAACCAGCACTGACCGCGATGAATGCCGCGCGCATGGCTACTTCCGTTTTACCAAAACCTACATCGCCACAGATGAGACGATCCATGGGCTGATTTTGCTTCATATCTTCCATGACTGCATGAATAGCATTGGCTTGATCCGGCGTTTCTTCAAAGGCAAACTGACTAGCAAACAGCTCGTATTGCGAGATATCTATTTTAAAATGAATACCGACCTTTGCCTCACGCCGTGCTTGTATATTAAGCAACTCAGCTGCGACATCATGGATTTGCTCGAGCGCTTTCTGTTTAGCTTTGTCCCATTTTCCACTACCAATCTTGTGCAATGGTGCAAGCGCTGGGTCGCCGCCGCTATAGCGATTAATCATTTGCAGATTGGCAACCGGCACGTAAATACTGGCATCATCAGCGTATTTTAGGTGAATAAATTCTTGCTCACCATCTCCGACATCTAAGGTTATTAAACCATTATAACGCCCAATACCATGCTCAATATGGACGACTGGACTGCCATCAGTTATTTCAGTCACGCTTTTAACCAAGAATTCTTCTGATACACCGCTCTGGCGACGACGGCGCGTTTGCAGCACTTGCCGACCAAATAATTGTGTCTCACTAATCAACACCAAGCGCTCAGGAACATAGACGCCACGTTCAATAGGCGCAACCGTTAGACCAACCTGTGGCAACTTTTTATTATTAAGCCCCGTTGTTTTATCGGCAGCTAAAAATGCCTCAAAGCTGTCATAAGCCTTGATCTCAATCTTACCTTTAAACAGCTCGATGAGAATCTCACGGCGACCCGCTGTTTCAGCGACAATCAATACTGGTGTTGCTGTTTGCGCTTGTAGCTCTAAAAACGCTAGCAGCTCAGTAAGTGGCTCTGCTTTTTGATGATTGACTGCCAACTGTGGCGGCTCTTGCGCACTTAAGGTCACCAAGCCTTGTTGCTTATTCTGAACAAAATCTAACTGTGGTTGCTCAGATAACTGTAATGGACTCTCCAATACTGTCTCGTCAATCGCAGATGCATCATTCATTGTCGACAGTTCATTACGTGCACTGAGTATCACCCGTGGATAATGATTGAGATGCTCGTTAAGAGTATTTGACAATAAATACAGCAACTCAGGGGCGACAATAGGCTTATCAATATCATGACGGCGCTCTTCATAGCGGCGCTGGATTTGCGACCAATAATCCGCCTGTTTCTCGTTAATTAGCTCATCAGTGATGAATAGCGTATCGCTTGGCAGATAAGCAAATAAACTACTCTCTACCGTCCAATCCTTTAAATCAAAAAACAGTGGCTGATAATATTCCAATCCGCTACTCGCAATGCCTGCCATTACATCTTTATGTAATTCGAATTTACGGCTATTGCTATTGGGGAACATGGCAGCAAAATTGGTGCGAAAGGTTTCACGCCCTTCATCAAGTGGAAACTCTTTTGCGGGTAGGATCTGAAACTGTTTAATAGGCTTTGAGATATCTGGCAGTTTATGCAGTAGCGACAATGACTCTTTGCCCATACTACTATCGTTGCCACTCATCATGACTTTTAGGTCATCGACAGTTAATGTCCGTTGGGTCTGCGGATTAAAAAAGCGAATGGTTTCAATTTCATCGTCGAATAAATCTAGACGTAGCGGGAATGGCTGACCCATGGCAAAGATATCAATGATACTACCACGTACCGCAAATTCCCCCGGCTCAAAAACGTTGTCTACCGCTCGATAACCTGCTTTTGCGAGCAGAGAACGCTGAGTATTGATATCAAATTGATCGCCAACACTTAAATCAAAATGCTGTCCAATTAACCAGCTTGGTGGCGCAATACGGTGCATTAATGCTTGCACAGATATCAATAACACGCCTGACGTTGGCATATCGGTTAATAAATTGATACGCTCGCTGACAATATCTTGATGCGGTGACAACTCATCATAGGTCAGCGTCTCCCAATCAGGAAATACATGAGCATCCACGCCGCAAAATGCCAGTTCTGTCTCTATTTGATTCAGCTGATTTTGGTCACGCGTCACTACGACTTTTAGACGCTCGGCAACATTCCATATAGGTGCTTGTACTAAACTTGCCAGCCATAAGCTGCTGACAGCACCATGTACAGGTGCAAGCCAGCGGCGCTGGGCATTTTGGATAGGGAATAATTGCTGGTTAATCGGGGCAAAGGCGTCAGTCAAAGCAGTGATAGGCATAAAGGGTAAGATCAAGGTTAAGAGTCAGAAAGCTATTATACGAATATTTGCGCAATTACCAAAATTTATGCCGTAACGGTTTGTCACATAGCATTATTATAGAAAACACCAAGAGCCAAACACTTTATAAAATAAAGATTTATTGCTAAGAATAGGGCTGATAAACGAAAAGACCTTAGCTTGCGAGCCAAGGTCTTTATAGGGAACTCTTCAAAAACAGACTTTGTCTTTAAATTAATGGCTTGTCACTAGCGATAATGCCGTTATTGTCTGCGTAGACAAACATACCAGAATTTAGCGTTAAATCACCAAAGCTGATTTCAAGATCGGTTTGACCTTCATCGCGGCGATTTGATTTACGCGGGATACAACCAAGCGCCATGACCCCGATGTCCATTGCTGCCATATCATCAACATCACGAACACAGCCATACACCACAACCCCTGCCCAGCCATTATCAATAGCCGACTGTGCAATCATGTCACCTAACAACGCACAGCGCATAGATCCGCCACCATCAACGACCAATACTTTGCCATTACCGTCTTTGTCTTTACCATCACTGTTAAGCAACGATTTGACGCGACTATTATCTTCAAAACATTTGACGGTCACAATCTCACCGCAGAATTTGTCTTTGCCGCCAAAACTATAAAACGATTTACCTTCGATATTAGGCAGGCATACCTGTGATTCAGGATTGGCATCTAATAAATCACAAGTTACAAAGTTTTCTTTGGTCATTGTTACTGATTCTGGCATGGTGAGACTCCTTGTCTGTTATGGTTAAATTGTTCTGACTTATTAAACTTAAAAATTACTTAGGCTATTTATTATAGTATAGTTTATCCTAGATAAAACCGATACATCATGTTTTGACGCGGCACTAGTATAAATTTTTCTAGCTTGCTGTGCCTGCGCAGACAGAGGCTGCAAAAAATTCATTCTAGTCCCGCTGTATCGTTTTTATACTGAGTTTACTATAGTAATAAATGTAAAAGTTATCTGATTAATAGCTTAATGTTTTACACGGGTCATCGCAAGCATCTGTTTATTTTCGATAATATCAGTGGTTTTAATCGCGGGTTCGCTGCGGTATTTACTACGATGATAGATATCATGGGCGCTCATCGCCATGGCACTAGCGACACGCTTAGCTGAAATAGGATGTAAAGATAATGACTCGGACACCAATGGCGAGATAAGCTGAAAGGCTTTTTGTCCCAGACTTTCAAGCGGACGACCCTTATGTTTACCAAGTAGTAACGACGGACGGAAAATAACCAATTGGGCAAACCCTAATGCCATTATGGACTCTTCCGTTTCAGCCTTTACGCGATTATATAAAAAGCGACTGTTGATGTCCGCATTCATCGAGGACAATAAAAAGAAGTTTTCAACGCCTTTCTCTTGGCAAAGTTTGGCGAAACCAACATTATAATCATGGTCAATCTTGCGAAAAACTTCATCACTACCCGCTTGTTTTTTGGTGGTGCCCAAGCAACTAAAAGCATCCGTTTTTCGATCAGCGCCAATGCTTGTAAAGATTTCAGCTAAGTTGTCAAAATCATTCACCTGATAAAAACGCATGCTCGCATTGATGTAGCGAGGAGGACGCCGTGCAATCACAATCAATGTGTCATAAATCTCACTCAGCTGCTTTACAAGATGTTGCCCGACCAATCCCGTTGCACCTATTACCATTGCTTTTCGCTGCATATCCTATCCATTTATAGAGTGTTGGAATACTTATGATCGTCAAAAATGTGACTTTTTAAAGCCCGTCGGTGACGCTGACCACTGTAGTATCATACCTAAATTAATCAATCATCGAGGCTATTATGCATGATTTATTGTAAGAGATTTTATCAGCAAACAGTTTTACTCAGCTCATACGCTCGTTTAGACTCAAATACTCACTCAATATTATGATAAATACCTTTATAAATACCTATTAAAGGCATAAAATCCCGCTCATCCACGTAATGCCGTAACTTCTTTGAGCATTAATCATCAAACTTATTGTCCTAAGGGCGATAATTTGCTAAGATAACCGGCTTTACACGTCAACGCTGTTTAATTATTCCAAACAGTTTTGGCGCTTGCGATGATTTATTACTATCAGATACTTTAATAGTAGGCATCGACATCATGTTCGGCGAGACGGCTGCTCGTTATCGATGATGGTTAAACCCTTTATTGCAATCCACATTCATAATTTTATCTGTCTTTATCAAGGAGATTCGCGTGGCTAATACTGCACAAGCTCGTAAACGCGCCCGTCAAAACACCAAACGTCGTCAGAACTCTGCGTCACAACGCTCTATGGTTCGTACTTATTTGAAACGTGTTGACGCGGCTATCGCTGCTAAAGATTATGACGCGGCTACCGAAGCTTACAAAAAAGCGGTACCGGTTCTTGATCGTATGGCTGACAAAGGTATTCTTCATAAGAATAAAGCTGCTCGTCGTAAGAGCCGCCTAAACAAAACCATCAAAGGCTTACTAGCTTAAGATTGGTTGCGTTTAGACCGTATGATGCTTCGATAACATCATAACTAAAACCTTGTCACTGGTTCTAATACTGGGGCAAGGTTTTTTTATGCCTGATCAAAAGTAATTAATAATTTCGTAAATAACGCTTATGTCCATTTTACTTCTGGTGGCAATAATAGCTTATTTGGATGAAAGCCAGCGGTACGGTAGGCTTCAAGCAAAGTGTGTATTGGACGTACATAAACTTCACCGCGCCAGACAAAATACGCACTTGCCTGCTCGAATGGCTTGTCATCAAACCACAAAAATACCCCTTCCATCATTTTTGGCCAATCGTTCCAATCAATCTCAACAACATCAAACATCACCGCTAAGAATGCAGATAACAAAGTGTCATGGCTGACAGCGAGCATTAGATGCCCGTGTTGCGGCTGATTTTGATAAAAAAGCGATAGAATATCGAGACCGCCCTGATAAGCGTTTTTAGTGCCTTCAAGATTGCCTTGCAAGAATCGATTGATAAAATTGAGAACACCAATCTCTTTAAAGATGGGATTTGCAATATCAGGTTCGGTCACTAAGCTACCAGGCTCAACCAACAATGACTGGTGCGCGATATCACGCCTTAGTCCTGCCCCTTCTTGCATCAGCTGCGCCGTATCAAGACAGCGACCAATCGGGCTTGAGATGCTATCAACATCGAGCGAATACGGCAGATGTCCTGCCAACCAACGACCCCAAGATTTTGCCAATACACGACCTTTGGGTGTCAATGGCAGCTGATAACTGGCAAAGCCATTACCATCAGAGCGCTCACGCAGGGAATGTCTGGTAAATAAAATCAGGCGCTTATCTTCAGGTAACAACCTGACCGACGACATCATACTATCAGGAAGATGTGAGGGCGCTGGTGCACTTGGAGTATGACTCGCAAGCTTCTCAGTGGATAGGCTCGATGTGGTGTTATTAGGAAGTTTACTCATCACATAAGCCTATCAGATTTTTCGACAGGAATGAACCAAATATAAGTCCAATTGCAATATAATCTAAAGCAAATATATTGAGAGCAGACCCGTTAATTTTATTAGAAATAAGACGCTATGACACGGTGAAATCAAAAAAGAAATACTCATATTTATTACGTTTGACTAACCGATATCAATTACTCTATCCCATGTAAACGATAATGCCGTACTACTAACCTCATTTGGATAAGCACGCGGATTGACGATAACGCGCGTATTATGAATGTGGTAATCAAATGCTTCATGCGTATGCCCATGCACCCATAGTGCTGGTGCCCACTCTTCATACATCCAGCTTGATAAATCACTGATAAATGCGGCATTACTTGGTAGCTCAGCATACTTCTCAGAGACAGATAATGGACTGATACTATGATGACTCATCACCACCGTTTTTTTGCCCATTGCTTTTGCCGTTATCAATGCTTTTTTAAGCCATTGACGCTGCTTAGCATGAATCTGTATCGACATTTCAGGTGAAAATAGTTCGTTGCCGGCATAGATCTGTTTGTAGTCACGCATAAAGCGCATTGCCACTGCCCTAGTCTCTTCATTGGCTTGATATTGATAATCTGTCCAAAGCGTACAACCTAAAATGCGCACCTCTCCGATATCAATATGCTGACACTGCAAAAATCGTACGCCCTGCTTTGATTCACTATCATAATTGTCCCAAGTCGCCAGCTTTTTATCAAAATGCAGCACGTCTTCATTAAAGTACTCATGATTACCAGCGATAGTGATTAGAGGGACTTGTAAGCGCGCTGCTTGCTCTTGTAGCCATGGCATACCAATATCACTATTTGCTGTATCTCCCGCTACCAGTACGATGTCTGCGTCGGTTTTGGGGATATGCCCTATCGGATGGGATTGACGTATATAACTGTCAATATGTAAGTCACTCAAAATCTGTAATTTCATAGCAGCCTATATCATTAAATAAACATAAATAGTTTAGCACCTTTTCATCTAGGGACAAAAAGTAAAAAGACAGCGGATTAGGCTGTCTTTTTACTTTTTGACTGAAGTATCTAATTGAAAAGTTAGAGACTTTGGAGTATTAACTGTAATTTCGCTGCAGGATCTACTGCTTGAGTAATTGAGCGCCCAATCACCAGATAATCAGAGCCATCAAGTAATGCCTGTTTTGGCGTACAAATACGCTTTTGATCATTAGCATTATCATCTAGCAGACGAATACCAGGCGTAATCAGTTTAAAGTCCTGACCACATAATGCCTTTAATGCCTTTGCTTCTTGTGCTGAGCATACTACACCATCGAGACCGGCTTGCTTGGTTAATTGTGCTAAGCGGCTCACTTGTGCCTCTAAGCCGTCGGTGATGCCCGTTTGTATGAGCGCTTCATTGTCCATAGATGTTAAGACAGTCACTGCAATCAGTAGCGTGTCAAAATCATTATCTAGCAAGCGCTGTTTTGCCAATGACATCGCATCGTGGCCCGCACTTGCATGGACGTTGACCATCCATATACCAAGCTCAGCCGCAGCCAATACTGCTTGTGCAGTGGTATTGGGGATATCATGAAATTTAAGGTCTAAAAAAACCTCAAATTGGCGCTGATGCAATGCTCTGACTATCTCAGGGCCACAGCGGGTATACAGCTCTTTACCTACTTTCAATCGGCATAATGCCGGATCTAATTGGTCAGCTAATGCAAGAGAGGCATCCTTTGTCATATTATCTAATGCAACGATGACAGGAGAATTAATTGCGTTGTTCATTGTTATGCTTCTTTATATCAGGTTTATCAAATTATTATATTTATAATCAGCAGTGAAAATGCATATTACAAATTATTAGTAATCGCGTTTTTGCTTGGTCAAACTTGACCCATCATGCACATTGGCGTTGGGATGAGCATTGGGCATTGTCGTATCCTGTACATTAACCGCTGTTGCACCATAAACAGCTTCTTCTACAGTAGGCGCATTCGCTTGACGATCAATCACCATATTGGCTTGGGTTATCTGCTCTTGCAAATTGGTATTTGCCTTTTGTAGACGCGATATTTCCCACTTATTTTGCAAAACACGGAAAATTAGCAGTGCTAACAAGATACCTATAACGATACCAAGTATGAGACAAAGTATCATTAGCAAGCCTAAATTCATCGTTGGTGCTTGTGAAAACAAAAGATTGACGCCAACTTCAGTATTGTTTGCCAATACCAAACCTAGCGAGTAAGCGAAGCTCAAAAATAGCAGCACTAATAATAAAATACGCATCAGACGTCTCCTTAAGTTTTTAATAGAACAGATAAGTGGATAAAAACTAAGCCATACTGATTGATATTACTACGTTATAAAAGGTTTGGTATAAATAAGAAAAATCGGCTCATACTTTAGTAGTAGATCGGTATGATATCTTATATTACTTCAATTAACTTACTGTCCGCCTGCTACTTTTTCGTTTACAGCTTCGCGTAATGCTTTGCCTGGCTTAAAATGCGGAATTGCTTTTGCAGGTACTGGTACGCTTTCACCCGTTTTAGGATTGCGACCCATACGAGCACGGCGATGATGAAGACAAAAACTGCCAAACCCACGCACTTCTACTCGACCATCATTGGCGAGCGTATGAGTCATCAAGTTTAATATCTCGCGTACGGCGTCATCGACAACGGTATCTGTCATCGTGTCACAATTTGCACTCAGATTACTAATAAATTCGGACTTATTGATTGTTTGCTGCATTATCATACTTGCCTTGTTCATTGATAGATAAGATGATGGAAATAACTAAAATGATTACCACAGATATTATAAAATATTAGCTGACAACCACGCGATTGTTGACTAAATATCTGTTCATTTATAATGACTTGGGTCTAATTTTACATCTCGTTACTCGATGTTGTAAATGATAGCGGATATTGAAGGAAATTGGAAACAAGAGTTCCTCTATCAAGGAAAAAACTGTATCAATTATCGTTAATACTAAAATTTAGCCATAAAAAAAAGCGACCGGAGTCGCTTTCTTTTATAAGATCATAACATTAGCAGTAAATAGCTTACTGCATTTGTTCTTTGATCAAGTCACCAATCGTTTTTGGTTGTGCATCAGAACCAGCAGCAGTACTAGTCGTAGTTGTGCTACTTAACTCTTTAATCGCTTGACGCTCTTCAGCTTCGTCTTTCGCTTTGATAGACAGGCTGATGTTACGCGTTTTACGATCAACACTGATGATTTTCGCTTCTACATCATCACCAACAGTTAGATGCTTAGTCGCATCTTCAACGCGGTCACGTTGAATCTCTGAGGCACGTAGATACGCTTCAACTTCATCAGCAAGTTCGATAGTAGCGCCTTTAGCGTCTACTTCTTTTACTTTACCATTAACGATAGCACCGCGGTCATTGTTGACTAGGTATTCGTTAAATGGATCTGAAGTTAATTGCTTCACGCCTAGGCTGATACGATTGGCTTCTGAGTCTACAGACAATACCATTGCTTCAACGGTGTCGCCTTTGTTGTAGTTACGGATAGCATCTTCACCAGTTTCATTCCAAGAAATGTCTGACAAGTGAACTAGACCATCAATACCGCCATCTAGACCGATAAAGATACCGAAGTCAGTGATTGATTTGATCGTACCAGTGATTTTATCACCGCGCTCATGTTTCTTATCAAACTCATCCCAAGGATTAGCTAGAGTCTGTTTGATACCTAAGCTGATACGACGACGTTCTTCATCGATATCAAGGATCATTACTTCAACTTCATCGCCCACTTGAACAACTTTCGACGGATGGATGTTTTTGTTGGTGTGATCCATTTCTGATACGTGTACTAGACCTTCAATACCTTCAGAGATCTCAGCAAAACAACCATAATCAGTTAGGTTAGTAACGCGTGCTTTAACAACTGCACCTACTGGATAAGTGCCACCAACGTTATCCCAAGGATCAGTACCTAGTTGTTTTAGACCTAGGCTTACGCGATTGCGCTCACGGTCAAATTTAAGTACTTTAACTTTAAGATCTTGACCAACTTCAACCACCTCAGATGGGTGCTTGATGCGGCGCCATGCCATATCAGTGATGTGCAATAGACCATCAATACCACCAAGATCAACGAATGCACCGTAATCAGTTAGGTTCTTAACGATACCTTCGATCTCGATACCTTCTTCAAGCTTGTTCAATAGCTCTTCGCGCTCAGCTGAGTTTTCAGCTTCCATAACGGCACGGCGACTAACGACAACGTTGTTACGTTTTTGATCAAGTTTGATAACTTTAAATTCTAACTCTTTACCTTCTAGATGCGTCGTATCACGGATAGGACGTACATCTACCAATGAACCTGGCAAGAAAGCGCGTACTGAACCGATATCTACAGTAAAGCCGCCTTTTACTTTGCTAGAAATAATACCTTTTACAATCTCATCATTGTCAGAGATTTTTTCAAGGAAATTCCAAGTTTCAACGCGTTTGGCTTTTTCACGTGACAGTAAGGTTTGACCCATACCGTTATCAACCGCTTCAACCACTACGTCTACTGTATCGCCAACTTCAACTTCAAGTTCGCCTTCTTCGCTTAAAAACTCTTCACGAGCGACGATACCTTCAGATTTTAGACCCGTATCAACAGTGATCCAGTCGTTATCGATGGCGACAACAGTACCAGTAATAACCGAGCCACGCTCGATATCCAGACCTGTTTCTTCGATGCTCGCTTCAAATAGTTCAGCAAATGATTCCATTATGTCTACCTTTGTATAGCCGTATCCTGTCCAGCACAGTACGGATCAAATTTATGACTGTATAAAATGAGAATACTGGTTTTATATCCTATGCAGTCATATATAAAAACGTTTGTTGCTAATAAGCGAATGCGTCAGCAAACTCACTAGCAACAACTGTCTTATATTAAAATGCGTTATATTTTTTAAATTATGACCTTTAAACAGTAGATTCCATTTTTTTCTAAAGATTACTGGCGTCTACTACTGTAATTTTATACTAAAATCAATCCTATAGGAAACTTTTTCATGCTTACTACCTTGTTATTATTAGCTATTGAAGCAAATACCTTTATCTTGACAATATTGTTTTACTTGCTTATAAACCGCATCAGCATCTAAATTGGAGCTGTCTAATAGTAGCGCATCTGCTGCAGGCTTTGATGGTGCCGTTGTACGGTTTTCATCACGATCATCACGGGCCTTAATCGTCGCTAGAATCGCTTCAAAATCTGCTATTTGACCAGCAATTAGTAGCTGTGTTACACGGCGCTCGGCACGCGCTTCAGCACTGGCAGTCAAAAATACCTTGACGTCAGCGTCTGGAAACACGACTGTACCCATATCACGACCATCCGCAACCAATCCTGAACGAGTTGCCATATCTTGTTGCAGCGTTAGCAATGCTCGGCGAACTTTTGGAAATACTGCTATCTGTGATGCGTAACCGCCAACCGTTTCATTACGAACTTGCTCACCTACTGCATCACCATTTACGATAATATCGACACGTCCTGATGCATTGTTAGGTACAAAGGCAATCTCTAAGCTTTGAGTTAACGCTAATACAGCCATCTCGTCAATGGTCTGACTTGCATCAGCAGTAATCAATCCAGCTTCAAACGCCTTAAGTCCAACGATACGATATAACGCCCCTGAATCAAGTAGCTGATACCCTAAAGCTTGTGCTAAACGCCATGTAACTGTGCCTTTACCTGCGCCACTTGGCCCATCAATACAAATAACAGGATAACGCAATGAGGGCTTCTCACTGTTAGTATTCGCGTTAGGGTTGGCAACAGTCATAATACTCACTTAAAGTCGGCAATTTCTACAACCACATAAATAATTATAAAAGTATCAATAAAGCATTTTTCACTTACTTATCAAAGCATTATAAGGAAATCACTCTATTAACAAGTAAATAGGGCGATATTATAGCAAACAAAGCCACCTATCACTAGCAGCAAGAATCATATCTTGTTAATCACTGCTGTTACACTTAGCTTTTGCCGCTTTTCTGCGCTGACGAAAAAAATCTTTGAGCATCTGGCTGCTGTGCTCACGGCACAAGCCTGCATCGACTTGCATACGATGATTATAAAAAGGCTGTTCAGCCAAGTTCATTTGACTACCAAGCATCCCTGCTCTCGGCTCATGCGCTGCATATACTAGCCTATCTACACGTGCATGAATCATCGCACCCATGCACATGGTACAGGGTTCTAAAGTCACATATAAGGTCGTCTTTAGGGGCAAGCGATAATTCTTTAAGCGTGTACAAGCATCTCTTAACGCTACGATTTCAGCATGAGCCGTCGCATCACAGCGTCCAATCGGCTCATTAAACCCCTGACCAATAATATGCTGGTTATGTACCAAGACAGCTCCTACTGGCACCTCTTCTCTCTCAGCGCCTTGCTTGGCAAGTTTTAGCGCCTCTGTCATCCACTTGATATCCTCAACTGACCAAAATAGAGCTGTTTTAATCTGCTCACTTATCAGCGGATTACCATTAGTAAATGGACTATGTATTAGCTGGTAAGGTAATAAATTAGTGTTTAGAAAATTTTTCATTTACTGTGGTAATTGCCAGTCGATAGGCGTTTGACCATATTGCACCAGATAATCATTGGTTTTTGAAAACGGCTTAGAACCAAAAAAACCACCACGATTAGCAGCAAGTGGTGATGGGTGTACTGCCGTTAAAATCAGATGTTTATCAGTATTGATATACTTGCCTTTTTTCTGAGCTTTACTGCCCCATAAAATAAAAACAGTATGTTCAGTCTGCTCATTAATAACATCAATAACCGCATCAGTGAACTTCTCCCAGCCTTGATTTTGATGACTGTTTGGTTCGCCTTCTCTTACTGTCAAAGAGCTATTTAACAATAATACGCCTTGCTGTGCCCAATACGTTAAATCACCATGTGCTGAAGGTTTGATACCAATATCGTCGGCCATCTCTTTCAATAAATTGTTAAGTGACGGTGGCTTTGGGATAACTTTAGGGACAGAAAAGGACAGCCCCATTGCCTGTCCAGGACGATGATAAGGATCTTGCCCTAAGATAACAACTTTCACCTGTGATAAAGGTGTTAAATTAAACGCATTAAATATCAGCTGTGCTGGAGGATAAATACCATCCTCTGACTGATAGGCTTCTTTTAAAAAAGCTCGCAAGCTATCCATATTGTCAGAAGTTAATTCTTCTGACAACGCCTGCTTCCAATCTTCTGGCAAGCGTACATTGTCGAGAATCGCTTGCTTTTGCGCGACTGTTTTTGTGGGTTGTACGTCAAATAATTCCATGATGAATCCTTTTTTATTTGTTATCAGGATGCGTTAAGGTTGATATTAACAAAATATTAGGGTTGCGTTGTCATATATATTAGCAATAAAAAAACGGTTACCGCAGTAACCGTTTTTATCATAGTGCGAAAAATAACTTAACTGGCTAATGATTCGGAGTCTGGACGTGGCTCATGAGTCTCAACAACAGTCAATATAATACGGCTATCCGCTGACCCTTTATCTGACGACTTATCAAGCTTCACAGTATCACCATCTGATGCCTCTGGCTCCAAGGTTAAATGTACAACCCCACCATTCACTAAATCACCAAATAGAATCATATTTGCCAGAGGCTTTTTGATTTCGTCTTGAATCAGGCGCTGCATTGGACGTGCGCCCATTAAGCGATCATAGCCTTTAGCTGCCAGATAATCACGTACCTCATCATCAATCTCTAAAGTAACTTGCTTATCGTCAAGTTGTACCTGTAGCTCAACCAAGAATTTATCAACCACGGATACAACGACTGAGGTATCAAGCGGATTAAACTGGATAATAGCATCAAGACGGTTACGGAATTCCGGAGTAAACACACGCTTGAGTGATTCTGTATTGTCACGGCTATGATCTTGCTGGGTAAAGCCCATAGAAGATCGACTGATACTCTCAGCACCGACGTTGGTCGTCATAATAACAATGACCTGCTTAAAGATAGCAACCCGACCATTATTATCTGTCAATGTACCGTGATCCATCACTTGTAATAACAAGTTGAAGACATCCGGATGCGCTTTTTCGATCTCATCAAACAATAACACACAATGAGGATGCTGATTGATTTTTTCAGTCAATAGACCACCTTGATCATAACCCACATAACCTGGAGGCGCACCAATCAAACGTGAGGCAGTATGTGCTTCCATATACTCTGACATATCAAAGCGCACCAGCTCAACACCCAACAGATTTGCCAATTGACGAGAAACTTCCGTTTTACCAACCCCTGTCGGACCAGCAAACATGAATGAGCCGATTGGCTTATCTGGTGCTTTCAGACCAGCACGAGACAGCTTAATCGCATCTGCTAGAGTCGCAATCGCTTCATCTTGCCCAAATACTAGATGCTTAAGGTCGCGATCTAGATGCTGAAGAATACTCTTATCATCACTAGATACTGACTTGGGCGGAATACGTGCAAGCTTAGCAACAATCGCTTCGATATCTGCTACATCAATTTTTATCGGAGCGCGCTTTCCTTTTGCTTTCTTATCAACAGACGATTTTGCACGATCATTGGCTTTTGCAATATCTGCCTCATCCTGCATTTCGTTATCACTATAAGTATCACTGTCGAGACCGTCGATATCAGCCTCAATCTGTGCATCAAACTCTTGCTCTATATCAGCAATGAAACTTTCTTCCGCTTCTATATCGTCTGCATCAGCCACAACCCCTAAACGCTTATAAGCGCCAGCCTCATCAATAACATCAATGGCCTTATCCGGCAAAAAACGCTCATGGATATGTTTCGCTGACAATTGAACGGCAGTAACCAGTGCTTCATCAGTATAGACAACATTATGGAACTCTTCGTACCGCGGTTTAAGACCACGCAAAATATCAATCGTATCATCAACACTTGGCTCTTTCACGTCGATTTTTTGGAAGCGACGCGATAAGGCATGGTCTTTTTCAAACACTTGACGGTATTCAGTAAAAGTGGTTGAACCGATACAACGCAGTTCACCATTGGCAAGTGCTGGCTTAATCAGGTTGGACACATCCATATTACTGCTCATTGATGAGCCAGCGCCAATAATCATATGAATCTCATCAATAAACAAGATAGCATTGGGTTTTTTCTTCAATGCATCTAATAGCGATTTCATACGTTTTTCAAAATCGCCGCGATATTTAGTACCCGCAATCAATGAACCAATATCAAGACTATAAATCACGCAACCATTCAGTGGTTTCGGGGCTTTATCATTGATAATCAACCACGCCAACCCTTCAGCAATAGAGGTTTTACCAACACCCGGCTCACCGACCAATAGTGGATTATTTTTGCGGCGGCGACACAAAACTTGCGCGGCGCGTTCAATCTCAGGACCTCGCCCAATCAATGGATCTGTTTTACCTTCAGCAGCACGCTGATTTAAATTGGTCGCAAACTCAACCAATGGATCTTTACTGGTTTTTTCTGAGGCACTACTACGGCGCTCGCCCGTCATAGAAGCACGCGGCTCAGATGCCTCATCTTTATCTTGACCATGTGATAGATACTGAGTCAGCTCAAGACGACTGATGCCCTGTTTTTTGAGCAAATAAACCGCATAAGTATCATGTTCTGAAAACATTGACACCAGAATATCCGACCCTTCAACCAAACGACCGCCACCAATAGACTGCACATGAAAAATTGCCCGTTGTAGAATACGATCGAAGCTTTGGGTCGGCTGCGGGGATTGCTCAGTATCAGGATCGACCGTTGGAGTATGCTTATTAATATAAGCCTCAAGCTCAGTACGTAGTGCTGAGACATTTGCATTACAGGCCGTCAATGTGTTGGCAGCGTGCGTATTTTCTAAGAGTGCCAGTAAAAGATGTTCAACAGTGAGATACTCATGCGATTTTTGGCGCGCAAGTGTCATTGCTAAACGCAAAGAAACTTCAAGATGACGACTTAACATAACGACTTCCTACGGTTATACCTATCTTTATAATTGATAGCTTTATGAATGAGTTAGTAAGTAAATCAGGGCGGTAGATGGATTGTTCAAGGGCAATATGAGTATTATTAAATGACGCTGTTAAATAATGGCTTCTATGGCTTGGCTATGATCCTCACTTGTCTTTATCTCAACATGATACTCAGATATAGTCAATCTATTAACACATACTAAAATGTATCGAAGTGTCCCTAGACCATTTTTCAATGATAATATTCATTCAACAATAATAGAGCGCATGTACTAAAGCTACAGACAATTCAAGAATTTGAATAATGTAAAAAGAGAATAAATACAGGCAGTAATGAGAAAAGCGGTTATATAAGAAAGTCTAAGCTAGTTTAAAAAAGAGAGGTGCAGAGCAAGTTTGTGCTTAAATAAACTTGCTCTAAAAACACTAGAAGAAAATATTTTATTGAAAATATTAAAGATATATAGTTAAAATATAGTGAACTTGAGAGAAACATACGTCATCAAGAATTAGAGTAAGGCTTTACTCGCCTTGATGCGGTTCGATTTGGGTCAATAATGGATAGCCTTCACGATGTGCCAGACTGTTAACTTTTTTGGCCTTGGTCTCAGCAATATCTTTAGGATAAATACCAGCAATACCTTTGCTGCTATTATGAATCGTCAACATAATCTCAACGGCCGAATCCATACTATGACGAAATTCAGATTGTAAAATATAGACGACAAATTCCATCGGCGTGTAATTATCATTATACATCACCACAGCATACATAGGCGGCTTGGCGACTTCCGGCTCTGCTACCAATACATCAGCCTGTGGGGCTGTTTCACCTTCAGGCTCACCCACTTGCGCAAGACGCATGGGTATATGTGGAAAGTGCCAATCTGATGTAATTGGCGTCGCTCTTGCTATCGTTTGTTTTATCATAATTGGAATACAGATGAATCAGTAGGTTTAATGAATGGTTATCTTTAAGAGACTATCAAATCGTTAAAAATAAGGGGTAACAATAGATATCTGGCTAGCAGCTACGACAACTAATGCTCAATAAGACTTAAGGCTCAATAGGACTTTCATCGACGTCTGGCAAATCTAACAGTGATAATGGCATATTATCAACTTTAGCACCAAGCTTCCAATCATACAGCTGCTCGACTTCTTGACCAGCGGCTTTTAGATTTAGCTTGATTTGCAATGGCTTGAAACCCGCTGGCATTGTAAAGCGACCACGTATACGCGTCACGCCTTCAATAGTGTAGCTGACGGGTTCTAATGGCACTTCTACAAAATCATCATCATCAAGCAAAGTCAGCGTTGGATTCAAACGTTTGGCTTTACCATCACTTGCGAGCATACCTATATCGAAACCATATTCAAAGGCATTTTCAGGTAAGGGCTCAATCTTTGCGCCTAGTATCTGTAAAGGCATGCCGCCCTTCTCACTCACAATCTCAGCATAGAGGTCATTGAGCTGCGCTACCTGTCTATTTTCAACCATGATGGCTTGCTGATTTTCGCGTAACTCTTTTAAGTTTGCCAAACTTATTTCTAATTCTTGTTTAGAAGTAGCAACTTCATTGGTCGCTATTTTATGACTGACGCGTAAATCTTTTAGCTCTTGGAGCGACTCTTTGCTGGTAATGACTGCTTGCTGGGTTTCATTTTGCATTGAATAATAGCCACGTTGATAACCAAGTTTGTGACCAAATACTAATGCGACAATTGCTGTCACCAATATCGCAATCACAAATAACGCTAACACCAATGTGGAAGCGCCCTGCTGCGAGCAAGCAATGCTGTAATGCTTCATAACACTACGCTGAGTTTCAGTATTTAGAGATGAACAATGTAAGCTACGCTCCAATTTATACGAAACAGAGTCTTGGCACGATGGGCGTGCTGGCGGTGAGCAAAAGCGTAGTACACTCTTAAAACGCATTTAGGCAGTATCTCTTAACAGGAAAGGCAAGTTATTATAGCGGAATTTATAATCAATACCTAGTATCATAAATGAGGATAATTTAATCACAACTAAACATTTGTTAAGGAACAATGGGCGCAAAATTTAAACCAAGAGACTCATCAAGTCCAAACATGACATTCATGTTTTGTACTGCTTGCCCAGCTGCCCCTTTGACTAAATTGTCTTGTACGACAATGACCGTTAATTCGGCACGCTCATTGTCTTGATGAACAGCAATACGCAATCGATTGCTAGCGCGCACACTACGGGTATCGGGATACAGCCCTTTTGGCATAACATCTATAAATTGTTCTGATGCATAGCTTTGCTCAAATACCTGTTGCCAATCCACTAAAGCACCTGCATCGGTCAGCTCCATATGGATAGAGCTCAACATACCGCGTATCATCGGTACCAGATGCGGCAAAAAACGAATACGATGGTTAAACTGACTGTCTAGTAACTGGGCAACACCTTGCTCAATCTCTGGCAAATGGCGATGACCTTCAACGCTGTATGCTTTAAAATTGTCTGTGCTTTCAGCATAGTTAAGTGCAAGACTGGCTTGGCGACCAGCGCCAGAAACACCAGATTTGGCATCGATAACAATGCGTGATTCAATAAACTGTTTAGATTGCTTATTTTGCGCTTCAATTATCGGCTTTAAACCCAAGATAGCTGTAGTCGGATAGCAACCTGGGTTGCCAACCACCAATGCCTCAGCAATTTTGGCGCGATTGACTTCAGGCAAGCCGTAGACGGCAGCTTTTAATAACTCAGGACAAACATGTGGTTGTTGATACCAGTGCTCAAACTCGCTCAATGACTGCAAACGAAAATCTGCCGCCAAATCAATGACTTTTACCCCAGCTTGAGTCAAAGCCTCTGCTTGCTTCATTGCAACGCCATGCGGCGTGGCAAAAAACACCACATCACATTTTTGCAACGTCGTTAGCGTCTCCTCCCCTAGATCACTAAACACAATATCTGAGATACCGCGTAAACTTGGGAATATCTCATCAGCGCGAGTGCCCGCTTCGCTACGGGAGGTCAACAAATCAATAGACACTTTAGGATGGGCAGATAATAGACGTATCAACTCAATACCTGTATAACCTGTCCCACCGACAATCGCTGCTGAAATCATAAGATATCCTTTTCTGCTACTTTACTATTACTTAATAAATATGAGATATAAACTCAGTCAAATAAATAAGAACATATCTCAAATCGTACTTTTTAGATTTTATAATCATGTACTGCATCGATAAACACTTTGGCATTGTCAGGATTGACCCACTGGGTAATGCCATGACCTAGGTTTGCAACATAACCGGTCTTTTCACCATTGGCATAAGCACTATCGAGCATCGCATTGACTTCAGCACGGATAGTCGCTGGAGAGCCGTACAAAGTTGCTGGGTCTAAATTACCCTGAATGGCTTTGCTACTTTGTAGTTTTTTATGGTGCTTGGTTAACTGACGCTGACTTTCGGTCAAAACTTGACGGGCACGATCAATCGGCATTGTCCAGTCTAGACCCAACGCATCCGCTTCACTATCTGCTTGCACATCAAGCCATAGCCCGCCGCCTTTAGTAAATAATACTACCGGTATTTCAGGATGACGTACCTTTAGCTCAGCGACAATACGCTTATTATAAGCATGTGAGAAATCAATAAATTGACGATGACCAAGCGCGCCGCCCCAACTATCAAATATTTGTAGTATCTGTGCGCCTGCCATGACTTGCGCATCGAGGTAATCAATCACTGACGTCGCTAATTTATCTAATAACTGATGTAAAAACTCAGGATTGCTATACAAAAAGCCTTTGGTATAGCGATAATCCTTTGAGCTACCACCTTCAATCATATAAGTGGCTAGTGTCCAAGGACTACCAGAAAAGCCAAATAACGGCACTTGCCCATTGAGCGCGGTACGAATACTGGTTACCGCACGCATTACGTAGTCAAGAGAATCATTAACATCGAGCACAGGCAATCTATCCAAATCAGCTTGCTGGCGAATAGGATGTTTGAACTTAGGACCTTCACCCGCTTCGAAATAGAGACCCAACCCCATGGCATCAGGAATGGTCAATATATCACTGAACAAAATAGCCGCGTCTAAATCATAACGACGTAATGGCTGTAAGGTGACTTCTGTCGCACGCGCGGTATCTTTACACAGGCTCATAAAATCACCTGCTTCAGCACGGGTCGCTTTATACTCTGGTAAATAACGACCAGCTTGACGCATCATCCAGACAGGTGTGGTATCGATCGGCTCAAAACGAAGTGCTCGTAGCAATCTATCATTTTTCAAAGGCGCAAATTTTTGCTCAAGCGAATTATTATTGTCTGAAGCACTCATGTACAAATCTCCAAAACAGCACTATATGTCACCAAAGCGCATATAACACTGGATAAATTACGTTAAAGGAAAAAATAGCAAAGCGCTTGTTATCAAGATACTTATAGCTCTATAGATATTAATTTTTTTACATCGTCAATGCTAAGTTATCACGGTGTACCATGACGACACGTTCTTCATTGTTACCAAGGATACGATCGAACTGCTCAGTACGCTCACGAGCAACGCGGCAGGCATCGCGAGAAGAGAAGTTGACTTGACCAACGGCGATACGCTCACCAGTATCCTGATGGACGATTTCGACCACATCGCCTTCATCAAAATCCCCACGCACTTCAGACACGCCAACTGGCAATAAGCTTTTTTGATGTTCGACCACCGCTTTTGCTGCACCTGCATCAACAATTAAAGAGCCTGACATACGCAGATGCGCGGCAAGCCACTGTTTGCGAGCAATAATTTTGTCTTGATCATTGGTGGTCAATAAGGTACCAACTGCTTCGCCTGATACCACTCGAGTAATCACATCATCAATAGCGCCACTCACAATCACCGTCGGACAGCCACCCATAGCAGCAAGACGACCAGCACGAATTTTGGTCAACATACCACCACGACCCAACTTGCCACCATCACCTGCAATATCAAATAAATAATCAGCCATCGCACGCTCTTGACGGATCATTCTGGCATTAGGGTTGTGGCGTGGATTGTCAGTAAAGACACCTTCTTGATCAGTTAAGATAATGTACAAGTCGGCATTGACCATCGCCGCTGCCATCGCACCTAGAGTATCGTTGTCACCAAACTTAATCTCATCAATAGTAATGGTATCATTTTCATTAATGACCGGCAGCACACGCCATTCTAGTAGCTGCGTAAGCGCACCAGTAGTATTAAGATAGCGACTACGGTTAGACAAATCATCATGCGTCAGCAGTAACTGTGAGCTTTGAATACCGTGCTGAATCAATGCTGACCACCAAGTTTCAATCAAACCCATCTGTCCGACAGATGCACAAGCTTGTAATGCCGCCAGTTTTTTAGGACGCTCCTCAAGATTCATACGCACCACCCCTTCAGCAACAGCACCTGAAGATACGAGCAGCACCTCTACGCCTTGCTTATGGAGTTCAGCGATCTGCTTTGCCCATTCGTAAATGGCAGTTCGATCAAGCCCTCGACCATTATTGGTTAATAACGATGAGCCAATCTTGACAATAACGCGCTGAATATCAAAGTTACGAGCTTGCTCAACAAACCTTGCTTCTTCTATCGTGTTCTCTATGCCAACTGCCATATAAACTCCTGTTGCTATGGTAAATTAATCATGGGGATACATCTAAAAAATATGTGCAAAGACCAATCAGATTAAGGAGCGTAAAATACTTCGACGCCATCATCATCGTCATCGCTATCATCAAAATCGTCATCCGACAAATCCGTACCTTCACGCGCCGCTTTACGAGCAGCACGATACGCTTCACGCTGAGCTTCCGTATTTAGACGAACTTCTGCTTCTAGACGCTCAAATCGTGCTTTTTGTGCATCAGCAAAGATAGGATCTTCGATTTCACGTTCGCGTTCGCGTTCAATCTCATTCATCAAGTGGTACTTAATGGCATCAACGCCTTCACCTGTTAGAGTGGCGGTACGGAAAACGATACCTGTCCAGCCAAGCTCTGCCACAATATGGGTACAAAGCTCATTTAACTCTTCTTCAGGCACTTGATCGATTTTGTTTAATACCAAAATCTGTGGCAAATTGGCCAGTTCAGGTGAAAAACGCTCAAGCTCATTTAAGATAACGCGAGCGTTTTCGACCGGGTCGCTGCCATCGATAGGCTTGATATCAACCAAGTGTAACAGACGACGCGTACGAGCGACATGCTTTAAAAAGCGAATACCAAGTCCAGCACCTTCTGAGGCACCTTCGATCAAGCCTGGAATATCGGCCATAACAAAAGAGCGATGACGACCAATATCAACCACACCCAGATTAGGAACCAGCGTGGTAAATGGATAATCAGCTACTTTTGGTCTAGCAGCAGAGACTTGGCGGATAAAGGTCGATTTTCCTGCGTTAGGTAAACCAATTAAGCCAACATCAGCCACTACTTTTAGCTCAAACTTAAGAACTTTTAGCTCACCTTCAAAACCTGACGTCGCTTTACGCGGCGCTTGGTTGGTAGAGCTTTTGAAATGGGTATTACCCAAACCACCATCGCCGCCTTTGGCAATCAGTAAAGTCTGACCAATTTCAATCAAATCACCCAACACTTCATCTGTCTCGGTATCAACGACCGTCGTACCAATAGGCACTGGTAAGAAAAGATCATCAGAGCCTTTGCCTGAACAGTTTCTACTATGACCGTTCTCAGCACGCATAGCGTCATGACGACGGGTATAACGATAATCAACTAAGGTGTTGGTATTATCCTCTGCAATGACATAAACATCGCCGCCCTTGCCACCATCACCACCATCAGGACCACCGCGCGGGACATATTTTTCTCGGCGAAAACTGGCGATTCCGTTACCACCGTCACCTGCTTTTACCGTTACGACGGCTTCATCAATAAATCGCATCTTACTTTCCTTTATTTATACTCTAGTTTATAAGCTTAATGACAGTCATAGACTGCTTCTTTTGCCTATAGTTATCTTTTAAAAAAATGGCAGACTTTCGTCAATATTGCTCTACATCATTGCTTTATTTATGACAATAACACCCGATAACCAATCGGACTATCGGGTGCTGTAGATATTACCGCTAAAACCATATCCGTTTCTTTATATAACTAATGACCATCGCTCTGCTCTTTGAATCAAAGCATTATGACCGAGTCATTGCTGCTATACAAACGTATTAAGCTGGAATCTGCGCATAACTGATACCTGCCATTTGCGTTGCCAAACGTAATACTTGCGTACTATAACCCACTTCATTGTCATACCAGATATAAACGATAGCATGATTATCGGTCAAAATAGTCGCTTGGGCATCAACGATACCTACATGTGTATCACCGACAAAATCCGTTGATACCGCTTCTGTAGAATCCGTATAAGCAATTTGTGTTTGCCACTGGCTACTATTTGAAATTTTGCGCATAAATTCATTTAACGCGTCGGCACTAGCGGGCGCTGTTTTAAGATTTAGATTTAAAATCGCTAAGCTAACGTTTGGTGTCGGTACACGAATGGCATTACCCGTCAATTTACCGCTAAGCTCTGGTAGCGCTTTCCCAACTGCCTTTGCTGCACCAGTACTGGTGATAACCATGTTCAATACCGCACTACGACCACGGCGATCCGCTTTATGATAATTATCAATTAAATTTTGATCATTGGTAAACGAGTGAATGGTTTCAACGTGACCATTTTCGATACCATATTCATCATTTAATACTTTTAACGTCGGGGTAATTGCGTTAGTAGTACAGCTCGCCGCACTAACGATAGTGTCATCGCCGACCGTATCATTATTTACGCCATATACAACGTTTTTAATCTCACCGCCAGCAGGTGCCGTTAATAGCACTTTTTTCACACCAGTCGATTGTAAATGCTTACCAAGACCAGCTTCATCTTTCCAGATACCCGTATTATCAATGACCAATGCATCGTTAATACCATAAGCCGTATAATCAATCTCGCTTGGGTCTTTGGCATAGATAATTTGTACAAAGCGACCATTAATGATCAAACCATTGTTTTCATCATCAACAATCACGCCGCCTGCAAAACTACCGTGAATCGAATCGCGCTCTAGCAATGACGCACGCTTAGCCAAGTCGCCTGCTGCTGCGGGCCGTACTACGATGGCTTTTAGCTGCATGCCTTTTGCACTTGAGGCTTGCGATAACAATAAACGAGTTAGGATACGACCGATACGACCAAAACCATATAGCACCACATCTGCTGCGCCATTGATAGCCGCTTTAGTATTATCAACAGACTGTAATGCCGATTGAATATCACTGTCATTAGCGATTAGCTGACCAACATCAATACGGACGGCTGGCAGGTTTTTATTCTCTGCTAACACTTTAACCATCGCTAAAGTATCAGCGATATCAATCGCATGAGCACCTTGATCACGCAAAGCAACTTTTTGATGCAGTGCCAATATTTGACCCACGGAATTGCTATCTAGCGTATCACCAAATAAAGTCACTTGCACATCTTGCTCATTGTAGAGCTTGTTCAATAGCCCCATGAGCTCAATCGCTTGTTGCTCCTGGGTGTTATAGTTGCTCAAATGGTCTTGATGTAATTGGCGTAAGGTATCAGCGTTACTCACGAGAAACATCCTTATGGTCAGTATTGGGGAATCAGTAAAATAGGAAGAAATATTATTGAATAGGGTATATACAGTCTATGTACTCACTCAGATATGCTAACAGACGACTGCTGTCATCGATTATTGTCATAGGAGTCTGTAGATAAGCTAGATTTTAGCTTAAAACGCCTTATTTTGCTAGTGATAACAAATTTGTATGAGTCACAAGCTAGTTTATGACTACCGATTTAGCATAATAAAACGGGTTATTACGATAAAGGCAGCATATTATGCTGCCTTATTATCAATCCACTTAAACAATGCTAAATACAAGAGCCATGGTAAATAAAGGCAATATAAACCATTATCAGACTTTTATGGAATCAAATCCACCGTCTGCTTACTCTGCGACGTTAATTTAAATTCTTTCAAATCATAACCCTGTTGCTGGGCAATTTGACGGTATTTGGCATAAGTCTCTTGGCTTACGTTTGGCGAACGAGCCAGCAGCCATAAATACTTTTTATCAGGTGTACCAACCAGAGCAGTTTTATAATCAGGATCACGTGCCAATACCCAATAGTCAGCTCGCCCTACCGGTAACCAACGAATCCACGATGGCAAAAAGGTAACTTTTAGTTTGCTTCCTGTCGCATCAGCAGGTTTTGCTAAGCCTTCAGCAATAATGTTCGAGCCATCTTCAGCCTTACACTGATTGATAACTTTGATACCTGAACCATCAGTTTTTTCAACATAATTAGCCGTCACATCGCTGGCACAGTTGCGCTGAAAATACATCGGCAAACGACCGATCTCATACCAAGTACCAGCATATTTATTGAGATCAACGCTATCTACCGTAGTCGGTGTATTAGCAGATTTATGAATAATACTGCTAGGTTTAACCGTGAGCACCTCTGCCGTTGCGTTGGTCATGTGCTTGCTAGCAACCGCTTGAGCCATAGGCGGTGTCGCTGCATAAGCAGAAAATGCTGCTAACGGTATGATAATAGCTAAGGCTATTCCAGTATGCTTAATAAGACCATTCATAAATATACGCTCTGGTATCTCTGCAACGCTTGCTGCATTTTTAGGAGACATAATGTGAGGTGTCTCGACTATGGATTGCTCAAATTCTTTGAAGATACTTGTCTTAATACAATCAACTTCAGCTGTACTGGCGTTAAAGGTGCTGTTATCAATTAAATTAGAGTTAAGTACACTTACATGAGTTTTTTTGACACATTTATAATCAAAAAAGCTGGTTTGTTGTGACATATCTTGTGCCAGAGTTTCTAAATATTCTTCACTGAAACCTACATTATTATAGCTGGCGTCATTACTGGCACGGTCAATATTACCTGCTGGTGTTGCCTGATCTTTATTCATCTGATACTTAGGTAGCTGGTCAGTATGCGGTGATTGAGAACCAGCTGCCTCAGAATCAGACCATACTGACTTCGGTAACTTATTGGTTTTCATAGGGATACCATTTTATTAACAGTGATTATTAGGAGCGATCTATCTACTTATAGGCATTTATTCATACCATTGTTATTTATAAGAGCGGCACAAAATGATTTTCACCCACTGGCCCTACAACAAAAAATGAATGGAAGTTAAATTGGCTATTACTTTTAACATCATAGTCATTAAAAGTCTTAACAGTTAGTAAGTCTATAAAAGCTTGATTTAGCGCCCTTCGATAATTAATGATTCATAGTAATAGCAAATCCCTAACCAAAACAGTGTGGCAATGTAGGAAAACGCAACGGTTTGTAAGTAATTCTGTTTATAAGATATGCGAAGTTACATTTTTATTAACCGATAAAGAATATTCAAATCAATTACTTATCTAGTGCTATTTTTCCTCTGAGAATTTTTTTATTTGACCTATCGTACTCTGGTTTTAGCGGTATTCAAATGGCAGCTTGATGCCCAAAATTATTATAAAAATGCGGGTAACAATAGTACCAAAAACTATTTTAAAAACTGGCGAATTCCAGCAACAGCAACGCCTCCATGTAGCACGGCTTGTTTATACATCATAGGTGATAGTCCACCTAAGCCGATAACTGGCATATCCGCTAATTTTGCTAAATTTGACCACGCATCCCAACCTAATGCCGGTGTATCAGGATGGGTTTGGGTACACTCAACAGGTGCCAAGAAAATACCGATAACGGGTGGCAACTGCTGCTGTAATCGAATATACGCCAGTTGATTGGCAGCATTGATGCTATCTACATCATGACAACTAACGATTAATGGCAAGCTTGTAGACAAGGCAGAGTACGACATGGGCTCCTTAGCTACTCCGCTTGACCATTGCATAAGCTGTGTCTGTGTTAAATGACTTGCTATTATTTGATTATTTGCTTCTACATTGTCTGTTTTGTCGATATCTAAGTGGTCAGGAGTAATCGCTTGAATATCAGGACGTAGTTGTAATAGCTGCTTGATACTGTTTTCTGTCCCTGCTGTTTTTGTCCGTATATAAACCCAAGCGCCAGCCGTTATATGCTCATGATGATACTGTAACCATGCTGCCATAGGATTAGAGGCAGCATCAAAATGCGATAATGGATAAGTAACTGTTATCTGCATAGGCAGCTGTAACCATGCAAGGATTGTCTTATTGGCAGCAGGCAAGTCATAATGTCCTGCTAGCAGCTCGGCCTTCTCTACCCATGTCAGCTTTTGACCTTCTAGACCATAGCTTAGGTTTTTATATTGTGCATATTGTTGTGCAGTCACTTCAATACGGTAAACTTGTAAGCAGACCTGCTTATCACCATAATCATGATGCAATCGACCGAGTTTAACTGCCGTATTATTAGCAATACTGATGCCTGTCTCTTCGGCAACTTCTCGTATCAGTGCTTGTTTTGCTGTTTCATGAGCGTCTATCTTTCCGCCTACAAACTCATAGCGGTTCCCTTGGTGTTGAGAAGCCGCCCTAAATCCTAGTAAATATTGATCCTTATAATGAATAACGGCAACCGCTACATTGACTGTCGTTATTGAAGTGTCTTTTATAGAGTTACTTTGTTCAACTGTCATCCTATTTTCCTTTAATGCTACTAAGATTGATGGCTAAAATTGTTTGAATGAAAAAAAACGGTTAGATAAGTTTACATAATCGCTGTTATTTATTTTATAAATTTGCTTGCAAAATTATTCAATCTAAATGATAATTATTATCGTTAATAAATTATATTCTATTAGTATTTATTGTTTTGAATATTTGCTACTTTGCTATCAAAAGGAATTTACCATGAGTCTTGTAATCTCTCGTCATTTGAACTTCCGTGAAAACCGTCTGCCTACTTTGCAATCACAGCACTTGTTTGCTTTGACTAAAGAAGTACGTATTGAACATGAAGGCGAAGAATATCGCCTACGCTTAACACGTAATAATCGATTAATTTTAACCAAGTAAATTCTCTTAATGCTCATAAAAAAACGCCTTTTCATAAAGGCGTTTTTTATTTGATCAAATATCGATAATGGATTAATTTATAAATAGTTATTTCCAGTCAACCAATCTGCCAATCTGCCAATCTGCCAATCTGCCAAAATCACAGCAAATATGAGGGTAGATATCTAAGTACAATCTTTAGAACTGCCAACTATAAACCACATCCACGGCATTTTCTGCTGCTGACGTTGCCTCTACATAGATACGGCGGGTCAACTGGTAACGTATCGACAAGCTGTTCTGCGCATTAAAAACGCCCACACCATAGCGGATATATAAGTCAGGGGTCACATAACCGGTGACATTGACGTTGGTATCTTCACTGCTGCCCGAAGCATCAACCGTTAAGCTTTGGAAACCAAACGCTTGACCGATTTGATTGGTCAAATTACGTGTGCCGCTCAGCCCAAAGCTCAGTCCAGCGGCCGCTAAGTTATTGGTGACTTGAGATTTAAAGCCTTGCTCACTGATTTGAGTAGCACTTTGATTATTAATACGACCCGTGACCAAGGCATTCATCGCTTGCTGCTGCGTAAGCCCCGCATTATTGAAAACGATAATATTAGGGCTTTCAGTATTACCTTTGACACGGACACCGACTGTTTTACCATTAATATTTTTGACCGCTTCGATACTTAAACTCGGTTTCATCACATCGCCGTTGAAGCGCACTTGACCATAGTTAAGCTCTAGGTTTTGACCAAAAGCATTAATATTGGTACGACGTGAGACCTGTACCACCCCTTTTGCACGCATGATGCCTGTACCACTTTGCGTGACATGAATGGCACCTGCTAGAGGAATCACGGCACCAAAACCACGGAAGTTAATGTCATTACCCAAATCGATACCGATATCAGCATTGATTGACCAAGGTTTAGAGATAGCTAAAACCTCATCAATATTGCCGATAAGACGACGATCAAGTACGACAGCGTCTTCAGTCTGAGTAATAATATCTTCACTGGCCTCTGGCGGACGAATGGTCGCTGATGGCACACTGACTGCCCCAGTGATATTGACGTAGCGATCGGAAGGACGCACGATAATATCGATATCAGGGTCAACACTCGCCACCAATAATGGCGGCTGGGTCAATATCAAACCTTTACCATCTATACTCAGCTTAGCCTGTAACTTTTGCTGCCAATTGACAGTACCAGCAACCGTCCCTTTCCCTGTACCACTATTGAACCTACCATCGATCGTTGCTTGAGTTCCACGGATTTTGGCAGTGGCATTCACTTTGGTCAAATTGACCGGCAAATCAAGCATCGCCATTCGACCATTCGCTAACTTCACATCGCCATAAAACTGTGGCTTATCCAGTGTGCCGCCCAAGCCACCTGCCATAGTGATGTTGCCTTCGAGCACGCGCATACCAGGGAAGAAAGGTTTAAAAACAGCCAAATTAAGCTCATTGAGCACCAACGCACCTGATATAGGTTTGGGCGTCTTATATGGATCGACGATCACTTCTGCATAACCACGAGCACCTTCACCCGTATTGATATCTGAGCGTATTTTTAGACCATTTGGTACAGATACAGCAATGAGCGAGATACGCTTGTAAGGTAAGGTGACAGGCAAGCTATCACCATCTTGAATCAAGCCAATTTTACCGTTGTCAGAATACAGCGTGGTATTAATCGTTGGTGGACGACCACGTTGCCAGCCAACAATCGCTTTACCGTTAATCTTGCCATGCCAATCGATATCTTTTGGTAAAAACGCTGAAAATAGTGAGGTGTCTATTTTTTGTATCGCCAAATCAACTTGACCACTGGCAGCTGAAGCAATGAGGTTTTCACGTAAGCAGAGCTTTCCTGTTTGATCAGTCGCCTGCCAACAATGTGCCGCCAGCTGTACTTTTAGCTCTGTGCTATTTTTACCTTGCTTCTTAGGCAAATTAACAATCAGCTGCGCTGGCTGCAATTGGTTTAAGGTTGCATATTTGGACTTAACTTGACCCTTGCCAATAACACCTGACCAGCTGAGCTTATCTCGATTAAAGCCACCCTTAAGCCTTGCTGAGATACTGAGCTTCTCATTAAGCAGATCAAAATCAACTATGTGAGCTTGTTCAGTACCATTAAAGGTTGCATTAAAGTTTTTAAAATTTTGCCCCCCCGCTTCTAAGCCTTCGGCAGTGATAATAAACTGGCTTGGACTGTTTGCCAAGTTAACCAGTTTACCGCGTATACGACCTTGACGTAATATAAAGCCTGGTAGCGTAATACGCTCACCAACCAAATCAACATAAATCGTCGGCAATGCTTGTCCTGCTGGCTGTGACAAGGTAGCACCGCCAGAGACTTTACCACCAAGCTTGTCTGAGAGCTGATCAAGGCTTGTGATATTGATTTTGGCTTGTAGCTGCTTAGCATTACCATTAGCGGTGATGTAATTATTACCCCAACGCAGTACCAAATTATTGGCATTTAAGCTTTCGATCAAAGCGTTCACTTGCTTATATTGTGCCTGCGCATCTTGCTTCTGCAAACGTTGGAAATAGCTTGCCAAGTCTTTTGGTAGATGTAGTTTGGCTATCAAGCTGCCTTTGGCGCTAAGTGGTTGACCCTTTAACATCCCATTCAAATTCACTTGCTTGATATTAATCATCTGTTGGGTATCGCTCCAACGTCCACTAGTATCAATAGTGCCGGTAATCGTACTCGGTATGTCCTTGAAGAAATAACCTAAATTAAAGCGATCCATGACCGCATCAACATCCCAAGTAAGACCTTGGCGCACATCAACGGTGCCTTTAGCATCAATACTGCCTGCTGCGCCCACATGTCGGAAACGCTTGATGCGAATGAGCTGTGCATTACCACTGGCATCAATAGTCAGTTTACCTGCTGGCAATTGCTCAGCGTCTAAGACACCATCAAAGTTTACGACGAAGTTTTTCAGTGCGCCTTTTGCCTTAGCATTATTCTTTGGCGGACTTTGCCACTCGCCAGTGGTTTTTAAATCACCAGTAATAATGGCGGCATTATTGGGCAAGAAATAACCCAAATTAAACTTATCAAAGCGCCCATCTAGCGTCCAACCGATATTCTTTCTTAGGTCGATGACACCCTTAGCTTTGACCGCACCTGCTTCGCCATTATAATTTAACTTGCGAACACTGATCAGATTTGGCGTACCAGCGGCATCGATTGATAAGCGACCTTTTGGTACATCAGCCGTGTCAATTTGACCATCAAAACGCGCATCAAAGACCGATAGCTTACCGCCGATAATATCAACACTGGCATCGCCGCCACCAGTAATGCCGATAGCACGACCTTTTTGCGTGGCATCCAACTGCGCCTGCAAAGCGGTATTATTGAAACTAATAATATGCCGCTGACCTTTGACACGGTTTTTAGTGATATTCAGCAATCGTCCGCGGGCAATGATACGCCCAGTTAGGCGCTCAAGCGGTATATCACTGCGGTATTGCTTGGGCAATAAGCCATTAGTACGTGCATCAATCTGCCAAGTAAGCGGACGTTTTTTAGTGGCTAATTGAATCTGACCTGTCCCTGACAAATCGCCCACTACGCCTTT
Source organism: Psychrobacter sp. DD43 (assembly GCF_904846555.1). Lineage (NCBI taxonomy): Bacteria > Pseudomonadati > Pseudomonadota > Gammaproteobacteria > Moraxellales > Moraxellaceae > Psychrobacter > Psychrobacter sp. DD43. Next base: position 45,753 of record NZ_CAJHBE010000007.1, read on the forward strand.
ATAGTTTAGGCGGTTGATATCAATGATATTGCCAGCCTTACGAAGCTTGACATCGTAATTGCCTTTGGGCGCAGCATTCAGCTCATTAATAATGGCTTTGCCATCGACCGAAAGATTTGCGCCGCGGACAATCACCTTTGCTTGTCCACTAGGGCTATCAATGTTGCCGATATTAGGGATATTTTTACGTACAAGATTCTGCCATTTCGCATCAATATACAAAGGCGCGACTTGCTTAGATTTGGCTGAGGTTTTGCCACGGACGATATTGGCATTGACTCGCTCACCATCACGCTGACGTAATGCCGCATCCAGTTCCATATTACCTGCGTTATTTTTTTGCTGATAATGAAGGGACAATCGACCGTTTAACTTTTGCGGAGCATATACTTTAAAGGCTGCATATTTTTTAGGAATGACGCGCCGCACATCAAAATTACTGCCGCTTGCTCTTACCTTGGCATCAAAACTGCCGTTCCAATCCAAGATACCTTGTAATATCAAATTGCCAGCGGCAACATCGGCATCTAAGCGATCGACACGTAACTGACGATTGGCAAGAATGGCGCGTCCTTGGTACTGTCCTGAGGGAATGTCTTTGGCGGTCAATTCGGTATTGATACGCAGGCGTATCTCTGAGATCACACCTGATGCGGTGGCGATACCACTCTTTAAGTGGATGTTTTGACTGTCCGCATAAGGAACCAGAATATCGTCCCATTCAAGCTTTGCCTGAAACGGCGCATCAGGATCCAAACCTTGCACCACAAAGTCGCCACTAACCGCACCATCATTGTAGCGGCTACTGATCTTGCCAACGGTGCGCTTTAACGTGCCTGTTACGGTGATGTTCAGCGGGTCAATATAGGCTTTTTCTAAAGCGCTGACCTCTACAATGGCACTCAAATCTAAAGGATAGTCGCCTTGTAAATCGGCATGACCCTCTAAAGCACTGACCTTAACCATATCACCATATTGCAAACTACCGCGACCAACCGTCACCATACTGCCAACCCAAGTCAAATCACGGGCTTCAACATCATGCACAACAATGGGGTCACGGGTTACTTGCTTATAAATAACGGTTTTTACTTTTGCATGATCGAAACGTAGATTGACCGGTAAGCTTAAGGTTCTATAATCGAAAGCTTTGCCTGTTGGCGGTTTTTTATTGATAATCTCAATAGTTTGTATGTCTGCATCACGCAAGTGCACTTCTTTGGCAAAGACGGCGCGCCAGCCTATTTTGACATAAGCTTTATCTACCAATATCTCAAGATCTTCATTGGCAACAATATCGATATCAGTGAGCCATAGACCTTCGCGCAGATTGCCGCTACCGTATTTGAATTCAATACCGGTTTCTGCACTGATTTTCCCTAAGATAAACTTAGTACCTGACTCAGTACCCGCCGCATATAAGAAGATGGCAAACATAATCGCTAGCACGATAAGAATCAGCACCAGCAATTTGAGCACAAAAGATACTGGATACCAACGTCTTACGGCGCGGGCATCTCGTTGTGCTGGATCTTCATCTAATGGCTCATTAGGCAGGGTATTTTTGGTCGACATGACACTCAACTACGTTAAAGAATGAATTACCAGCAATCGCTAGAATAATAAAGACAATGGTTTTGCTTATATACTTTTACAAAGGAGAGCCAATAAACAGATGTAATCTGACTGGAATACTTTCTTCTGTCACGCCAGCGGCAACATCGACGCGTACCACGCCAACGGGCGATGCCCAGCGGATACCGACGCCAACGCCAACTTTGGTGTCTGTATCAAAATCTTTGTCATAAGCGTTACCGATGTCGGTGAAAACCGCCCCGCGAAAGCCGGGTTTAAACTCATAGTTATATTCTGCACTACCAACTGCGAGGATTTGTCCACCGGTCAGATAACCTTTATCTAGTGGCGATAAGCTTTCGTAGTCATAACCACGGATACTTTGGTCACCACCAGCAAAGAAGCGCAGCTTATAAGGCACCTCATTAAAGTCATCTGCCCAAATATAACCGGTATTGATACTGCCAAGCACTTGATGCTTATCATCGGCACCAAAGCTATAAATACCGCTGACGCCAGCGCGAGCGATTGCTAGATTGGTATCGCTAAGCGCTTTATCAGCACCCGCTTCAATCGAATAGTATTGGCGGATACCGCTAGTGGGATTGGTGACACTATCTACATCTGTCTTACTGATGCCATAACCAAGTAATAATGCTTGCTGTCTAGGCTCTGAAGACGTAAAGCGAATAGGAAGATCGTTTAACTGCGCTTCATCATCAATACCCGTTTCTAACTCATCTAAACGGTAGCGCAGAGAGTAGCTGCGATTCCAACCCGTTTCACGGCGGATATTACGCGCTAGCGACCCTTTTAGGGTTTTGGTAGACAAATCAAAATTGCCTTCACCTTGATTAATCGCCTCTTCTTCATAAGTTAAACTTGCTTCAAGCTTGTCATTCAAAGGGTGCTTCCAAGGCCTGCTAGCATAGACACCGACATTTTTAGTGATTCTCGAAACTTCTGTCTCAAGTCCTGCCTGATAGCCTTTACGATTGAGCAGATTATAATCTATTTTCGCGGTTGCGCGGACACCAGTATCGGTACCATAACCAATACCCACCTGAGCATCACGCGGTTTATTCGCTGCCACAAACACGTATAGGGGTACTTTCTTACTCTCTAACACTTCTTGAGGTGTTTTACGCCCTGCCAATGTTGGTGGTACGAAGTTCTCATCCGCCAATATACTTTTCTCATCCGGGAATATCTTTTGTGCAATGTCGCTGATAGCATCACTAATTTTACCTAAAATACTGTTTGAATCTTGGTCTTTTTCATCCAATACCCGATCATTTGGCAGACGGCTTAAGCGTTCTGCTTTTTGCTTAATGGCCTGGAGCTTCTCAAGCGTCTCTTCATCGGCTTCAAATTCGATAGCAGCAATGTCAGCCGCATTTACTTTCTCTCCGCTATTGGCATAAAGCTCGCCTTCATTACTAACACCTTCTATTTGGCGCGCATTAACATCAGAAGCATTGTTTACTTCATCATCCATTGTTTCAATAAAATTGTCTACATTTGGTGAGTTATCAAAGGCCAAAGTAGCACTTTGTGTGCGCTCATCTGGCGGCAAAATCGACTCAACGTTGATGGTATTAAAATAACGGGTCGCCGATAAATCGTTACTGAATTTGGTGACAGCGGGACGATAAAAAGGATCGCCTTCTTTAAAGTCGAATAACTGCCTTAACAGTGACAATTCAACGGGCAGTTTTGCAGGATCACGGGTCAGTGTCCCTGATTCTCTATCATAAGTAAAAAATACCACTTCATCAAACTCATAGCGATCGCCAGTATTGTAAACCAGTGAAACATCTGCTGTGTTATCAGGCAAGATAATATCGACGGATTTATTTAACCAATATTGATCAAAGTAACCGTAAGTATTACTGAGCGACTCAAGGGCAGCTTTACTGTCTTTGTAGACGCGGTGGTTGAAGATATCGCCTTCTTTTAGTGGCAGATCTTTTTCAAGCTCAATAAATTCTTTTTGCTCACTGCCTGCACCGCGAATGTCGACAATCCGGCTATCGACACGTACGGGCTCACCCAGCTTTTCAATGACGACGTCGATCGTGTCTGTATAAGGCTGGCTTAGACGCAAAGTCACATCATAGTAACCAACTGCTTTTGCGGCATCTAATGCGGTTTGGCGTAAACGCGGTAATGCCGCTGTAAAGTCAACGACAGACTGCACAGTGGTATCATCAAGCGCCGCCTTGATATTCTTAATAGGCTGCACATCGTCATCAGCTTTGACTAGTATCGGCTTGGTATTTACAGCATTGCTATTGTTAGCTGCGACTTGTTGTAAGTAAATCGTAGTATCTACGTGTGGTAGCGCCAGTGAGCCTGAATTAAACAATCGATTATAGAGACGCTTGACAATATTGCCTTTATTACGCGCCATTGGACTCGGCGTTTTGGCTTGCTCGATACTTTCGCTAACGGCTTCGGTATCGTTTTGATAATCTGGCAAATAGTCATCAGGATTGATCGAGTTTTCTGTATTCTTTGATTGATTGACGTTGGCTAAAATATCGTTATCCATCACTTCACTGGCATTACCACTGCTGACAGCATCGCTAACCGTAATAGGACGCGCCATGATCTCTGCTCGCTCAGCAATGCTTTCATTGATGCCTAATGTATCTAAATTACTGGGTATCGGCAGATTGGTCGCGTCTAATTCCACATCCAACCCAATCGGCGGCGTACGATCGTCTAAAGTGGCGACAGGTGCATCAAAACCACTATTATTACTAGTGCCAATATTACTAGTGCCAATCCTATCGATATCTTGCGCGTTTTGTCTGTCCATCGCCGCAAGCTCACGATCAATCTCTTCAGGCGTCATCATCTGATAGCCCTGCTGCTGTATCGCTGCTGCTTGCTGCTCTAGATCTTGATTTGTATCAAAATTTTGCGCATCATCGAAATCATTATTAAAGCTATTGGCATTTTCTGGAATAACATTACTGTTAGTCTTGCCAGCTGAATTTTTCGCGTTTGGATTCTTAATACCTAGCGTTTGCTTACTATAGTCATCCAATACCGATTGCTCGATAATACCTTGCTCGACCGCTTTTTTTAGGCGCAGCGCATCTAACGCCATATCCAGCTGACGGTCATCATCAGAAATCGCCGCTTTGGCGGTTTTCGGTGACGCTGCTGTAGCATTTTTTGCTGTTATCTGGCTGCTTATAGCGCTATTATTTGAATCAGTAGTAGCGGCAAAAGCTGCAGGGGCAAGACTACAGCCAAAACCGACCAAGCTGGTGGTCAATGCACTAAAAAGCGCTGTGCGGGTAAAATAAAGACGCGGAGTGTCGTTAGCACTAATAGCAGCGCTAGATTTGATTGAACTATTTTGGCAACCTAAGAGGTCAGGCAACTTAACAGGTACGTTATGCACTGGTGTTGAAGGCTGATGTTTCATATTCATTCCTATTCCCTCACGCAGTGCAAGGTTGCTGACGCTGACGACTGCTAAGTCTTAGCGGTAAATACAGTGATGACAACAATTATAATGAGCTAAAACAATTTTTTAACTTGCAGCTTTACTTTTTGTCTGACGATTTAGCCTACGATTGAAGCATTAATATGTAATTAGTATATAAAAAATTACTTACATCAGACCATTTAAGCATCGGCATCAGACCATTTAAGCATCGGCAAACCTTTGCTATTGGCCACTTTATTAGGATTTAGTCGGCTAAAATTTACAAATCATAACTTAGTTAATTATGAAATCATAGCATTGGACGTATGTATTTTTGCCAAAGCCTTGCTATTATACGGCTTAACATTGATAAAACCTATGCCATATTTAGTTAAGTTTTTGATAGCGTTGATAATTACCCTAGTATTAATGACTATCTTCTCCGTCTTGCTTCACTTTTACTTGTCTTGACCCATTTGCAGGAATTTCCATGGCCAATCAGTTTCAGTTATTTAAGCGTCGCCGTTTTAGCGCCATGTTTTTTACCCAATTTTTGGGAGCGTTTAATGACAATATTTTTAAGCAAGCGCTGATATTAGTCTTGACCTACACGGCGGCGAGCCAGCTTGGCGTTGAGGTCAGTATTTTAAATAACTTGGCGGCCATGTTATTTATTTTGCCGTATTTTCTATTTTCGGCGCTGGCAGGGCAAATCGCTGACAAGTTTGAAAAGTCTAAATTGACCCGCTTAACCAAGCTGCTTGAGCTGTCCATTATGGTGATTGCGGCAGTGGGTTTTGTATTTGAGTGGTATGCACTCTTATTTGTCGCGTTGTTTTTAATGGGCACACAATCTACCTTTTTTGGGCCTATCAAATATGCCTACTTGCCACAAGCGATGCAAGAAAATGAATTGGTCGGTGCCAATGGTCTGTTTCAAATGGGTACGTCATTAGCGATATTACTTGGTATGATTATCGCTGGCGTCTTAACCCAAGTGCCACAGCCGCTATATTGGATTAGTCTAACCGTAATAGTCGTTGCGATATTAGGTTATTTCGCCGCCCGATCTATACCCACCATGCCAGCGATGCAGCCTGATTTGAAGATTAATTGGAATATCTTTACCACCAGTGTCTCAACGGTACGTTATTTATATTCCTTACGGTTTTTGTTCTTCGTTATCTTGGGCAACAGCTGGTTTTGGTTTTATGGCGCGACTTTTTTGACCCAAACACCTGAATTCAGCAAAGTCATTCTTCATGGCGATGAATCAGTGGTAATTTTCCTGCTGACTTTATTCTCAGTCGGTGTCTCTATCGGTTCATTATTATGCAAAAGGCTTACCAAGAATCAGGTCAGCTTACGTTTATTACCCTTTGGTATCGCTGGTTTGAGTATCTTTGCTATCGACTTGTATTTTTCGCTATCAGGATTGTCGATTGATGGGAATACTGAGACGTTAATCGGAGTGAGCGGATTATTCGCTATTTCTGGTAGCTGGCGCGTCTTCGTCGATTTATTCTTTTTGGGCTTTAGTGGCGGCTTATATATTGTCCCTTTATATGCATCTATGCAGGCTTACGCACCCAAAAGCCATCGTGCACGTATTGTTGGTGCCAATAATATTTTCAATGCCATATTTATGGTTGGCTCAGCGATTTTTTCTATCGTGGTATTAAATAGCTTAGGCATGTCACTACCGCAGTTATTCCTTGTTACAGGCTTGCTTAATATTGCCTTTGGGGTATTTTTATATACCAAGCTGAACAAACATATTAAACATGCCATCATACAAACTCATGATGATCAGCTAAACAGACATGATTAAAGGGTTTGATAATTTGAATCAACAGCATTAATGACAACTGTTATTATAAATCGATTGCTGAACGCCTCATTATTATGATGCCGACCATTGATGTTGTTTGCTATAGTAAGCGCTAAGATTGAGTAGTAGTCGCTGCAACGCTTTAAAAATTCATAGCAACACGTTATTCATAATAAATAATGCCATCAGGAGTGAATCATGGCTTTGCGTTCCTTATCTAAAATCGATCAATTACTGCTTGGGGTAGACAAGGCATTGCGAGCGGTCGTACCGCATTCCAATCCGAGTACTCGCCCTCTGCCTGTGAGTAGTGATGAGATTCCTGAGCTGAGTATTACAGAATCGCGGCACGTTGCAGGGCTGATGCGTATCAATCATACCGGAGAAGTATGTGCGCAAGGGCTGTATCATGGACAAGCATTTACGGCAAAAGATAATAATGTCAAACAAGCCATGCAGCAATCTGCTGAAGAAGAAGTCGACCATCTGGTCTGGTGTGAGACGCGTCTAAGCGAGCTTGGTAGTCATCCAAGTGTGTTTACACCTTTATGGTATGGCATGTCATTTGGTCTTGGTGCAGTAGCGGGTGCCATCTCTAACGAGTTTAGCTTAGGGTTCGTCGCTGAAACAGAAGCACAAGTTAGCGAACATCTACAAGATCATATTGGACAATTGCCGCCGCAAGATCAGCGCTCAAAAGAGATATTGGCACAAATGGATAGCGAGGAATTACATCATCGTGAGTTGGCACTTGCCAATGGTGGCGCTGGATTGTCGCCACTCATGCGCCATACCATGCGCTGGATGGCAAACCGTATGAAAGCCACGGCTTATCATTTTTAATTGATTTACTTTGACAAACATCATGCTGTAAAAATTGCCTCAGTAATGACTTTTAACAATCCTACTACTGTTTGTATTGAGATTAATTTGCTAGGGTATAAAAATTGTACGATTTTGCCGTAACTATATGAATACGACATCGGCATCGTTATCAAGCAGCTATCAAGCAATGAATTTATCAATACCGACCAAATAGACAAAATAACGATTAAATAAGGTAACTATCTTTATGAACGCCATCAGTCAACCGACCCACTCTCAAAAATCGCCTAAGGTTGCGACTTTAACCGCATTGGCTGCAGCTTGTGCCATGATGTTGTCTGCGCCTGTGAATGCCGCTGAAGTTGATGCTTCAGCGACTGCAAGTATTTCTGTGCCAAGCGCGATTGACTCAAGCAAACGAGTGATTCGCCTTGCTAGACCTAATGCGGCTGTCAGTGCTACTCAGGTGGCAACCACTGTTCAACCAGAAGTGGCAACAAGTACTGCTGCACAAGTGAGTGCTCAAGCAAATATTAATGCCAATCAACAAAGCAATGCTCAAGTTACTAGTTCTCAAGTTACCAATGCTCAAATCACTAATACACAGCCCACTCGTGCACCTCAAAATCCTAGCCAAAATCAAGCAATCCAAGCCAACCAAAATGCTGAGCTTACAGGGACGACGCGAGTTTATGAGCGTGGACCAATGGTTGCAACGGGTATCGATTTACGTAGTGGTCAGCTGCCAAATATCCCAACGCCGCAAGTGCAACTCTCAGACATCAGCTTTGTACCTACCATCTTGATAGCGCAGCAAACCGGTCTTGGTACCGACAAGTTGGATGTCAGCTTACTTGATGATTTTATTAAAGACACATCACCATATGCACGCCATTATCCACCAAACTTCCCTAACCGCACCCAGCGTTATTATGCTCGTGAAAAAATCAAAGTACTAACTGACTGGATTGAGCCTTATGCCAAATCATCCAATGCCTCTTACGATGTGTTATTGCGTGCTGCTAAGCTAAATGGTATGGGACGTAACTTAGATTTAGGGTCAGAATATACGGTACGTGGCGGGCAGTATATTGACCGTGCCATCAAAATCAAACCCGATAGCGGCGAAGCCAACTTTATCTACGGCATGATGCTCTCAGAAGGCGGCGGTTTTAAAGAAGGTCAAAAGTATCTTGATCAAGCCGTCAGCTTAGGTTATACCGAAGCTGAGCAAAGCTTGGCACAATCGGATGTCTTGAGTGATCGCCGTGAAAAAGCGCTAGAGCGTTTGCGTCGTTTGGAACAAAGAGTCCCAGACAATACGGTTATCCGTCAGCAAATCAAGCTGCTCGAAGACGGTAAGTTTTATATTTGGGATTTGCCCGCATCAAATATCAAACCAAATATGTAAATCAAACCCATTTTCACAAGATAACGTGTACAAAATACGTCATCAAAAATAGCTAAAAAAACACTGAAAAAGCATCAATCTTGCGTCTTATTTTATATTGCGAACTTAACAATATAGAACAAAGGCGCTTTTTTGCACCCAATATAAACGCACATTATAAATGTCAAATAAAATTTCATCCCGCTCTTACATTTACTTTTATTTGAAGCGCTGTCTTTCTTTATTATTCTATCTTTTCAGTAGTGCTATTTTCTCCAGCGTCGTATCCAGTAAATTTAGCAAAATTTGAATATAAGACGATAAATACGATAGTCGAAGCACCAAACTTCCGCTACACTCATCCTAATATAATTGCTATTTTATAATACATGCCTGTCCATTATTCACTGGAATTACCTATGATTTTCGCTGACCCTGTCAATAATGCGCCGACAGCTATTCATAAAAATAAGATGCCTTTAGCTGTATTGGCACTGCTATCAGCTATGGCAATATTACCTGCCTGTAGCACTGTCTCTGTCAATAGACAGGCCTCTGCCAAGACGATTTCGGCGCAGCGAGGTAATATTGTCACTGATAACAAGCTCAGTAGTGATACCGCATCATTATTATTGTCAGCAGGGCTCAATGAGCAAGCCTGTATGCAGCAGTTTGAGCTTTGCTTAACACAGCTTGCTGATAGCATGCTTAATAGGCACTATCGCCCAGCACTGGCCGCCTTTTCAGAGTTACACTATGCAAAAGCGCGCCAACTCGCTACCTCAAAGAGCTGTAGCAATGCGCTTGCCCGTCCGCCACTTGATCCCTATTATGCCAATGCACCTTTGGATGATGCTGAAGCTAAAGCGCAGCAGAGCAAAACCGAGATATGTTTAATCGACTATCAAGAGCGTCTCTTTGATGCCATCAAATCCAGCTATACCTACTTATTCTATGACAGCTTAGAGCATGATTTTGAAGGAGCCGATGAAAAAGTAAGTGGCGGGCGGGCAAAAAATCGTATCCCAAGCGATATCGATATCCAAACTCAAGATATCTATAATGCCGCGAGCAACGATGTTATTACTCAGCTTTATCAATCAACAGGCGACATGAACCAATTGATGCGCAATGTAAAAGTAGAGCATCTTGCCACGACCACTAATACCAGCAGGCATGATAGTAGTGAGCTTGCCGTCAATGCAGCCATTGCCAATAGTTCACCCGTCAAAGGACAGCCGACCGATCAAGTCAAAGTAATGAAGGTGCAAGTAGACAACTATCATCTAAACGTCTATTTGCCAAATGAAAACAACTATCTTAAAAATGCCAATGAGAAAAATTCTGCGCTAGCAGACTTAGTATCTACTTATGAGCTGCGCTTGTCGGGGCTAAACTCCATTAGCAAGCGACCGGGTTTAGGTATCAGTTTGGTAGCGTCATTGGACGATCGCTATACCACTACTATTCGTCAATTATTACTCTCTTCGCTCTCAGGTCAAATCGGTCAAGAAGCTGCTAATGGCAGACTTGGCAACAATAGCGCAAGCAACGCTGCAAAAATTGCTCAAGAAGAAGATGCCAGCTCACGCATTTATCCTACTGGGCATCTATTGATGACAGGACTGATTAAACCTACGGGCACTAGCGTACTCGACACCCTAAGTAGTGAGCAGCTAGATATCCATTTATATAACCCTTACCGCAGCGAGAGCGCCTCTATCTTAGGCGATGACTATCCACTGGCCGCCAACTTCTCTGCCGGTTATGGACTCTGGTTAGCAGAAAATCAGCTCGATGGTGTCGGCTATCTAAACCTTATTACCCGTCAAAAAGAAGCCAGTTTACCCAAACTTTTTATGCTTGAGCCCTACGACCCTAATAAACGTGTGATTATCATGCTGCATGGTCTTGCATCAAGTCCGGCAACGTGGGTCAATTTGACCAACGATATTTTTAATGATGATAAATTACGTAATAACTATCAGGTATGGCAAATCTTTTATCCGACCAATCTGCCTATTTTAGAAAATCGCTATCAAATCCAAAAATTAATCACTGCCACTTATCAGCAAACAGACCCTGCAGGGGAAAATCTTGCCAGTAAGAACAGCGTCATTATTAGCCATAGCATGGGCGGCATCATTGCTCGCATGATGTTATCTGATGATAATTTGGCGAATAATCTGGATGCATTAGACGATAACAGTTTATTAGCCAACAGCAGCCAGCGTCAGGTTGACGCCATGCTCAAGCAAGCACTTACCAATAAAGAGCTACGCAACCGTTTTGAATTAAAGGCGCTACCGCAAGTTGATACGGCAGTCTTTTTATCTTCACCATTCCAAGGTACTGACTATGCCGATCGCTGGTTTACCCGTGCGTTACGCCGCATTATTTATTTGCCGGTGGGCTTAGTAAAAACCGTTACGGACAATTTGGCAACCATTGCTATAAAAGGCGACTTGGCGAATAACCCTTTAGGGGCGTTATACCTGCAAAATGGTGCCAGTCAATTGAGTGACAAATCCTCCTTTATTCAATTAACCAAAGACATTAGCATCAACAAACGTGTTACTTATCATTCGATTATTGCCAATAACGATTCTGATATCACAAGAGGTCTGGCTGCAATGCAACCGGAAGGCGTCAAACTTGATTTGTCACAAGCAGTCATAGAAGATGACGATAGCGTAATTGAGACTGTCGATACCAGTAGTACCAGCAATGTAGAAAACTCAGATAATTTAAACGTTTCAGCTGCTGTAGTTGATGGAGAGACTGCAAAAGATGTGACTGCTAAGACAGATACCTTGCCACCTGAAGCACTGGTTGCTGCTGTTATCGTCAATGAAGAGATTAGCCAAGCATTAACTGAGCGTCTGTCAGATGGTATCGTACCCTATACCAGTGCGCATCTTGATGGTGCAGCGTCTGAGACTGTGATCAATGGCGGTCATAGTATCCAAGAAAATCCACAAACCATTCTGACTTTGCGACGTATATTGCATAAACAATTACAGCAATAGCTCAAATTGAATGACAGGTTGGTTATTTTCACAGTAGATTTTTTACAATAGATAGCCAAAAAATATTATTAAAAGGTATTGTTTTATATTACTGTTCTGTATCTATTGATAACCTTACTTAAACAATAGCCATAGCTTGAAAAACACTATATTACATTGTTAATCATTTATGACCAATAGGTGCGTGATATGGCTGGATAGCAACTTGCGCGTAAGCAGACTCAGGCGCATAATGCTGAAATAGAAAATATTTTAATAATGCCATAAGAGACATATCTTATAGTTTATAAGGACATAAATTATTTACTTTAACTAAATAGTAGTGCTTAAATTATCATAGATAAGGTGTTGTCTAAATGACAACGATAGCCAGTTTACATTGACTATTGTTCGTAACACTTCTTATCCTACTGACATCCGTATCGACGGACAGCTACGAACAATGATTTCAGCGTAACATGGAAGCAAGCGCTATTCAGCTACAATATAAGGGTAACCGCTTATGTTCGCTACATTTATGATTGACCAGCTTGATGCGCTGATGCTTGCGCGTATCCAGTTCGCTTTTGTTATTTCATGGCACATTGTTTTTCCAGCTTTTTCAATCGGACTTGCCAGCTTCTTGACCGTTTTAGAGTTTCGCTGGTTAAAAACTGGTGAGCCTATCTATGCCGAAGTCTACAAACACTGGGTAAAAATATTTGCCGTGGTATTCGGCATGGGTGTCGTGTCAGGCGTGGTAATGTCCTACCAATTCGGCACCAACTGGGCAGTTTTTTCCGATAAAGCGGGTAACGTGCTGGGTCCCTTGCTTGCTTATGAAGTATTGACCGCCTTTTTCTTAGAAGCATCATTCTTAGGGATTATGCTCTTTGGCTGGGGTCGTGTCAGTAAACGTATGCACCTTGCCTCAACGGCAATTGTCGCTATCGGTACGCTGATATCAGGGTTCTGGATTTTGGCTGCTAACAGCTTTATGCAGACGCCACAAGGCTTTATAGTTGGCGCAGATGGTCTACTATATCCCACCAACTGGTTAGAAATCATTTTTAACCCCTCCTTCCCCTATCGCTATGCCCATATGATGACCGCAGCTTTCTTGACGACGGCCTTTGTTATCGGCGGCATCGGTGCATATTATCTACAATCCAAAAAACATGTCGAACATCGCAAACATGGTCGTGTCATGCTCGGTATGGCGATGGTGATGGCGATTTTTGTTGCCCCAGCACAAGTACTTATCGGCGATATGCATGGGCTTAATACATTAGAGCATCAACCTGTCAAAGTCGCAGCGATGGAAGGGCTTTGGGAAAATGAGCGCGGTGCACCGCTGGTATTATTCGGCATTCCGGATCAAAAAGCAGAAAAAAATCACTATGAAGTTAAAATACCTTATGTGTCCGGTTTAATTTTAACTCACTCATTTGATAAAGAAGTGAAGGGCCTTAAAAACTGGGCACCAGAAGATCGACCATTCGTTCCCATTGTCTTTTGGGCTTTCCGTATTATGGTTGCCATTGGTATGCTGATGGTATTGGTGGGACTATTTAGTCTATATAAATACTTCAAAAAACAACAATTTAATTCTGACAGTATCTGGTTCCACCGCTTATGGATGATGATGACCCCGATGGGTTTTATCGCCCTACTTGCTGGTTGGTTCGTCACTGAAACCGGTCGTCAGCCGTGGACAGTTTACGGCGTCATTCGCACGGCAGAAAGCATGTCTCCGGTTGCGGCACAACAAGTGGCAACGACGCTGATTGGCTTTATCGTACTATATGTCTTTGTGTTCGGCGCAGGCAGCTTTTATATCTTACGCTTGATCGCAAAGGGTCCACAGCCGTATGAAGACCCTGCTGATGATAACTTCTATGAGCACTCTATCACTGAAGGTCAAGGTCGCACGTTAAGCGGCGATAGTAATGCCAGTGAGAAAGTAGAAGATTTGGATCAGCCTGCTGATGACGTCGAAGATGGAGGATTACGCTAATGTTTAACTTTGGTGACGTATTAGATTTACCCCTCATCTGGGGTGGCTTAATTGCTTTAGCTGTCTTCGTTTACGTGTTACTTGATGGATTTGATTTGGGCTGCGGTATTTTATTCCCGTTTGCAGGCTCGGACAAAAATCGTAGCCGCATGATGAACTCTATCGCCCCTTTTTGGGATGGTAATGAGACATGGTTAGTATTGGGCGGTGGTGGCTTATTTGCCGCCTTCCCAGTCGCCTATGGCATTATTATGACAGGGCTTTATCTGCCGGTCACCTTTATGCTGTTCGGTTTGATTATGCGCGGTGTGGCATTTGAGTTCCGTTTTAAAGCAACCTCACATCGCTATGTATGGGATACTTTTTTCTTTATCGGCTCTGTGGTTGCTACCTTCTTCCAAGGGATTATGCTTGGCGCGTTGGTACAAGGATTAGAGGCAAGTAATCGTTTATATACCGGCGGCCCTTTTGATTGGCTCACGCCATTCTCTGTGGTCTGCGGTATCGCTCTGATTATCGGTTACGCGCTGCTTGGCTCGACGTGGTTGATTATTAAGACTGAGCATAAGCTGCAAGTTTGGGCGCGTAAAGTTTCTGGTTGGATGCTATCAGCATTGGTAGTCGCAATGATTGTCGTGACTGCCTTTATGTATTTCTCAGACATTGATGCGCTTGAAGGTTGGTTTAGTTTCCCAGGGTTATTGTACCTTGCACCGATGCCGATTATCGTCTTGGCGTTATTTTTCTTTATGCGTAAAGACTTGACCTCAGAGCGTGAATATCGTCCGTTCTTATTGACCGTCGTGCTATTTTTGATGGGTTATATCGGTGTTTGTTTTGCGATTTTTCCTTACATCGTGCCGTATCAAATGACCATTTATGAGGCAGCAGCAGCAGATACTTCATTATCATTTATGCTTATTGGTGCTGGCATTATGCTGCCTATTATTTTGAGCTATACCGCCTTTGCCTACTATACGTTTAAAGGTAAAACCGGTCACGAGCACATGTATTAATAGCTATTAAGCAGTATTCTATATTCTAAGTTTTCAGGAGAAAACTGTTGAGGAGAATATCATGAAAAATCTTAGTAAAAAACAATCTCAGTGGGCATGGTTTATTGGTTTATATATCGCAGGTTTTCTGACGATTTTTACCATTGCCCAGCTGATTAAATTGGCAATGGGCGTATAAACATTTATCCCATTAGTTATTCATAAAAAACCGCAGTGCTAATCAATAATTAGCACTGCGGTTTTTTATGGCCTATTACTACTAGATATTATAGATTAAGCACCGCAATGTTCGCTTACACCTTTATTTTCTATAAAGGTATTTACCTGCTCTAGGCGCTCAGGCGTACCAACATCTATCCAATTATCAGGCATGATCTCAGCCGTTACTTGGAATTTTATCATTGCTTGTCTAAGTAAGGGTCCAAGGGCGGCAGATTGACCTGATACCAAGCCATCAACCAATCGTGGCGACACCACACTGATGCCAGCAAAAGTATATTTATCGGCGTCACCAATGGCCTGCTCGCTTGCCAAACCATTATTAATAGCAAAGTCGCCACCCTCATTATGTTCAGGATTATCAATCAACAATAAATGGGCGCGCTGGTCTGCGCTTAGCTCATACGTGACCAACTGACTAAAATCAAACGTCGTCCATACGTCAGAGTTGACTAAAATAAATGGTTCATTTTTTAACTTTCCAGTTTGTAGCGCTTTAAAAATACCACCTGCTGTCTCTAATGGCGCGTCAGCTTCAAGTGACCAATGCAACTGTACGCCAAACTGCGTGCCATCGCCAAGCGTATCCATCAACTTATCAGCCAGCCAAGAGGCATTAATCGTAATATCAGTAATACCAGCGGCTTGTAGCGCTTTAATATGCCAAATAATAAGTGGCTGCCCACCTACTTCCACTAACGGCTTTGGTGTCTCTAAAGTTAATGGACGCAGGCGCGTACCCTTACCGGCTGCCAAAATCATGGCTTGCGTTATTACCGACATAGATAATCCTTATTCTTGGCGAAATTTATACGAGGCGGCTGATGATCAATAGCTTTGAATACATTGGCATTAAATATATGAGCGTTAAATATATTGCTGCACAAATTTGGTTTGATAAGCAGGCAATACTGTATCCATTATCCATTGATTAAATGGCAAAACGACTTGTTGCAGACGCGCACTGCCTTTTGTACTTAGCCATTCTAATTCAAAAAGAAAATCACGCATGACTTTAGGAATATCCGCTAAATAACGACTTTTACCATCGCGCTCATAAAGCCGGATAAAAATACCTAGCACTTTTAGGTGCCGCTGTACGCCCATGATATTGACCTGACTTTCAAGTTGCTCAGCACTGTCTGCTGTTGCCAGTCCTGCTTGTTTTTGCAATTGCCAAAAGTCATGAATCCACTGCGTTACTTGCGCTTCCGACCATTCGACATAGGCATCACGTAGCAATGATACCAAGTCATAGCTATGCGCGCCAATCACCGCATCTTGGAAGTCAATCACCCCTAATCGCGTGTTATCTGCCTGATCCTGCATCAAATTGCGGCTATGATAATCACGATGGACGATGACTTGCGGTTGTAATAGAATCTCTTCTATCAAGGCTGATTTTAGGTTTTCCCATAATGACGTATCAAGTGTCACGCCGATATGTGGAATAAACCAGTCGCTAAATAAGTCCATTTCACGGGTTAGCATTGCGGCATCATAATCAGGCAATTGATGCTGAGATTTTGCTGTCTCTACCGGTATCTGTTGCAACGCAACTAGTGTCTGCATCGCTGATTGATAGTAGTCATTTACTTGCGCAGGCGTAGCACCAACCAATAAATGAGCGAACTCTACCGCGCCAAAATCTTGCAAGACCAAAAAGCCTTTTGTCACATCTTGCGCGATCAGCGTCGGCACATTGATGGCTTGCGACATGAGTGCTGCCACATTAATAAACTGCTGCATCGCGTCTTGCTCATCAGCCGAATCCATGACAATATAACGCGCTATTTTTGTCGTATCATCTGTATCAATAGTTACTAGCTGAATACGGTGATAACGGCGAGCACTGGCATCACCTGGCAAGCTTTCAAGAGTAAAGGTTTGATTCTCGAACACTTGTTGCAACCAGCACTCTAATGACTCTTGGCGCGTATTAATGGCAGGTATCGTAAGATTTAATAGTGTTTTATCGGTCATAAAAAGCATCGCAGGTTAAATATAAGTCGTAAATGACTAAATGAGTGATAAGTAGGACAAATACTTGCTAAAATAGTGAGCGCTTATTGCACAGTCGCTGTTGTCTTAAAAATAGCATGGCTATCTAATAAACTTTGATAATTTGATAAATAGTGTAGCTGATTTGGTTTTTTTTGACTATGATTAGTCGTCATTATATGTAAAACGTCCCAACTTTTAAGATTATATTATTTATTATTCGTTTATAAAGCGCTGTAGCTGTCTAAAACAGACTTGATAGACGATATATTGCAATTCAATAGGCTCTACAAATCATAGGTGTGCCCTTGTTATATTCTCCGCTTTACCAAAGCATCCGTTTGATTTTATTTGGCGCGCTAGGCTTATCGAGCTTGACCGTTAGTGCCGCTATCAATCAGACTGACTCGATGATGCCTGAGCCATTGGTGACTGATAGCTCAAACCAGTATGCCGATGACGTAGCAACTGATGCTGGTTTTAATAATGAAATCAATCAAGACATCAGCTATCAAAGCGACAGTCAGCAGGCAGCAGCCTATAAAAAAGCCAGTTTGAGTAGTGATGCTACTCTAGGTAATGACGCGGCTGTAAATAACAATAATATCACTGCGATTAACGATCGTACCAAGACGAGCCAAGATAGACGCGTTGCCCCAGTAAATACAAGCAACGCAGCAAAAGCTGGTAATCGTCGAATTGATACCAATGATGAGAGTATTCAAGAAAGCCTTAAACGTTTAGCAGAATTTTATGAGCTGACGCCAGATACGAATGTTGCAACATCAAACAATGCAGGCACTAGCGTAAATGACGAACAAAATAATATTCAAAACAGTTTGACGCCTGTAACGACTAATATCCCAACCGTAGGTAGCAATCTGCGCTTGCTGCCAAACACTGTCGATAGTGCGGCGCGCTGTGAGGGACAATGGGTCTATCCTAAGAAAAATCTAAATTATCAACGGGCTATTAATGAAGCAGGCGCCAGTAATGGTCAACCAGCACCAAATTTAAACGGTCTGCCCAATAATCAAGCGCCGCTATTTGCAGAATCAGATTATGGCTACTACGATAATGTCGATTATGCTGAGCTATCAGGTAATGTCATCATTGACCAAGGGACTCAGCATATTGAGGCCGAAAAAATCGTACTGGACTTAAGTAACGGGGTGGCAGCGGCGCAAGGTAACGTAATGTTTACGGATCAAGCCACCGGCAATGCTTCTGCGACTGGAGCACAAGACCGAACTCAACAAAACGGTAAAACTAGCCTCACTGATAAAGCGGCGCAAGGTGGTCTCATCGGTGTCGCTGACGATTTGAACTATAATACTGAAACAGGGCAATCTACTGCTACGAATGTCGCTTTTGCCAGTGTTGAGCTACAAGCACATGGTTATGCCAAGCGCTTAAACCGACCGAATGAGAGCCAATATGAATTGGACGAGGTCATGTATAGCACCTGCCCTCCGACCAATCGTAAGTGGCAATTTGATGCCAAAAGCATAGATTTAGACACTGAGACAGGACGCGGTGAAGCTTACAATACCACCTTCCGTATTGCTGATGTGCCCGTATTTTATCTGCCCTATTTTAACTTTCCAATAGACAGTCGACGCGGTAGTGGGTTTTTATTGCCTAATGCAAGTATCAGTAGCGAAAACGGACTTGAAATTGATGTGCCTTACTATTTCAACCTAGCTCCCAACTATGATGCTACGCTAAGCACGCATATTTATACCACTCGTAATCCTATGCTATCTGGAGAGTTTCGTTATTTAACAGAAAATTATGGCGAGGGTATCTTTAATGGTTCCTACTTGCCTAATGACAAAGAATACGATGGAGAAGACCGCCGCAGTTTGTTCTATGATCATTATTGGTCATCTACCAGCATCCCACGCCTAAGCGGTGAGGCCAAATACAGCTACGTATCTGATGCCGACTACCTTAATGATTTTGATACGCTAGGTTTATCAGATAACACCTTAAACTTGCCGCGCCGAGCGCAACTGAATTATTATAATGACTATGTCGACGGCGAGCTAAAAGTAGAAACCTTCCAAACACTTGATGCGTTGAATAACAGTGGGCAGATGTTGCAAGATAAAGACAAGCCTTACTCGCGCCTACCGCAGCTCAAACTTGATTACCGTCTACCTTGGGCAAAGCATTTTGATATCACTGGCGTCAGTGACTCCGCTTATTTTAAAAAATCCATCGATGATGGTTCTGAGAATGAAAAAAGTGGCACACGTTTTTATAATAAACTCAGTGCATCTTATCCTATGGAGAACTCATGGGGTTATATCAAGCCAAAGCTAAGCTTACAACATCTGTTTACCACTTATGATGAAGACAGCTTAGTTGACAATTCATTGGATAAAGATGATGGCAGCCAGTCAGTGTTTGTCCCGCAAGCCAGTATTGATGCAGGTTTACATTTTTATCAAGCCGGCTCACCGTTTGGCGCATTTGATGACACGTTAGGTGGTTATCGTTTACTTAGCCCGCGCCTGAAATATACTTACTCGCCTTATAAAGACCAAAACGATATTCCTAACTTTAATACTCGTATTGCCTCTATTAACTATGAGCAGTTATTCTCAGACAGCTGGTTTTTAGGGCATGATCGCTTACAAGATTTACATGCTTTTACCCCAGGTATTAACTATCGTTACATCGATGCAACGGGCGTGACACGTTTTGATGGTAGCATTGGTGAACAATTTTATCTCGATGATGGACGCGTTACGCTTGATAATACAAAACCTGTCTTTACCTCATCCTCTTCAGGGTTAGTTTGGGATACTAGCACACAGCCGTATAATAATGTCTGGGTCGATGTGAGTGGCGCGCTGACCAATAGCTACGATTTAAATTACATTACTACTGAGTTACGTTACCAGCCATCTGATAATAGCTTGTTTAATGTAGGTTTTATCAAACGTCAACGTGATGAAAATACCAACCAGTTACCACTGTCTGCATTGACAGCGTCAGCAGTTTTCCCAATCAATAATAACTGGCGTGTACTGGCTCAAGGTCAATACGACTATAATCGCAACCAAATGCTCGATTCATTGATTGGGATCGATTATGAAGATTGCTGTTTTGGCTTTGCGGTTTATGGTCGTCGTTACTATAATGACTTGAATATTGCTGAAAAACCCACACAAGCGATTATGGCAGAAGTAAGATTAAGTGGTCTTGGCAGTGGTAGTAGCCGTTTGACACGCTTACTTGCTGATAAAGTATTAGGTTTTGAACCTGTTCAAAATGCATGGAAAGACTAATAACATGATAAGAGACAAGCCTAATTTATAGCCTAGTATGTATGGTATAAACTGGTTTGCATTCTATTATAAACAACCCTAGCCACTATTTTAGTATTAACATTATTTGATGCTAAAGCAGTGGCTAGTGGATTTAACCGATTACCATCCGATGCAATGACATTGATGAGGAGCATCATGAGATTTTTTTCTTTACGCCAGACAAGCCAAGCAGTATTCCTATCGATGGGCTTAATGACTGCTCTTGGTATGAGCGTTAGTGCCCAAGCAGCAACGGTGAACTCTGCAAAAGCGCAAGCGACGACGACTCAAAAAAACAACGTGGCTCGTTTAACGCCTGCCAATAGTACAGATGGCATCATTGCATTGGTGAATGAAAATGCGATTTTAAAAAGTGATCTCATTGCTGCCATTGCTCAGACACAGGCACGTGCAAAAGCTGCGGGTGAACCTATTGCCAATTCAGCACAGTTACAGTCAGAAGTATTAAACGCCCTTATTTTGCGCGAACTACAGCTGTCCTTGATCAAACGTGTTGGTTTAAATCCCGATGAAGCGTCTATCAATAAGCGCTTAGAACAAATAGCAAAAGCAGAAGGTTTAAATAGCATCGCCGCTTTACAACAGCGTTTAGACTCAGCGCAATCGGGCAGCTATGCGACTTTGCGCGCGCAGTTGATTGAAGATGCCGCTATTCAAGCCTTACAACAGCGTCAAATCACCAATCGTGTGCGTATTAGCGAGCAGGACATCGATGCATTTTTGGCATCACCTGAAGCCAAACGCTTGAACCAAAGTGAGTATCAGACAGTCCATGTCCGTGTTCCATATATGGATGACTATAGTCGCCTATCAGAGGCACAGCGTAATGACGCTTTAAAAGTGGCACAAAAGTTACGTACACGCCTTCTTGTGCCAAATGTCAATGTCGCTGAAGCGATTGCAGCCAGTCAAGGCAGCTACCCTATCCCATTACAAGGTGGTGATATGGGCTTTCATAAAGCCGCTGCCCTCCCAACTGAGCTATCGAGCGAGATTACCAAACTTGAGGTTGGCGCTGTGAGTGCGCCTTTAGTCACCCCTGAAGGTATCGATATTATTAAGCTTGCCAATAAAAAAGCCAATGATACCATGCTTGTTCCTCAGTGGAATACTCGTCATATCTTGGTTAAAGTTGATGAGCTACAAACAGATGCTCTTGCTGAGCAAAAAATTAACGACCTATATAGTCAGCTACGTAATGGTGCTGCCTTTGATAGTCTAGCATCAACGTATTCAGACGATCCTGGTTCAGCAGGGCGCGGCGGCGATTTAGATTGGGTTGGTGAAGATCAAATGATTGCGCCGTTTGAAGCAATGATGAAAAACACAGCTGTCGGTGACTATTCTGCCCCGTTTAAAACGCAATTTGGTTGGCACATACTTAAAGTTGAAGGTAAGCGTCAACAAGATGTCAGCGATGAGTATCGTCGCACTATGGCACGTCAAGCTCTATATCAACGCCTAGCACCACAAGCCAAAGAAGACTGGCTACAAGAGCTACGTGCTGGCGCTTATATCCAAGTGCTTGGTTAATGATCAAGTGAACTAAATAACCAGTCAAAGTATTTTATAAAAAAGGGTATATGCCAGTGCGTATATCCTTTTTTTGTGCCTTTTGATTTGTTATTTAATTGAAAATAATTGTAGATACATAAATACTCAAGCATAAAAACGATGAGTAAAAATATATAAATCAATAACTTAAGCACAAAGAAAAGCCCCGAACCTAGGGCGATTGGTTCGGGGCTATGGTTTTTCATATTATTATTGTTATCTCTTCCGTGTTGACTCATCCTAAGTCATAAACAGTAATCCATGAGACAGTGGGCTGTCCTGTCCTATTATTGATACTGTCTCAACACTACATCCTTGCGTATCCTTGTGTTGATGGATGTATTCTAAGACAATTGATGTGCAGCGACTAGAGGCTAAAGACCTTATTTAACGTAAGCATTTGCTTACGTCTGAATTGTTTAGCTAGTAGGTATCCTTTGCTTACTAGGATTCTTCTGAATCTCACTTCTATTCCGA
The DNA here is from genome assembly GCF_904846555.1 of Psychrobacter sp. DD43. Lineage (NCBI taxonomy): Bacteria > Pseudomonadati > Pseudomonadota > Gammaproteobacteria > Moraxellales > Moraxellaceae > Psychrobacter > Psychrobacter sp. DD43. The sequence goes on from NZ_CAJHBE010000007.1 coordinate 68,452, forward strand.
TTCTTCATGCTCTTTAGACACCTTGCAACCTTCTTTTTTGCCTGCTTCGATCTTATTTTCCGCCTCTTTAAAGTCGGCTGCTTGTGCTGTAGGAGCATTTCCTTTTTGATTACTCTCCTCTTCTGGCTCATATTGCAACGTTGTCATCACAGGAAAGTGGTCAGAGCCAATCGAAGGTAAACGTTCAATATCAATCACTGTGAAGCAAGCACTATGGAAAAGATGATCCAATGCCCAACGTAAAAACGGATAGTTAACATGAAAAGTATTGATAAAATGTCGCCCAATACGGGGATCTAGTAGCCCTGAAATACGTTGAAAACGCCGTGTGGTCTGTGACCAAGCAACGTCATTAAGATCACCTGCCAATATGGCCGTTTGCTTATTGTCTTTAATATGCTTACCAACCATCAATAGCTCAGCATCACGGGTCGTAGATTTATCAGCTTCTGTTGGACTGGGGGGCATAGGATGCAAGCAATAAAGCCAAATGACGCGCCCACCTTGCAACTGTATCTGAGTGTGAATAGAAGGTATATCATCAATGATTAAATATTTAATCTCAGGGTCTATCAGCTCAAGCTTAGAATAAAGATGCATACCATATAAATTATCTAAAGGCACTTTTACTGTATAAGGGTAATCAGACTCAACTTGATTAAGCGCTTTTTCCCATTTTTCATCACTTTCTAAAGTAATTAAGATATCAGGTTGTTTCTGTTGTACCAACTCAACCAATTTATAAGTATCATCATTGGTGGTCAACACATTTGAAACCATGATTTTTAACTGATATTCCTCAACATCCGGCTTATCTTTGGCATTTTTTACTTCTTTCTTCCATAGCAGAGTATAGGGCAATACCATTCTGAGTTGAAAGGCTAACGTAATACTCAAAGCCGCAAACAACAGCCATTGTTCTAGCTGCCACTGAGGTCCAAATATCACCATACCAAGCCAAGCAATGATACCAAGTATCATGATTTGAATACGAGGGAAATCCACACCGCGTACCCACCAATTATCAAGTGGTAGCCATCCCCAAATAGTGATAAATGCGACGAGCCCTGCCAGTCCTTGCGCACCGTAATATAGAAAGGAGAAATCCATCATGTGTATCGACCATTTATCAAATCAACAGTTATACCATTGATTATGTTCGTTATTATTATGGCTTAGCGTCTATAATAGCTAAACGATAAATTCTCTTAATAAAATGCATATAAAAATATTTAAATAAAAAACATAAAAACGAAAAGTGCTTAAGATAAGCATTATATATAAGGGCTTACTTTAGCATTCCAGACAACCTGCGCCTACTATTGAACACTACTTACCTAATAGATACTATAAAACATTACAAAGATCAGGCTTACGTCTGTGCTTACTCTGTTATCAAAGTCGATATTTCACTCATGATGAATATCATTTCTCATTCATTAGCAGAGCTAGAAGAATGACCATAACTCAAAGTTATAACTATCATAGTTAATAGTGCTAGTAAAACCCGCGAAACCTATCAAAAAACCTTGCTTTTTGGAGCTATTCACGGCATTGTTATTGGTTGGCGATGCAACAATTTATTGTAAAAAAGGATTGAGTTTGATGAGTGATTTAACAGTAGGTTTGGTAGGCTGGCGCGGTATGGTCGGGTCAGTATTGTTACAACGTATGATGGAAGAAAAAGATTTTGACGGTATTACGCCAGTATTCTTTTCAACCAGTAATGCAGGCGGTGATGCGCCAAGTTTTGATGGTATTAAGACCAGCCAACTACAAGATGCTCATGATATTGACGCCCTTACCGCTTGTGATGTGATTATTACCTGCCAAGGTGGCGACTATACCTCAAAAGTACATCAACCACTGCGGGATAGTGGTTGGTCTGGTTATTGGATTGATGCGGCAAGCACCTTACGCATGGAAGAGGACAGCATCATCATTCTTGATCCAGTTAATCGAGTTGTTATCGATAATGCACTCGCTGAAGGCAAAAAAGATTTTATCGGTGGTAACTGTACCGTATCACTCATGCTAATGGCAATCGGTGAGCTGTTTAATAAAGGCTGGGTCGAATGGGTCAGCGCCATGACTTATCAAGCCGCTAGTGGTTCTGGTGCTAATAATATGCGTGAGCTTATTGAAGGCATGGGTGTATTACGTGATGCTGTTAAAGATGAGCTTGCCAATCCTGCTAGCGCCATTCTTGAGATTGATAAAAAAATCGCTCAGACTCAACGCTCAGACGATTTTCCTAAACAATACTTTGGCGTGCCATTAGCCGGTAGCTTGATTCCTTATATCGACTCACAGTTAGAGAACAAGCAATCTCGTGAAGAATGGAAAGGTGGTGTTGAAACCAATAAGATCCTTGGCAACTCTGAAGCAGATAAGATTGCTATCGATGGTATGTGTGTTCGCGTTGGTGCGATGCGCTGTCATGCACAAGGCTTAACAATTAAGCTCAAAAAAGACATTCCATTAGAAGAGATCGAAGCGGCACTGAAGAATAGCGGTAATGAATGGTTAGATGTGGTTGAAGACAATAAAGAAGCCACTATGAACCGTTTAACGCCTGTTGCAGTGACGGGCACTTTGACTGTCGCATTAGGTCGCCTGCGTAAGCTTAATATGGGTCCTGAGTATTTAGGCGCATTCACCGTGGGTGACCAACTATTATGGGGCGCGGCTGAGCCATTACGCCGTATGCTGAACATCATTCGCGAGCAAAATAGCTAAAGCTAATATTCTGAATTTGGATATAAAAAAGACAGCAATTGCTGTCTTTTTTTATGAGTTATTTTTGCTGATAAGCAATCATGACTTCATTGCGGCGCATAAATGGCAGTGTCCATGGTGGATTGTAACGTGCTAATTCGGGTTCACCTGTCATCTTTAATTTTTGCGCCTGCATCCAAAACTGTAATTCTGCCGTTTTCGCAGCCACCTTTTCACTGCCAGCAAGCCCTGAAAACTTAATAACACCGTAAGTCTTAGCGGGTACTTTCACAATTTCAATATTTGAATTATTTGGTTTTGGTAGCGTTTGCAGCGTGTATTGGCTTGGCATAATAAATTGCACACGCCACTTTCCATCGTTTTGTTGCATACTCACTGGCGCTGTCATGGCTATTTTTTGTGACTCATCACTGGTATTTTTATTTTCAGATTGCATCGTCACAGGGGCAGTCATGCTGATTTTGCTACTCTCGCCACTTGGCGCAGTATTGTTACCAAATATATAATCTGCTAACACCTTAAACCCTGCACGACTGGCCATATTTTGATCACCAGAAACCCAAGTTTGCGCTACCAATTGCTCATCATAACGACGCAATTCAAAATTTTCAGTTTGCGACAAGACAGTATATTTCGGCTCTTCGGTAGCCATAGCTGCTCCTGATATCGATAATAAGCTACTTAACAATAAGCTGCTCTTTAAGTAATTTCTTTTGGTCATGACTTATCTCCATTGTCCAAAAGCATATAAGGTATTAATATTTGGGTTTTGGTCTGTTTTCTACTTTAGCAATGACTTGATAAAGATGTCTGTAGCTTTTAGTTATAGTCGACTAAAAACACCCCGTGAAATCTAAGCTAAATAAACATCAATAACCAAAAAAAGCCTAACAATGCTATAATTAGCACCATTTTCATAGCTTACATAGCGGTTATCTTATGCAATTTGTCTTACATAAAACAGCCAGTGGCGTTACTCGCGCACGCCGTGGTACAGTCCACCTCAATCATGGCGACGTACAAACGCCAGCCTTTATGCCAGTAGGTACTTACGGTACCGTTAAAGGCATGCTACCACGTGATATTGAAGCAATTGGCGCAGATATCATCTTGGGCAATACTTTTCATTTATGGTTACGCCCTGGTACCGACATTATTGATAAATTCGGTGGCTTACATAAATTCATGCATTGGGATAAGCCTATTTTGACTGACTCTGGCGGATTTCAGGTATTCAGTCTTGGCGCGATGCGTAAGATCACTGAAGAAGGTGTGACTTTTAAATCACCTATCGATGGTGCTAAAGTCTTTTTATCACCAGAAAAATCGATGCAGATTCAATATAGCTTGAATTCAGATATCGTGATGCAGTTTGATGAGTGTACGCCCTATCCTGCCACTCACGATGAAGCTAAAAAGTCTTTAGAGTTGTCACTACGTTGGGGACAACGCTGCGTTGATGAGCATAAAAAGCTTGGCAGTACCAATGCGTTATTTGGCATCATTCAAGGCAGTATGTACGCTGATTTACGCAAGCAATCACTAGAAGGCTTGCTTGAAATTGGCTTTGATGGCTATGCCATTGGCGGTTTGTCTGTTGGCGAGCCAAAAGAAGAGATGATAGACGTCCTAGATTATATCGCAGATGACATGCCTGCCGATAAGCCGCGCTATCTGATGGGTGTCGGTAAGCCTGAAGATCTCGTAGAAGGAGTACGCCGCGGTGTCGATATGTTCGATTGTGTCATGCCAACCCGGAATGCGCGTAATGGTCATTATTTTGTCACAGGCGACGCCGACAATGCGGGTGTGGTACGTATACGCAATAGCCAATACCGCACCGATGAAGGTCCATTAGACCCTGAATGCGATTGCTATACTTGCCAGAATTTTAGTCGTGCTTATTTATCGCATTTGAATAAATGTAAAGAGATGCTTGGCGCGCAGTTAGCGACGATTCATAACTTGCGTTACTATCAACGTTTGATGCAAAATATCAGAGATGCCATCGAACAAGATAAATTTGATGAGTTCGTGAATGAATTTTATAGCAAACGCGGACAGACGGTGCCAGAGCTGAATTTGCGTTAATAGTAATGGTAATTTGACATTAGCTACTCATATATAAAATACAAAAAAAGGCTTAAGATTCATCTTAAGCCTTTTTTGTTCACTAAATTTTGACAATCTAACTATCAACAGGATACATATCAAGAATAAATGATTAGCCTACCAATGCAGCCACAAATACCACAATGACTGCGATTGGCGCTACAAATTTAGTAACGATTTGCCAAATCTGCCAAGTACCGTTTGATAAATTAAGCTCTTGCTGAATGCTACGTTGGTCCATTCTCCAAGCAAAGAAGATAATGCCTGCAAGACCGGTTAGCGGTAATAAGAACTTACTGGTAAGTTTGTCTAGTGCATCAAAGATGCCATTACCCATGATAGTAAAGTCGCTCCATAAGTTAAAGGACAATAGCGCAGCGATACCCAATAGCCAAATCACAGTACTTGCAGCAATAGTAGACATCGTACGGTTCATCGATGTGCGTTCTTCTAAGAACTCAACACTTGGCTCTAGCAGTGATATCGACGATGTCACAGCAGCAAAGGTAATCAATAAGAAGAACAAAGTACCGATAATCGTACCACCAGCCATGCTACCAAAAGCAATCGGTAGACTGACAAAAATTAAACCAGGACCTGATGCAGGATCAAGACCATTGCTAAAGATAATTGGGAAAATGGCCAAACCAGCTGCTAAGGCAATAACTGTATCTAAAATAACAACCGTACGAGCTGTTTTTAGTAAGTTCACTTCACGACCTAAGTATGAACCATAAGCCACCATGATGCCCATACCAATAGATAGGGTAAAGAAAGCATGACCCAATGCCGCTAGCATTACATCAACGGTCAACTTGCTCAAATCAGGTGCAAACAAGTAATTAACCGCTTCACCAAAACCACCATTTATCACGTTATAACCAACAATGATAAATAAAATCACACCCAGTAATGGCATCATGATTTTAGCAGCGTTTTCAATACCGCGCGTCACACCAATACCGACGATAAGTGCGGTAATGATCATAAATACCGTATGCCAAATCGTTAGCGTACCTGCTGATGCTAGCATTCCATCAAAGGTTGCAGCGACAGAGTCACTGTTTTGACCGGCAAAACTGCCCGTGCCAACTTTAGTGATATAGTTCAGCGCCCAGCCACCGATGACACTATAAAAAGAGAGAATTAAAAAACCACCTAAGATACCAGTTGCGCCGACAATACCCCAGCTACTTGACTTACCTTCACTAACAGCAACATCTTTAAAGGTATTAATAGGATTCTTTTGACCACGGCGACCAATGAGCCACTCAGCGACCAATACAGGAAAACCAACCAAAGCAATACAGAACAAATAGGCAATAACAAAAGCTGAACCACCGCTCTCACCTACCATATAAGGGAATTTCCAGATATTCCCTAAGCCGACTGCCGAGCCTACTGCTGCAAGTACGAAGCCAAAACTTGAGCTCCACTGCGCATGATCTTGTTTATTACTAGCCATTTTTCCTTCCTCATGCTTCAATTAATATTGCTTATAATCATCCTTGATTATTATAAATAGCTGTCCATAATATTTGACTATTTACTCTATGCATCAATGTGATGCATCCAGCAACATTAAGAAATAATTGTTTACATTGTTGTAGAGGCTCAGTTTCTGCTAAGCAACTAAAAAAGTCAAGTAATCATAAATATAAAAAGCCATAACTAATAGTTATGGCTTTTTATATTTATGATTACTATTTATAACATTTAGTTTCGATGGTAAAAACTATTTAAAATGAGCTACCGATGTATTAAAACAGAATTTAGCGCACGACTCCGCGGCGACTTTTCTGTAGCGAATCGATCAAAAATTCGATTTTTGACTCTTTTGGCAGCAGATCTTGTTTCAATACTTCAAGTGCTTGCACTGTCGTTAAACCAGATCTGAATACCACACGATAAGCTTGGCGCAGCACGTCGATGCTATCTTTAGACCAGCCTTTACGGCGCATACCCTCAATATTAAGACCATGTGCCTTAGCAGGATTACCTGAAACCATGGTAAACGCCGCTACATCTTTTAAGACCAACGTTGCACCACCAACCAAACTATAATCGTCAATTGTACAAAACTGATGAATGCCTGAGTTACCACCGACAATAATATGATTGCCAATGGTAACATGACCTGCGACGCCCACATTATTAGCCAATACATTATGGTCGCCAATCAAGCAATCATGAGCCACATGAGTGTTAACCATGAGCAAGTTATGGTTGCCAATTTTTGTCAACCCACCATCTTGCTCAGTACCACGGTGCAAGCTACAGGCTTCTCGAATGGTATTATGATCGCCAATCTCAAGCCAAGTACGCTCACCTGCGTATTTGAGGTCTTGCGGGTCTTCGCCAATGCTTGAAAATTGATAAAACTGATTGTATTCACCGATACGAGTCAATCTAGTGACAACCACGTGGCGATGCAATACAGTATGTGCACCAATCGTAACCTCATCACCGACAATACAGTAAGGTCCAATGGTTGCGGTTTTATCAATCGTAGCAGACGGTGAGATGAGTGCTGTGGGATGGATCTGACTCATAATAGAGGCCTTTGTATCATCGAATGCAATTAAATTAGTAAAACAAATACAGACAGCTTAGTGAAATTAACTAGCCTAAAGCTGCCTTTGTTAAAAAATAAGATGATGCTAATAAATAAGCATTAACATCATGGTTTAAATGTTTCATGCATTATTCAAAGTGACTAATGCAGTTTATTGCTCCTGACGGGCAATCATAATCTGCGCACTAACCGCAAGCTCATCTTCAACATGTACAGTACAATCAAACTTATAAATACCCTGCTTCTGCATCACAATTTTAGAGCGGATAATCAGCTGATCACCAGGGATAACACGGCGCTTAAAGCGCACTTTATCAACCCCTGCGAACAAGTATAAATAGCCATCTTCTGCCGTCAGTCCTGCACTAATAAAACCCAGAACACCTGATACCTGAGCCATGCACTCAACCATCAATACGCCTGGCATGATAGGCTCATCAGGGAAATGCCCATTAAAAAACTCTTCATTAATGGTGACGTTTTTTATGCCCGTGATACATTCGCCTGGTGTACAAGCAACTATCTTATCTACCAATAAAAATGGGTAACGATGTGGCAAATAATGCTTTAACGTATGGTAAGTTAATGGCAACGTTAACCCTTGTTCAGCCAAGCTTTTGATGTCTTCTGCCGTTGGGTTATCAATATTGCTAGTGCTCATAGTAGCGCTTCCTTGCTGTATTTAAAGTCTTGCTTGAGAGTAAAGCTTTGCTGAGTTTTAATATTATAAATAATCTAAGTATCAATTTTCTTTAACTATGAACCTTTAAACGCTAATCACGACCAAGCTGGCGAAAACGGACAGCGGCACGGCGCCAGTTAGCAGTTGGCATAGCAGCCGTGCCAGAAGAGTAAGATCCGGCAGTGGTGATTGACTTAGTGACCATAGTCATACCCGATAAAGTAACATCATCTGTGATATCAATATGTCCGGTAATACCGACCGCCCCGCCAATAATGCAGCGTTTGCCAATTGTAGTACTACCTGCGATACCTGTATGAGCAGCGATAGCCGTGCCATCACCAATACGGACGTTGTGTGCTACTTGTACGAGGTTATCAATAATAACATGATTTCCAATCACCGTATCATCGATGGCACCGCGATCTATACAGCTTTGACTGCCAATGCGTACATGATCACCTATCAGCACACGCCCTAACTGTGCAATACGCTCCCAACCTGTGACACTAGGATTGGCAGTGGGGGCAAAGCCAAAGCCTTCCGAGCCTATCGTCACCCCAGCGTGCAACCTAACATGACTACCAATAATACAGTCATGTCCTATCACCACTTGTGATTTGATAACACCATCTGTACCAATGGTAGTATTATCCTCGATGACTACATGAGCCTCAAGCACGCTGCGATCACCAATCTGCACTTGCTCACCGATGACACAAAAAGCACCGATAGTCACTTTATTGCCAATAACGGCACTGTCGGCGATGACGGCTGTCGGATGAATACCGCTAAATGAATGTTGGCGAGCAAAAATTTGACTCACGCTAGCATAAGCCAAATAAGGGACCGCAACAATTAAAGCTACCGTATCACTTGGCACTTCTTTATGATGCTCTTCAGTGATAAGTACTACCCCAGCACCAGTATTAGCTAGACTAGAAAGATAGTGAGGATTGGCCAAAAAGCTTAACTGCTGCCGATTGGCCATCGTTAAATTACCAATACCCTCTAAGGATAGACGGCGCTGCTCAGCGCTAAGCTCAGCCTTGTTAAGAACAGGCTGACGCTGCTCAATCTGGGAGATGAGTTGCTCAATCGTTATCATAATCAGTATTAGTATTGGCAGGAATAAGAGGGTCGTCAAGTTGAGATATCATCTTGACGACCGGCTAAATCTAACGAACGCTTCAACTACCTAAAGGGATGAATAACAAGAATCAAACCCTTTACCTAGTAACAGGCAATTAGCAAGCGCTTAGAAAGTGTTACCAATTTGGAACTGGACTTTTTCAGTCTCATCGCCTTCTTTGTCACCGATAGGTACAGCATAGCTCAAAGAAATCGGACCAATTGGCGTATACCAAGTGACGCCTAAACCGGCACTAAAACGTAGACTGCTATCTTGAGTCAATAATTTCACAGGGCTACCGTCTGGATTAACAGTTGCATTTCCAGCTGGATCAACAAAGTTACGATCTTCCTTGTTTGTAGTATCAAATACCTGACCACCTTCAGCAAATAGTACTGGACGTACTTGATCTGCCCAGTCGCCTTTAAATGGCATTGGTAAAATCAATTCAGTACCAAAGCTGACTAGCGCATTACCACCAACTTCTTCATCTTTAAAACGTGCTTTAGGATCTATAGCATCATTGTAGCTTTGTGATTTAGGTCCAAGTGTTGATGCTTCATAACCACGTACTGAACCATAACCACCAGCATAGAAGTTTTCATAAAACGGTAAATTGTTACCATAACCAAGCTTGGTATAACCGCGAGCGACCCAGTCTTTATAGATAGGTTGATAAATGTTACCACGATAAACCAGTTTCTGATAACTGGCATCACCTAAGCCAATGGTCGCATCGACTGTATGGCTCATGCCTTTATTCGGAAATACGGGACGATCTAAAGTGCTGTAATCCCAACCGAATAGTAAGTTGTAGCTTTGATATTCATTTTTAAAACCAGTACGTTCAGTATCAGTAAAGTTTTCGAACGTACCACCGTCATCTATAATTTGCTGAACGCTTGATACACCTAGACGGCTACCGCCACGTACTGTGGTGTTATCAATATTTAAGCCTGCACTCACGCGTTTGGTTTCATCAACTGGATAGCTATAGTTCAGCGTCGCACCATAAGCGTCGGTAACATAGTTACTAACGTTTCGATCATCGTATTTGGTTTCACGGTAATAAGCGCTGATACCTTGTGATACACCATTTTCTGTGAAGTACGGATCAGTATAACCCAAGCTATAAGAATCACGTGTCTCTGAGCGTGACAAAGAAGCTTTAACGCGGTCACCAGTACCCATAAAGTTATTTTGGGTAAGATCTAACTGGAAGGTAACACCGCCACTTTGTGAATAACCGGCAGCAATGGTTGAGCTACCAGATGGCTGCTCTTCAACCGTATAGTTTACATCGACTTGGTCTGGTTGATTAGGAACCGGCTTCACATCAACGTTAACATTTTTAAAAAATCCTGTGCGCATCAAACGCGTACGTGACAGCTGAATCTTATCACTAGAAGCCAATGACCCTTCCAACTGACGCATTTCACGGCGCAATACTTCATCTTGGGTTTTTAAGTTACCAGTAAAATTGATACGGCGCACATAAATAGGACGTGCAGGATCAATATAATAATCGATATCGACGACTTTGGTCTCGTCATTGATACGCGGTACTGGTCTGATTTGCGCTAAATAATAACCCTCATTACCATAACGACTCTTAAGAGCGGCAGTGGTGGCATCAAGCTTGGCTTGTGAGTACTTTTCTTTAGCACCAAAAGTGACCAGCTCTTTTAATTCACTGGTTTCAAAAGTTGGCTTACCTAAGAAATTAATTTCGCCAAACTGATATTGCTCGCCTTCGCTAAGACTGACTTCGATAAATACGCTGCTCTTATCTTCACTGATATTGAGCACCGCATTGTCTACCGAAAAGCGTACATAACCATCATTTAGGTACAGGGCTTTTAAATTTTCTAAACTTGCCGCGAGCTTCTCTTTCGCATAACGATCAGATTTAGATAATAGACGCGTCCACGAGGACTCTTTTACTGCAAAGACTTCTTTAATTTCTTTATCACTAAAGTGCTTATTACCAATGATATTGATATCAACTACTTTGGCCGGCTTGCCTTCGATAAAGCGCACATCAAGTTTGACGCGGTTGCCATCAAGCAGCGTCTGATCGACTTCAATATTACTATTGTAATAACCTTGGCTGATATATTGCTGTTGTAGCTCGTTTGCAACGCCTTGTAGAGTTGCTTGCTTAAGCACATTACCCACAGCAAGACCTGCATTATTTAAGCCTTGCTCAAGCCCTTCTTTTGGAATAAGTTTGTTGCCATCAAAATTAACTTCTGCAATCGTCGGACGTTCAACGACATCAAAGCGCAGATTGCCGCCTTCGATACGGCTTTGAATGTCAGCAAAGTTTTCGGTCGCATATAGTGCTTTGATACTGGCAGCCAGATTTGCATCATTGACCGTATCACCTATTGTAATAGGCAGTACTGGATATAAACTATCAGGTGTTAGGCGTTGTAGACCATTAAAGCCAATATCAGTGACCACAAATTCTGCAGCCTGAACCGGCATACTCATCATTGCTACAACTAACGGCAACCCAGCCGCGCTCATAAATAAAGGCGTACGCATAAACACTATCCGTCAATAAAAAACTTGCTTAAGTTAAGTTGAAAAGCACATCTTATCTGGTCTCTTTTGTGTCATATCGTAAACACTTAGGGAACAGACTCAGAACACTTTATATAAAACGCGTCATAAAATAAACTAAAATATAAAATTAGTACAGCAGCACGGCGATAAAAGAAATTGCTTATCAGCCTAACAATAGATACAGGATAAGCATAAAACCATTAGTCTATCGCATCTTACCGTGCAAGAAGTATGCTATATCATCAAAACAGCCGACTGATATCATTACCAATTGCTAACACCATGAAACCTGCCAGCAAGAGTAAACCAATATTTAATCCTACCATTTGCACGCCTTCAGAGAGTGGCTTGCCACGTATCAGCTCAATCAGATAATAGACAATATGACCGCCATCTAATACTGGAATGGGCAACAGATTCAAAACCGCAAGGCTCAAACTGATTAAGGCTGCGGTAGATAATACCATTTGCCAACTGATATCAAAACTTTGCTTAGCGACTTTGGCAATGGTAATCGGACCTGATAAGTTATCAAGACCTATCATACCTGATAGCATCTTGCCCATTGAGCTGACAGTCATAATAGCCAATTGCTCAGTTTTCTCAAACGATTTGATTAACGACTCGCCAGGACCATAGACCACCGTGGTTTTGTACGCATCAGGAATGACAATCTCAGACTGTGCCACCATAGCACCAATTTGTCCATAATCGTTACCTAAATTGTCTTTTTTACCTTGCGGCATAATCTGCAATTCAATCGGCTTATCATTCCGTAACACGCTAAATGTAAGCAAAGTCTCAGGATTGTCACGGATAATACGAGTGGCGCTAATCCAGTCATTAATGGCTTCATCATTGATAGCAGTGATGCGGTCGCCAGCCTTGAGACCTTGACGACTTGCCGGGCCATCAGGCGTTACATCACCAACTATCGGGGCAATATTTGGTTGCCACGGTATCATACCAAAGCTTGATAAGGCGTCTTTACCTTGCGCGGCACCTTGCATAAATTCTTTTACAGGTGCTTGATAAGTTTTGGTTGCATTATTATTGGCTTCTGATTGCAACGTAACACTTATATTGGCTGTCTCGCCCATGCGCCCAGCAAGGCGATAATTAATCCCTTCCCACGTCTGTACGTCATGACCGTCAATCGCAACGATTTTATCACCGGCAGGCAACTGTGCTATCGCGGCAGGCGTATCCGGCAATACTTGACCAATCTTGGTGGCAAGCTGCTCTGAAGGGGTCATAAATAACACCCAGAACAATGCAATGGCAATAACGAAGTTCATGATAGGACCAGCAGCCACAATAGCTATTTTCTTAAGCGGATGCTGACGATTAAATGCTAAATGCTGCTCATCTTTTGCCACTTCACCTTCACGCTCATCAAGCATTTTGACATATCCACCAAGGGGTAATGCCGAGATACGATAATCAATGCCACTTTTTTTGCTGGTCCAGCCAAAGAGTTTGGGACCAAAACCAATAGAATACGTAAGTACTCTAACGCCGCAAAGACGCGCTACAATATAATGACCCCACTCATGCAAAGCAATAAGCGGACCTAAGACAAATATTGCCGCAAGGAGTGTTAATAGAAACGTCATGATCTTTTCTCAGTAGGTACTCTTAACATCATTCTAAAAGCGATATCGATTGATACATCTAGATCAATCTTGCCACCAGCTTCTCAGTATGCTGACGCGCTAGGTTATCGATTGCCAAAATCTCATCAATATCGGCCGTCTCAGTTAATGCCGAAACTTGTATCTCATTCAATGCTTGCTCATTAATATCAGCAATATCCGTCAAACGAATTTGATTATTCAAAAATGCTGATACTGCAATCTCATTCGCCGCATTTAGAATAATGGTCGCGTGCGTACCCACTTGCATCGCCTCTCGTGCCAGACGTAAGCAGGCAAATTTTTGCAAATCAGGCTCGATAAACTCTAAACCACTTAAGGCAAATAAGTCTAATGGCTGCGAGCCACTGTCAATACGGTCAGGGTAGCTTAGCGCATGAGCAATGGGCGTTTTCATATCTGGGCTGCCAAGCTGCGCCAAAAAGCTGCCATCGCTATATTCTACCATTGAGTGAATGATACTTTGTGGATGAATCACCACATTTATCTTATTTTCAGGCAAATCAAATAAATGACAGGCTTCAATCAGCTCAAGTCCCTTGTTCATCATCGTGGCAGAATCAATCGATATTTTTTGCCCCATCGACCAGTTTGGGTGTTTGACCGCTTCAGCGACACTAGCTTGCTGCATCTGCGTAAATGACTGCTGTAAGAACGGTCCACCAGAAGCCGTTAGCCATAGCTTACGCACGCCATGATTTGGTCGGTGAATTTGGGTATTATCCTGCTGAATGGCAAATGGTAAACACTGAAAGATAGCATTATGTTCAGAATCAAGCGGCAGCAAAGTTGCATGATGCGTTTTGACCGCATTGATCATCACTTGCCCTGCCATCACCAGCGCTTCTTTATTTGCCAGTAAAATACGCTTGCCTGCGCGGGCAGCAGCTAGAGTAGAAGGCAAGCCTGCGGCGCCAACAATAGCAGCAACGACAGTATCAGTTTGTGAATCGGTAGCGATATCCACGAGGCCTGTTTCGCCGCCGACTACTTCAATATCAAGTCCTGCTATACTCAGACGCTTGGCAAACTCATCAACCGCAGCTGTCGGTACGCTAACACGCTTAGGAGCAAACTGCTCACAAAGAGCAAGCAGCTTATCTAAACGGTGATATCCAGATAAAGCATAAACATCGTAATGCTGTGGTTGTGCCGCCAAGATGGCTAACGTACTGTCGCCAATCGAGCCTGTCGCGCCTAATACGGCAATACGTTGGGTCATAACCATGGGTGCCTATAAATGATACGGTAGTAATAAGATGAAAATTAAATGAGCAGCTAAGCTTATGTTCTGTCAGATAACTGCATAAGCGATTTTGATAGTATTAGGCAAGTCAAACGATAATCAAACCAAACTGCTGTATTGCCCAAAAACCAAGCGCAAATATCGGCGTAGCAGATAGCAGCGAATCAATACGGTCAAGTATTCCACCATGCCCCGGTAGAATAGTTCCTGAATCTTTAACATCAGCACGGCGTTTGAGCATAGACTCAAACAAATCGCCCAGTACGGAAGCTAAAATCGTCAGAGCCGATAATGCCACAAAGGCGATGAGCGCTGCACCCGTCAATTGTAATTTAAAGACACTTATAATTACTACGACCAGTAGTCCTGTGACTAAGCCACCCGCCAGCCCTTCCATACTCTTATTGGGTGAAACGTTCGGTGCCATTTTTCGGCGCCCAAGCTTGCGTCCGACAAAGTAAGCACCACTGTCTGCACACCAGACCAATAAAAACACATATAGTAGCCACCATGGCGACAATTGCCATAAGTAAAACATAGCCGTAATTGAAGCCGTTAATATCACTGCTCCCATTAGCGCCAACTGCTTACCGTACCATTTGGTAGACGTTGGGAAAACTCGTACCCAAGACAGCGCCATTAACCATATGACGAGAGAAGCTGCCCACCAAAAAAGCCACGTGACTTTAAACATGAGTGACACTAACGTCAGCAGCAATACCAATACTACGAAGACCGCAGGCTGACGCCACTTTGGCATCAATTTAGTCCATTCATGGGCGGCAATAATCACCCCAATCCCTAAAAGTGGTGCAAATAATATAGGGGTTTGGCTCGCAAACATTGCAATACCAACGATAATAACGAGAACAATTGCCGTCTTAATTCGTTGCCACATACTTATTGAGCCTTATAATAATGAAGAACATTTGGTCAAATTGCGCGATAAATATTTACTATAGATAATGACGTATCATAGCCAGCTGCTGACTATAATAACGTATTGATAGTGACGCACGCTATTGAAAGTGCTCCAAATTGACAAAAGTCGTCTAATGCTCTTAACATGACCTCTAAGATATTTGCTGAGCCGTCACTATTTGCTCGCTGGTTTTGCCAAAGCGGCGTTGACGTTGAGCAAAATCCTCTAGCATTGCTGCTAGCTCATTGACTCTAAAATCTGGCCACAATGTTGGGGTAAAGAACAGCTCTGCATAGGCTGACTGCCACAATAAGAAGTTGGAGAGACGGTACTCGCCGCCAGTACGTATCAGCATGTCTACTTCTGGCGCATCTGCCAATTGCACATACTCTCCAAGTTTTTCCTTATCAATATCATCGATTGATAACTGACCTGCCTGCACTTGCTGTAATAGCTGCTTTGCTGCATGAGCGATATCCCACTGTCCACCGTAACTGATGGCGATGACCAATGTCATAGCATCAAAATCAGCCGTTTTTGCTTCAGCATCTGCCATCAATAATTGCAAATCATCACTAAGCTGACTGCGGTCGCCGATAAAACGCAAACGAATACGGTACTTAACCATACGAGGCATCTGCTCATTGATGGTTAAGCTCAGCAAATGCATCAGCAATGCCACTTCAGTCGGTGGGCGCTGCCAATTCTCACTGGAAAAGGCAAAGACGGTCAAAACCTCAATACCCGTACTGACGCAATACTCAACAATCGGGTCTAGCGCATCTTTGCCAGCGATATGACCCTGACCTTTACCTAAATTATGGACTTTACCATAGCGGTTATTGCCGTCCATAATAACAGCGATATGGCGTGGAAGAAGGGCTGGAGCTAAATTCTCTGACATAGACATAGGCTAACTTGCTTGTTGTTTAGGTAAAATAATCATAACGCGCGCCATACTTTATAAAAACCCTAACTCATAATTTATATAAAGAGATTCATATAAAGTGCTTATAAAAAAGGACAATATAAACAAGCTATAGAGTAAGATTAATTGTCTACACGGCAACAAACAGCCAATAGCACTTTGATATTGGCTGTTTGTTTTTAGCGACTTGTTATATAAAATATTGATAGCGCATCATTTTTGACAGCAGAAAAATGTACTTATACTGCCATCAAATCGGTTTCTTTTTTGCTTAAGCGGCTATCGATTGTTTCAATATATTTGTCAGTGATTTTTTGAATGTCGTCACTGGCGCGGCGCTCGTCGTCTTCAGAGATCTCTTTTTCTTTGGCTAACTCTTTGATGTCATTCATCATATCACGGCGGATATTACGAATAGAAACACGGCTGTTTTCTGCTTCGCCACGTGCCAATTTTTGCATATCTTTTCGAGTTTCTTCTGTCAATGCTGGCATAGGAACACGAATCACATCAGCAGTCATTGGATTAAGACCCAAATCTGCTTCGCGAATAGCTTTGTCAATCGCTTGCACCATGGTACGGTCAAATGGCTGTACCAGTAGCGTACGCGAATCTTCAACGTTAACACTCGCTACTTGATTTAAAGGCGTAGGCGAACCGTAGTAGCTGACCATCACACCTGTCAACATACCTGGATGCGCGCGACCCGTACGAACTTTACTAAAGGTGCTTTCAAGCGCTTCCAAGGTTTTTTGCATGCGCGCTTCGCCGTCTTGCTTAATTTCTTGAATCATGAGGTATCCTTATTTATCGCTACCGACAAATCATTTATTGTTTATTATAAAAACTATTCAGGTGTTTTCACAGATAAGCAGCTGTCTTACTTCTGCCTATCTTTTATCATATTTTTGGGTACGTTATTAATGATAGACGCGTGTGCCCTCATTCTCGCCCATCACAACATTTAATAAAGCATTAGGCTTATTCATATCAAAGACTTGTAATGGTACATCGTGCTCACGACATAATGCGATGGCAGTCAAATCCATAACTCCAAGCTTTTGCTCTAACACCTCATCAAAGGTCAGACCATCATATTTTACCGCATCGCTATGTAGGCTTGGGTCTTTATCATAAACACCATCTACTTTGGTCGCTTTTAGAATCAAGCCTGCTTCAATTTCAATACCACGTAAGCAAGCAGCCGTATCAGTGGTAAAGAATGGATTGCCCGTACCCGCGACAAAGATACATACTTCGCCATTTTTAAGATAACGAATCGCATTACGGCTGCTATAACTTTCAGTGACTTCACCAATCGGCAGGGCTGACATTAGGCGCGTTTTGATATTACGGCGCTCAAGAGCATCACGCATTGCAAGGCCATTCATAACGGTTGCAAGCATGCCCATTTGATCGCCAGTGACGCGGCCGACCAAACCCTCTTTTTGTAATTGGGCACCGCGATATAAGTTACCACCACCGACCACGATACCCACTTGGACACCAAGCCCGCGCAAATGGGCGATAGATAAGCTCATCTTATCAAGCACTTCAGTATCAATACCCATATCTTTCGTACCCGCTAAGGCTTCACCAGAGAGTTTTAGCAAGATACGAGAATAACGCGGGTTTTTGTCAGACATGAGGTCACCTTGTCAGTATTGAATTATAATTAAAGTTATCGGTAATATACAAATAGAGTTTACTTTGAGACTTGACGGCATTGCCCAACTTAAGGATAAGCAGGTACAAAGGTCAAATTGCGCTAATTGTAGCAAAAACTGCCCACGATTGGGCAATTTTCATGCGCCTATTACAGTGACTGCTTAGCCTTTGTAACTGGCAAACAAATCATATTCACTAGCATCGTCGATAGTAACCGTTAAGAACTGCCCAACTTTGACGTGAGCGTCAATATCATCGACATAGACATGACCGTCAATCTCTGGTGCGTCAGCATAGCTACGGCAAATCGCAACACCTTCTTCTCTATCAATTTCGTCGACCAATACCATCAAGGTTTTGCCAATTTTCTCTTGCAGTTTTTGGGCTGAAATATCTTGCTGTAACGTCATCAAACGCTCGTAACGTTCTTGCTTGACATCTTCTGGCACATGATTTGGCAAGTCATTGGCAACCGCACCTTCAACTTCTGAATAGGTAAAGGCACCAACGCGATCAAGACGGGCTTCTACCAACCAATCAAGCAAGCATTGGAAATCTTCTTCTGTCTCACCAGGGAAGCCAACAACGAAGGTTGAGCGAATGACGATATCAGGGCAAATCTCACGCCATGCATGGATACGCGCCAAGGTGTTTTCGCTGTGCGCTGGACGCTTCATTGCTTTTAGGATGCGATGGCTGGCATGTTGGAATGGAATATCAAGATAAGGCAATAATTTTTTCTCGCCCATTAATTCTACGACTTTATCTACATGCGGATACGGATAAACATAGTGCAGACGCACCCAAATACCCAAATCGTTTAACGCTTGGCATAAGTCATAAAATTTTGACTTCAGCGGCATACCATTCCAAAAGCTGGTCTTATATTTCAAATCTAGACCATAAGCAGAAGTATCTTGCGAGATAATCAATAGCTCTTTCACGCCAGCATTTTTCAGCGCCAGCGCTTCATTCATCACACTATCAATCGGACGCGACACCAAATCTCCGCGTAAGCTTGGAATAATGCAAAAAGTACAACGGTGGTTACAACCTTCTGATATTTTTAGATAAGCATAATGGCTAGGCGTTAATTTGATACCTGCCTCATTAATCAAATCTATTTTTGGATCGTAACTCGCATCCAAACTGCGGTCCGGCTTAGGCACATGCAGCGAAACGGCTCTAATCACTTCATCGTAAGCGTGTGCGCCGGTTACTGCTAATACAGCAGGATGCATTTCACGGATTTTATCGGCTTCTTTACCGAGACAACCCGTCACAATCACTTTACCGTTTTTACTAATCGCTTCACCGATGGCATCGAGCGACTCTTGTACTGCTGACTCGATAAAGCCACAAGTATTGACTACGACTAAGTCGGCACCTTCATAGTCACTGGCAACTTGATAACCATCACGGCTAAGCTCAGTGATAATGCGCTCACTATCGACCAAGGCTTTTGGACAACCTAGAGACACAAATCCAATCTTTGGTGCGGCATTGACAGGGGCATTGGTCGTTGCTGTTGTCGTTTTAGCTGAAGCTGCTGAAACTACCTCGCTGCTTTGTTCGACACTACGATTTTGATTATGATTGGCTTTATGATGGTAAGGTTGAACACTGTCCGTCGAGCTTTGCGCAGGCATTGCTGTCGGCTTAGCAGGATTAAAGAGAGTGGCAGTGTCTTTTGGTATAGAAGCTGGCTGTGAAGGGGCTATAGTCGTATTAACGGACTCGGTAGAAATATTGGGCATGGCTAACCTTGCTAGAGATAAATTGGCTGTGCGCATTGTACGTTTTTTTTACAAAAATCGCCAGTTTTGCCGCCCTATAGTGTTGATTTATGGTTAAATATTATATCGAGCCTCTATTTATCTAGGTATTACTCATGACCGCTGATTTTATAAGCACAAAACCAACGCCTGACTTAACCTTTATATCGCAGCATTTGTTCACGGCTATCTTGTGGGTCAATGATGAATTGTCTATTACTTGGCTAAATGCCCAAGCTGAGCAGCTACTGGCGATCAGTAGTGGACGATTGCTTAATCAGTCGGTGTTGATGCTGCTTGCGCCCGAAGAGTTGAAAACCAAAAGCAGCACACTTATTGACAGTCCAAAAGACAAAACCTGCTCTTTGACTGAACGCTTTTTTCAAGCGAAGCAGTATCAACAACCTTTTATTGACCATGACCATCTGATAAACAGCCCATTAAATGGCAACTTATCACTCTCGATTGACTATAGCGTGACCCCTGTTATCTATCAGCAGCAAAATTACTTTATTATAGAGATATGGGGCAAAGACCGCCAAAGTCGCATCTCAGAAGAACAGCGCCAACAGCAGCAATACAATGTTGCGCGTCATATGCTGCGCTCGGTTGCTCATGAAATCAAAAATCCGTTGGCTGGTATTCGCGGTGCCGC
Source organism: Psychrobacter sp. DD43 (assembly GCF_904846555.1). NCBI lineage: Bacteria > Pseudomonadati > Pseudomonadota > Gammaproteobacteria > Moraxellales > Moraxellaceae > Psychrobacter > Psychrobacter sp. DD43. The sequence continues at coordinate 89,112 of NZ_CAJHBE010000007.1, forward strand.
GCAATTATTGCAGCGTCAATTTATCAAATTTAGTGAGCGCTCTTTTAATACTCACACTACTGATACTGACTACCCTAGCCTTATATCGAGCCCGACCTTAAACCCTGATAACCATCTACAGAAAACCACTGACAAATTACGCAGCTATACCGACATCATTATCTCAGAGACAGATCGCCTCACTCAGCTGATTGGGCAGTTTCTTGGTTCCAATCAATTACCACATTGGCAAATGCTCAATGTTCATGAGCCAATAGAGCATGTTTTGGCATTGATCATCCATCAATATCCGCAAGTTTTATTACAGCGTGACTATGATTTATCGTTACCTGAACTCTGTGCTGATAAAGACCAGTTGATTCAAGTCTTCTTAAACTTAATTAATAACGCTTGCGAATCCATGACGGAATTTGCACAAACACTGCAGCAAAGCGTGCCAGCCGTATCCAGTCAATTAACATCAGATATTCCACTTAATAATCTTGATTTTGACGATGGCTATCAACCCAAACTCCATATTCAAACACGTGTTGCCTTTCAACATACGATTGCTGGGCAGCAACATAAACAAGTACTACAAGTTGCTATCACCGATAATGGTTCTGGCATTCATCCTGATATCATTGGGCAGATATTCTTCCCAATGGTGACCAGTCGCGCGCTAGGAACTGGGCTTGGTTTATCCATTGTGCAAGATATTATCAGCCGTCATCATGGTATGATTGATGTCAGCTCTACTCAATCGCAGGGCGCCAGTACAAATACTAATGTCGATAATAAAAACAGCCATTATAGTCAGACCCGTTTTACTCTTTATTTGCCTTTTCATCAGCCAATTGCTGAAAATTAATGCCTTCACCTCAATTCTTCTCACTGCTTATTAGGCTAAATACATGACCCAGTATAATGACACCCAATCTCTTACAAGCAATGAGCGAACACCAATGGTCACGGTCAATAACAACCCTGATAATGAGCTTGCTACTTTATGGCTCATTGATGATGATGCGGCGCTGCGTATGGTGCTTGCAGATACTTTTGAAGACGCTGGATTGACAGTTATCAGCTTTACCCAAGCACAAGCAGCGTGGACACGCCTCAATGATATTCTAAAATCGTCAGAGTCAATCGCCTTGTTACCTGATGTGATATTGACCGATATTCGTATGCCGATGATGGATGGTCTATCCTTTAGTGACTGGGTACACAAGCACTTTCCTAAGCTTCCGATTGTCATTATGACAGCGCATTCAGACCTTACTTCTGCCATTAGCAGCTATCAGACTGGTGCATTTGAATATCTACCCAAGCCGTTTGATTTAGATGATGCGGTCGCAACGATTTATAAAGCCATTAATTATCAGCCGAATCTAGTCATATCAAACCATTCAATCGAGTCTAATACGAATGTAAGTGCTGATACCAAAGAACAGCCTGTGAACAAATCAAATGCAGCCAAATCAGCTAGAAAAATCCCTAAAGCTGCTGAAAGTAAAACTCATGAAAAACCCAAACCCCAAACTAATAACAATCCAAGCGGCATCATTGGTCAATCACAAGCCATGCAAACGGTATTTCGTGCCATTGGTAGACTTGCGCACTCACCGATTACCGTTTTAATCACTGGTGAATCAGGTACAGGTAAAGAGTTGGTCGCTAGCGCCTTACATCAGCACTCACCGCGAAACAATAAAACCTTTATTGCACTAAATATGGCAGCAATTCCCCATGATTTGATTGAGTCTGAATTGTTTGGTCATGAAAAAGGCGCATTCACTGGCGCCACAACTTCACGCCAAGGTCGTTTTGAGCAAGCAGATGGCGGCACGTTATTTTTAGATGAAATCGGCGACATGCCTTTTAGTACCCAAACGCGGCTGCTACGAGTGCTGGCAAACGGTGAGTTTTTTCGCGTGGGTGGTCAGCAGCCCGTCAAAGTAGATGTACGCATTATTGCCGCTACCCATCAAAACTTGGAAGAATTGGTCAAACAAGGCAAATTCCGTGAGGATCTATTTTATCGCCTGAATGTCATTCGCCTGCCATTGCCGCCCTTACGGACTCGCCGCGAGGACGTACCAGCATTAACCACTTATTTTATGCAGCGCGCTGCTGAGCAAATGAATACGGCACCAAAACAGCTACATCCGGCAGCAATGCAAATGATGCAATCTTTTGAATGGCGCGGTAATGTCCGTCAACTTGAGAATGTCTGTCTCTGGCTGACAGTAATGGCGACTGGCGACACCGTTATGATCGATGACTTGCCTCCAGAGTTGCTCGAAAACATCTCCTCTACTCTAGACAATCAACAGCATCATATATCCTCACAAGACGCTATTGAAAATAATTATCTACAAAGTCAGGATACTTTTGGTACCCAAAGCTGGCAACAAGCTTTAGCTATTTGGGCGAAGCAGTCACTACAAGCTGGCGCAACCGATATTTTACAGACAGCAACACCTGAGTTTGAACGGGTCTTGCTAACCGCAGCGCTCCATCATAGCGGCGGCAAAAAGATAGCTGCTGCCAATTTACTTGGCTGGGGACGCAATACGCTGACACGTAAATTACAACAGCTGAACCTTTCATCATATCAAGAGTAATATTAGTGTGAATAAAGTGATAAAAAATATGAATTAAAAAATCAATAATATCAATTATTTATGATATTCAGCAAAAAAAATGGCTAAATAATTAAAAATAAGTGCAAATAGGGCTTGCCAAACTATTCAAACTCTATATAATAGCCAACCACTGAGACGCACTACCGAATCAGTTATTTATCTCGATGGGGTTTGAATATCAACACCAAAGATGATAAGGTAACGAAAATGGGGCTGTGGCGGAATTGGTAGACGCACCAGATTTAGGTTCTGGCGCCGCAAGGTGTGAGAGTTCGAGTCTCTCCAGCCCCACCATTTTCGGATAGTACATCTTAGACCAAATATTAAAGCCTGCTTTTAGCAGGTTTTTTTGTGTCTGGGATTTACTAGATTTATCCTTTCAACCTTAGTTATTGAGTTCGGTTACCTTGCCATATTCCATACTTTCTAAATCTAAAAGCATCTCATTCATACTCTGATACCTTTTCTCTATCTGCTTCGCCAATGCCTTATCAATAACATCCTGATAGCGACTATATTCTAATGGCAAGGTCGGAACAGACTGTTGGCAATGTTGTGTCGCCCAATCAATCATTGGATCACTACTTTGAGCATCAATGGCAAATGGTCGCTCGCCGACTAATATCTCATACAACATAATCCCAAAAGCGTATATATCGCTTTGAACCGTTGAGCCATACCCTTGCCAACGCTCAGGAGCAAGATAGGCAGGCGTGCCAGCAATATTTGCTACACTGGGCTGACAAAGAGTGCGCGCTAAAGCAAAATCCGTCAATAATAAATCAAACGTGATACGGCTATTATCCGCATTATTTGGCAAAAAACCTTCTAGCAAAATATTACTGGGCTTAATATCATTATGTAGCCAGCCGATATTATGTAAATGGTAAATAAGATTGGCAGATTGTAGGATAAATTGATTCTTTTGTGCATGTGTTAATAATAAATGCTTTTGAGCGCTCAGCTGATTTGCCAAGCTGCCATTTGGATAATAAGGCAGGACAAGGATAGTCAGCTGTTGCAACTGCGCTAATATTTTCGAAGTAATATTTTCATAAAACAATAGTGGTGGTACGATAGCGGAAAGGCTATTTTGAAGATTATTTTGATTATTTGATAAGTTGTTTATAGATGTTAGGACGTCAGCTTCATAGATCAAATCAGACAGGTCTTGATGAGCATTAGCATATAACTGCCATTTAATCATTACGCGCCCAAACTGCGAGTGTTGGGCACGCGTTAAACCTTGATAATCAAATTCACTACCATTATGTTGCTGACTGAGTCGTTGATGCGAGATCTCGCTATAATTTAGGCTGAAAAAGAATGCCGTTAATACTGGCAGGATTTGCTGCGCTTGCACTCGTAACGCTTGTTTTGCATCTGCTTGTACTACACGAGGAATACTGGCACTATTTTTCATGGTAAAGTGATGCCTTTATATATCTAGTAAGCCAAACGTCATTGTAATTTTTATAAGCGACTGATTATTATGCCCCAATCTACTAAGCCCGTTATGAATTATGCTCTGCCAGACCATTTATTAGATCTGCTCAGTCAGTATCTGCAAGAGCAGGTCACGCCAACTATTGAGATTGATCCTGCGCAGCTGGCTTATCGCTGGGTCGGTGGGCAGACTGGACATTTAGAGCCGTTGGCAGTTAATTTGTCTTTAAATTTAGATGACTTACATGGTATCGACACGCAAAAATCAAAGCTGGTACAGAACACGCGTCAATTCCTCAAAGGCTATCCTGCCAATCATGTCTTAATGACAGGGACACGCGGCGCTGGTAAATCATCGCTGATTCGAGCATTGCTTCAAGCCTATCATGATGAAGGTCTGCGCATTATCGAAATTGCCCGAGACGACTTACGGATGCTTGATAAAATACGGGCAGCGATTAAAGCCTTACCAGCTGACTGCAAATGTCGCTATGTGGTGTACTGTGATGACTTGGCATTTAATGGTCAAGATGAAAGCTACCGCACCTTAAAAAGTGTGTTAGACGGCTCGCTGGATTCAGAGCAAGACAAATTATTGGTTTATGCAACCAGTAACCGCCGCCATCTACTACCGCAGCTCATGAAAGACAATGTTAATATTTATAATGGTCAAACCGATGAGGTTAACCCTTATGAGACCATTGATGAGACGGTGTCTTTATCTGACCGTTTTGGTTTATGGCTGTCCTTTCATCCAATGGATCAAAACACGTATTTATACATTGTGCATCATTATTTATCTATTCAGCAAAAAACTGATGCTAAAACTAGTCATGATGACATGTACGGTGATGCAGCAAATAAAGGTGCAGACAGCATTGATGAGTTACCCACCCATATCAGATCAGCCGCATTACGCTGGGCATCAGAACGCGGTGGACGCTCTGGTCGAGTGGCGTATCAGTTCAGTCGTTATTGGATAGGACAGACCCAATTGGCAGCTGAAGACAGTCAGTCTTAAAAACTCATATCATGTATTTTTATGGTCGCGTGCAGAGCCTAAATACTGTACGCGACTGCCTATATTATCACCCACTTCTTCCGCTGTTCCATTCACCAGATATTGGTCAAAATCTGCTGCCAGCCATAGATTACCTTGGTAAACACTTTCGGTATCCAATCGAATATGCGCCATATTTGGCGTACTGCTATTTGGATTATCAAAGCTCTGATAACGGGCGCTAAAATGAGTGAGAATTAAGTTCTTAAGCCCATTGTTTTGGGCAAATCGACCCAATAACTGCGCGCTACTATGCATTGGATCAAAATCTGGATTTTTTGCCTGAATCTTATTTAATACTTCATGAGTATATGTAGCTTCATGAACGAGTAAATCCGTATCGACTATAGCATTGTTAAGACACTCTGGCGTATCGTTATCTCCAGCCACCACTACCCTTGTATGCTGACTCTCATTATCGACATAATCTGTTGAACGAAGCTTGCGACCGTCTTCGGTTATAACGTCTTCGCCCTGTTGCAGTCTGCTCCACAGCGCGCTGGCTGGAATATTATCTGCTATCAGCTTGTTCTTATCAAGGTGGAGACGACTTATCGTCTGGGTGATACCAAAGCCATAAGAGGGAACGCGATGCGATAACGGCGTGATACCAATCTCAAGCTGATGTTGATTGTCAAAGCGGATAGTTACCTGAGCTTTATTTTTACTATCTTGCTCAGATAGCAAATCTTCTATCGCCATAAAGTTAATAGGAAATGGAAAGTGCAATTCGGTAGTCAAAATAAGAGCATCAAGCAGTGTGGCAATCGCTTTTGGTGCAAGCAGTATCAGCGGCGCAGTACGTCCTGACATTGCCGCACTCGCTAACAACCCCGGCAAACCATAGCAATGGTCGCCATGCACATGAGTAATGCAAATCGCTTGTAACTGATGTAAAGATAACTTGGTATGTAAAAGCTGATGCTGCGTACCTTCACCGCAATCAATCAATAACCACGGCCGTGATTTCTTGTTTTGCCGTTGATTTGTCCCTGAGCTATAAGGGTTGAGGCACTCGATGGCAAGCGCCGTTACATTACGTTGCTTGGTTGGCACACCTGCTGCGGTACCCAAAAAAGTGAGTTTTAGCATCGCTTATCTCTCCTGGTTATCATTACGAGCCATTATGACAACTGACATATCATGGTTTTTTTGCCTTCAATCATCTGTCCACCATTTGCCGTACATTCATTGACCATATTGGATTCATACGACTTCCAGCCACCATAGAAGCTGGCAATGCATAGAATCACTACCAACAGTTTTTGTGACCATGCTTTAATAGAAACTTGCTGACTATTCACATTATTATCAAACTCATTAAGTAGTTGTTCATTAGCACTGTTGGTATGGTCGGTATTATTCGACTTATTCAAATCTGTCATTTTTCATCCTAAAAAAAGGGTTTGTCTATAAATAAACAAAGCCCTTTATTGTTATATTAAATCAATAATTAATAATAAGCGTCGCACTTAAAACCGTAGACGACCGCCCTTTTCTTCTGCACGCTTAAAGGCATCACGTTCTTCACAACGCTTAAGCCAAGTTAAGATATTGGTATATTTACTACTGTCTAAACCTGCGCCTGCATTGGCACCGACCACAGCCAGATGCATCTGAATATCAGCGGCGCTAAATTCTGCTCCGGCAAACCAATGGTTGTCTTGTAAATGCTGCTCCATCATATCGAGTATGGCAGTCAAGCTTTTGCTTATCATGCTTTTTTCGACTTGCTTTTTGATGCTTTTACTCACAGGTTTAATCAGCATCGGCGACTGCTCAACCACTTTAGTAAATACCAAACGCATGACCAACGGTGGCATCACTGATGCTTCGGCAAAGTGTAGCCAAAGCGTATAGGCCTCCCACGCCGCTTCATTATCATCAGCAGGCTTAAACTGCTTTTCTTTATCATAGTGCTTTAATAGATACTCGATGATAAAGCCTGACTCAATCAGCACACGACCATCGACCTCTAGCATCGGTGCATGACCGAGCGGGTGTATTTGCTTTAAACTGTCAGGGGCACGGTACGCTTTGTTACGCTGGTAGCAGGTCAGTTGGTAGTCGGCATTCAGCTCTTCTAATAGCCATAAGATACGAAATGAGCGTGAGTTTGCCAAGTGATGAAGGTGTAGCATAAACCATCCTTATAATAAGTTTTTAGTATTCAATAGCAGATTTTATAAGTCAATTCTTCAATATTCTGTTTAAATAAAGGAGTTTAATAAATCAAACAACCCGATTTAAGTCAATAATAATGCTTGATAATAACTCACTTACTGTTTTTATTATAGCTTTACTATGTAGCTTGACTTATCAAACCACTTTTATCGGGCCACACTACTTATCATTACATCAATAACTACTTTGAATCTAACGCTTGGATTTTACGCGTGATTTTATCTATTCGCTGTTGGTATTTCCTGATTTTACGAAAACGGTGCGCCTTTAATACCCCTTCTATACGATGGTCGATAAAACGGCGACGCGGTGGAAAACTCCCAATTTGCGGCTCTCGGTAACCATGCAAATGATTGTCACGGCGTCGGATAAGAAAGCCTTTCATGCTATCAGCAATCATAATAAACAATGCCAGTGTAATCATGCCATACATGAATAACGAGCCTCCTTCATCCAGACTTTGATTCAACACAGTAATAGATAATACAAATAGCAGCATAGGCTCTATGTAGCTGAGCGCGCCAAATAGCGACACTGGCAGCTTACTACTAGCAACCATAGTCAATGACATGGCAAGCGCACTAAAAGCGCCTAGCAGCGGCAATATGTACCAAAATTTGGTATTTTGCGCCGCCACACTAAAGCCGCCGCTGCTATAAAGCATAATCAGCACCACTGGCGTCAGTAACGTCAAATCTGATAACAGACCTGTAATAGGCGGCACAGCAAGCTTACGACGTAGCAAATAATAAGGCGGATAACCCAAGCATGCAAATGCGGTTACCCAAGATATACTGCCATATTGCAATATATCATAGCCGATACCGAGCGCAGCACATATCGCTGCTAACCATTGCAAAGCACTCATATGTTCATGATAGAAAAAACGCCCAATCACAATCATGACCAACGGCAATAAAAAATAGCCCAAGGTCACATCAAGACCAAAGCCATTGACCGGTCCCCACATAAAAAGCCAAATCTGCCCACCTAAAATCGGGGTTGGCAGTACAAAAATAATCCACTCTTTTGGCGTCTTTAATGTTTTGAGATAATCAAATACATGCTGCCACTGTTTTGTAAGACTGACCAATAGCACTAGGCTCAGGAGCATCATCAATACACGCCACGAAGCCACCTGCGTACCCGTTAATGGCAGCATAAATAGCCCAAATAGAAACATCAAAGAAAACAAAAAACTTGATGATACTGAAGCCAAAGTTCCCTGAACGGTCTGATTGGTCGTAAGCATAACAACAGCCTTAAAAAACAGAAAAAAAACAAAGCCTCCAACGATAACGTTAGAGGCTTTTTTTATAAAAGGTAATAAAAGAATAGACCAAAAAGCTAACTAATAAAAGCGTTATTCGTCAGTGTCAGTTTCTGTATGACTAGTATCATCAAAGTCTGTCTCTGTAGCATCACTATTCGCCGCATCAACATCCATCTGTTCTTGACCTTTTACTTCAAACGTTCCATCTTCTCTCATTGCATCAATCAGCTCATTGTTACCCTCTTCGTGCTCAACACGCGCCATAGCAACCAGCTTTTCATCTTTTGATAAACGAATCAGCGTGACACCTTGGGTATTACGACCAGAGCTTGCTACATGCTCAACTGGGGTACGTACTAAAGTACCTTTGTCTGAGATTAAAATAATATCGTCTGTAGAGTCCACCTTGGTAGCACGAACCAGCGCACCATTACGCGTGCTAGTTTTAATAGCGATAACACCGCCACCGCCACGATTTTGGGTGTTGAACTCATCGATAAAGGTACGTTTACCAAAGCCATTTTCACAAGCAATCAGAATCTCGCGGACATCATCTTCGATAACAACCAATGATTTGATAAACTCATCAGTAGCCAGACGCATACCACGGACGCCTTTTGCCGTACGACCCATCGCACGAGCATCAGTCTCATTAAAGCGAATCGCTTTACCACTTGACGCAAATAGCATGACTTCTTGGCCACCATTGGTGATACGAGCACTCACCAATTTATCGCCTTCTTCCAAGCCAACCGCAATCAAACCGTTCGAGCGAATATTGGCAAACTGTTTCAGCTCTACCCGTTTTACCGTACCATTTGCCGTTGCAAAGAATACAAAAGGCGGCTCTGCTTGCGTGCTGTCGTCTAATAGATCATCATCATTATCTACTGGAGCATCTGCTGATGTTTCGCCTTTGACCGATAACTCTTCTACTATTTTTGGAATAGGCAATATCGTTGTGACCGTTTCATCAGCATTTAAGCCAATCAAATTCACTAATGGACGTCCACGGGCACCGCGGCTGGCGATAGGCACTTCAAAACCACGTAAACTAAAGACGCGACCTGTATCAGTAAAGCACAGTACGGTTGCATGCGTTGAAGTCACAACTAAGTGATCAATCACATCGTCCTCTTTCATCGCCGTCGCTGATTTGCCTTTACCGCCACGTTTTTGCGCGACATAATCATCAATGGGCTGCGTTTTCGCATAACCAGTACGTGATACCGTCATCACAACCGTTTGCTCTGGGATCAAGTCTTCACGGTTAAAGTCCATACGCGAATCAATAATATCGGTGCGACGCTCATCACCAAAATTATCACGGATTTCAATCATCTCGTTTGAGATAATGGTCATTAGCTTATCAAAATCACCAAGAATAGATTCTAAATGGGAAATTTCACGCAACAAGTCTTGGTATTCTTCGGTTAATTTATCTTGCTCAAGACCAGTTAGGCGATGCAGCTGCATGTCTAAAATCGCATTTACTTGCTCAAGCGATAAGCGATAGCTTTCTTGATTATTAATCAGACCAAACGGCGCTTTTGGATCTTCGCCTTCGATAAAGTCAGGACGTACCGACTGGCTGCCTGCAGCGGTTAGCATCGCTACAACACTGCCTGAACCCCAGATATTACTGAGTAAGTTTTCACGAGCCAAGCCGCGGTTTGCAGAGGCTTTAATTGTCGCAATAATCTCATCAATGTTCGCTAGTGCAACGGTCAATCCTTCAAGCAAATGACCACGGACACGGGCTTTATTGAGCTCAAAAATGGTACGGCGCGTTACCACTTCTTGGCGATGGCGTACAAATGCTGCAATCAGCTGGCGTAAGGTCAATAGCTTCGGTTGACCATTGTCAAGCGCCACCATATTGATACTAAAGCTCGATTCTAGCGGCGTTTGCAGGAACAAGTTGTTAACGATCACTTCCGCTGTTTCGCCACGACGTAAATCAATAGCGATACGCATGCCGTCTTTATCAGACTCATCACGAATCTCGGTAATACCTTCGATTTTTTTGTCACGCACAAGTTCTGCAATACGCTCAATCAGCTTGGCTTTATTGGTTTGATAAGGCACTTCGGTGAAAACAATACGCTCACGGTCACGGTTGACACCCGTCTCACTCATCGGCTCAATAATATATCGACCACGTACATGCAAGCGACCTTTACCAGTACGATAAGCATCTAAAATACCCGCACGACCATAGATAATACCGCCCGTTGGGAAGTCAGGACCTGAGATATGCGACATCAACTCTTCGGCAGATATTTGCGGATTTTCAGCATAAGCTAAGCAAGCGTTAATCACTTCAGTTAGATTGTGCGGCGCCATATTGGTCGCCATACCAACTGCAATACCGGTTGCACCGTTAATCAATAAGTTAGGAATACGCGCAGGCAAGACGCTTGGCATACGCTCAGAGCCATCGTAGTTGTCTTCCCAATCAACGGTATCTTTATCCAAGTCAGCAAGCATTTGGTGGGTCAACTTGGTCATACGCACTTCGGTATAACGCATCGCTGCCGGAGGATCATCATCAATTGAGCCAAAGTTACCTTGACCATCAACCATCGGGTAACGCAAGCTAAAATCCTGTGCCATACGTACGATGGCATCATAGACGGCACTATCGCCATGTGGGTGATACTTACCAATGACATCGCCGACCACACGTGCAGATTTCTTGTAGGCTTTGTTATAGTCATTAGACAATACATGCATCGCATACATCACACGGCGGTGTACTGGTTTGAACCCATCACGCACATCAGGCAGCGCGCGCGAGACGATCACGCTCATCGCATAATCCAAATAGGACTGCTTTAATTCGTCCACAATGGCAATAGGACTGACCGATTCGCTCATATACACTCCCTCACTCACATCTACTCTCTAGCATTGGCATATCTAAGCCATAATGGGCAACAATAACGGCACCAAAGCGCCGTTATATAATAAATACAGTGACCATCAAAAAAGGCTTAGCAATCATTCAAATCTATAGAGAATTAGCGATAGTTTTAATGTTGAATAAAAGAAGCTATTTTAGCACAAATTTGTTGATTTAGGGGGTTCTAGGTGCTATTAAAATCAAGCAAAACAGTTCAGTAATTGCTACTTTTTGCATCAATTACCATGATTCAAAAACCTTTCCCAACAGCATTGATATCACTGGCTAATTTTGCCATTGATATATATAAAGACCGTTTTTTAGCAATACCATTTAACGCCCACTTTTTTCAAATAGCGCGTCATCAGAGTTGGGTGTTAATGCAATTTAAAAACAATCCTAAAAAGACGTCAACGCTAGATTAGCGCCCTGCTTTATTGTACGATACGCCACCATACATCCTCCGATATAGACAACTCTTTATGCCAACCAATCCTCAATATATTAATAATAGCGATGCGGTAGACTCTACAGAAAATGTGACAGTACAAGCGTTAAAAGAAGATGTGCGTACTGACCGCAGCTTTGATGCGATTGCCGATCATTTTGAGAAAAAGGTCTATGGTGGCTTAAAGGGAGACATTCGATTAGCAGTATTGCGCCGTGATCTTTTTGAATACTGCGCGCAGATGAGCAGCACTCTTGGGCGACCTTTACGTATTTTGGATGTAGGCGCAGGGCTTGCGCAAATTGCGATTGAGCTTGCGACTCAAGGACATACACTGGTCATCAATGATATCTCAGCCAATATGTTAGAGAAGGCCCAAGAGCGCGCTGCACAAAGTAGTGCAAAAGATGAAAAATTGAATATTACGTGGTATGTATGCCCCTATCAAGAGCTTGAAGAAAAGCTGGCTGACAAGACGGAGAAATTTGATTTAATCATGTGTCATGCGCTACTTGAATGGTTGGCAGAGCCTGCCGCGGTAATGGACTTTTTTGACCAGCAATTATCCGATAATGGAGCATTATCGCTGTGCTTTTATAATCCAGCGAGTTTTGATTATCGTAACTTGATAATGGGTAATTTTAACTTATTAGATAACACTGAATATAAAGCCGACAATAAAAAGAGCCTAACGCCCAATCATCCGGTTGCAAAGGAAGAGGTTGAAGCTTGGCTACAGGCGCATGAGTATCAGACTCTGATCGCCAGCGGACTGCGCGTATTCCACGATTATTCGCCACTAAAACGTGGTGGGCATAACGATCCTGAAGCGGTCATACGTATGGAGTTACGTTACTCGCAACTGGATCCCTATAAGTGGCTTGGGCGCTACTTACATCTACTAGCGACGCGTGTCTCTTTACAACTTTAATATCGTGCGTCCTTTCGGTAAAGACAACTTAATAAACGCTATCATATGTCCTCAAACCGCTCTGACCTATCGTACTCCGACCACGTGGTGGCGTTGATGTCTTTTTCATCAAATACCACCACATGCTCGAGTATAGGCAAGATACCGATTTGGGTGCCGACTTCATGATTATGATGACTGGCGACCAATGATAATACCGTTTGACCATCATCCAGTTGCAAGCGATAGAGATAATTGGCACCGCGAAATACCCGACCAACCACTAAGGCAGTCTGCGTACTGTCATCATCATGGATAATGTCATCGGGACGCACCAATACCTTAATCGGCGTACCATTCGGATAGTCGTATTCACAATACTGCGGCTGACCGGACGCATCGTAGACTTCCATCCGTCGATAAATATCACCAAGCGCCGTCTCAACATGACCTTCTTTGATGATGCCGTCTATCATCGCGCCTTCACCGACGAACTCAGCGACAAACGGGCTGACCGGTTCATGATATAGCTCACTTGGGGTTGCCCACTGTACTAGCTTACCTTTATGCATGACCCCGACTTTATCAGCGAGCGCAAACGCTTCATTTTGATCATGAGTGACCAAAATAGCAGTGGTATTGGTACGTTTGAGGATATCACGAACATTCATGGCCAGTGACTCACGCAATACCACATCCAAGTTCGAAAACGGCTCATCGAGCAGTAATAACTTAGGCTTTGGAGCCAATGCACGAGCCAATGCCACCCGCTGCTGCTGTCCACCTGAGAGCTCGCTTGGGCGTTTATCGGCATGTTCAGACAATTCTACCAGCGCTAGCATCTCAGCAACACGGGCTTTTTTGTCGGCAGCAGACCATTTATTGAGACCAAAGCCGATATTTTTTGCCACGCTTAAATGACCAAATAGCGCATAGTCTTGAAATACCATCCCCATGCCGCGCTTGGCAGGCGCAACAGCAAATGAGAGTCGCGCTGCTTGCTCTGTCAGCCGCTGATTGTTAAGCGTGATTTTGCCGCTACGACTCTCTTCTAACCCTGCAATCGCTCTTAATGCCGTGGTCTTACCACAGCCGCTATAACCTAAAAAACAACCAATTTCACCTTGCTGTAGGTTCAGTGACAAACCATTGACCACTATGGTGTCGTCATAGCCAACCACCAAATCTTGTACACTAAAATACGGCTGAATGCCGGTAGTATCATGGTGCTGAACGAAAGTGCTATCTAAACTAGCAACACCTTGTCGTAATTCTCTTTCCGCTACAGCTTGAGCCATTTGCGCTTTGGTTATGATAGTCATAGGTGGCTTTTTCACGTTACTTTGTCGTGCTTTACTCTGAGGCTCTACAGAATCAGAGTCTGCTGGATTTATTGAATCGTTCATCAAGTCAGTATACATAGACAGTACCAATAAGCTATTAGTGAAGAAAATCCAGCGTCACAACATTCAAAATATTAGACGTTAAAAACATGAAACTTTAAAAGTGTGAATAACGTGAGAAGCACCAATTAGAATCCGTTGATCATTTAAGCACAATATTTTAATTAAAAAATACGTTAACCCTGCTTATCGCTTTGACGCAGTAATATCCAAACAGGAATAAGACCGACCAATACAATCAACAAACTTGGCAATGCAGCGCGACCCCACATGCCTTCACTGGTCATCTCAAATACCCGGACGGCCAGCGTATCCCAACCTTGACGCCGCGTCATCAAAGTAATCGGCATCTCTTTCATCACTTCGACAAAACCCATCAACAAACCCGTTAATACCCCTGGGCTCAATACGGGCAACATCACTTGTCGCCAGCGCTGAAAAGGACTATCGCTAAGCAACTTAGCAGCTGCTTCTTGATTGACGGTCAAGCGCTGAAGCTGACGGTCTACCGGCTGAAAACTGACCGTCATAAAACGGGTCGATAGAGCCAGCAGCATCACGATCACACTCCCAGATAAAAACTGCGTGGAGGTTATGCCATAAGCAATCAGCTGATTATCCAGCCACGCAATCGGAATAAAGATCCCGACCGCTAATACCGTACCCGGCACCACATAGCCCAAATTGGCTAAAGTAGTCATAAGCTTAGTAGATTTGTCCGGATATTGACGCTTAATCCACGCAATCATAATCGCTAAGACCGCAATAAACGCAGTGGTAATACTAGCAATCATGAGGCTGTTGGTAACAAAATCAATATAGCGGGCATCAAAATCTTGCTGAAAATTTGCCGCTGTCCAATAGATAAGCTGTGCAAACGGGATCAAAAACGCGATCAAAAATACCAGCGTACAAAGCAGCGTCATAGCAAGCTTAGCTGGTTTACTGACTTCAAAACGTTGGCTACTACCTTGGGTAATAATATTACCGCGTTTTGCTTGCCAATATTGTTCAAACAAGACAACGATGAAGACCACACCAATTAATAGTGCTGCCAACTGTGCCGCTGTCGTCAAGCTAAAAAACCCAAACCAAGCTTTATAAATGGCAGTAGTAAAGGTATCAACATTGAATACTGACACCGCGCCAAAGTCTGCTAGCGTCTCCATACTTGCCAGTAGCAAACCACCGATGACCCAAGGTAATGCTTGCGGTAATGCCAACCGAAAAAACACTCGACCACGACTTAAGCCAAGCATCTGCCCAGCTTCAATAGCTCGCCTACCTTGAGATAAAAAGGCTTGGCGCGCCAGCAAATAAACATAAGGATAAAAAGCCAATGACAAGATCAGCCCTGCACCCCAGACGTTACGTACCGACGGAATGGCAGTCGTAACCCCAAAATCTCTTAATGCGGTTTGTAATGGTCCACTAAAATCAACGATACCAACTGTGACAAATGCTAAGACATAAGCTGGCATAGCAAGCGGCAACATCAGCGCCCACGAAAAAAACCGCTGTCCAGGGAAGCGGTACATACTCGTAAGCCATGCCAATGCCGTGCCAATCGTGCCAGAAATTACTGTGACCATTAATAGTAAAATAGCCGTATTTTTGAGGACTTGCGGCAATACGTACTCACGCATATGCCCCCAAATATCAGCGACGGGCTGTGTCCATGACAATAACACGATTAAAATCGGTACTAGCATAAACAACGAAATCAGTCCTAAGACTGATTTCGAGATGATACGTTTACGGGTAGCATGGTCTTGGCGAATAGATTTACTCGTATTGCCTGTCTCATTACTTTCATTGACAGTATTGTTCTGACTTGCAGACGATTCTGGCATTGTTATCATAAGTTGTTACCGTGTCATAAGCATCATAACTCTATTAAATAACTGACAGATTAAATGACTGGCAGACTTTTATTTATAGCCTGCTTTGTCCATCATTTGAATAGCTTGGGTTTGTAATGCACCAAATTTCTGTACATTGATATCGTCTGGTTTGAACTGACCCCAAGATCTAAGCATCTCTGACTCATCAATCCCAACTTTGACTGGGAATTCTTTATCAGCGCTAGCATAAAGACCTTGTGCGTCATCAGAAGACAACCATTCCATCAGTTTCAATGCGCCATCTGCATTGTCTGAACCCGTTACTACGCCAGCACCTGAGATATTAACGTGCGTGCCTGTCGTACCTTGGTTTGCCCAAAATATTTTTACTGGGAAATCAGGCTTTTCATCAAGCAGGCGACCATAGTAGTAGCTATTGGCAATACCCACTTCACACTGACCAGCAGCGATAGCTTCTAGTAGATTGGTATCATCACTGAAAACATCAGTAGCTAAGTTAGCAACCCAACCACGGATGACCGCTTCTGTTTTTTCAGCGCCTAAATGCTCCATCATGCTCGCAACCAATGACTGGTTATAAACCTTTTTCGAGGTGCGTAGACATAATTTGCCTTTCCACTTTGGATCCGCCAAATCTGCATAAGTGGATAATTGATCAGCGCTTACTTTACTTGGGTCATAAAAAATCGTACGGGCGCGCAATGACAAACCTGTCCAGCGACCTTCTGGATCACGATACTTAGCCGGTACATTTGCTTCCAAAACGCTAGAAGCAACAGGTTGCAGTAAACCTTGCTCAGCCGCTTGCCACAAGTTACCTGCGTCAACTGTCAAAAGCATATCGGCTGGGGTATTCTGACCTTCAGCTTGCAGACGCGCCATCAGTGGACCATCTTTGTCTGTAACCAGCTCAACCTTCACACCCGTCTGTTCAGTATAACGATCCAACAATGGCTTGATTAGCTGCTCATTACGTGATGAGTAGATAGTCACTGTCTGTCCATCAGCACTCGCCGCGTTGTCTTTTGCTACTTCTTGCTCAGTGCTTGGCGCTGGCGTTTCGGCATCAACACTTTCTTCTGGCGTCGATGATTTACTACAGCCAGCAAGCGCCAACATCATGCCAAATACGGCAACTGGTAAAGTAAGTTTAGCAGAAGATAAATTTGCACTGATTACATTCAATGACATGGTTTTCCCCATAATAGCGCGGCAGATAGGTAGGATAAAAAGACATTAAAAATCATGGATTGATAGGATTAAAAAGGCCCTAATGTCTGGAAAGCATATACTAATGGAAATGATATTAATTATCAATACATTTATTTAGCCCGATTATTTAGTTAAATAATCGACAATTCATGCTGTATATAGTGGTTTTTTAATGGGGTTTTGATGCCGTTGTAATGAATCTTGCCGCATTTCCAACTAAGACTTATACCAGTTATTATCTTACAATAGCCATTGCCCCAGAATAGCATTGACTGCCGCTTCGGTGCGCAATATTCGTGCACCGATATGTACCGCTTGGCAGCCTTGCCTTGCAAGCAGCTCAACTTCATAATCAATCCAGCCTCCTTCTGCACCGATAAAAACCATGCTTGGTAGTATCGATTTCTGAGGTGATTCAGAGCTTTCTAATTGTTCTTGCACATATTGTGAAAACGATAATTCCGCATAAGGGTGAGCGACAATAGCTCGATTGGTGATTAAGTTTGCCAACTCATCTTCAACAAAGGGCTTAAAGCGTTTTTGCAAACTGATACGCGGCGCGACGGTATCAACGCCTTGTTGCAGACCTTCTAATACGAACTCATCAAGGCGACTCAGCAGCGGGCTTTGCCAGTAGCTTTTTTGCGTACGATAGCTATTAATCAAAATAATATCGTGGACACCAAGCGCGGTCATATCCATAATCAGCCGGCGCAATACTTTGGGGCGTGGCAATGCCAACACTACCGTGAGGTTAAGTTTAGGCGGCGATACTGTTGCTAAATTGACATCACTTAGCAAAATACGCTCAGGCGTCATATCAGCAATGATAGCGCTGCCAAGATTGCCTTCTAACTGCCCAATTTTTAGGGTGTCGCCTACTTTCGCTCCCAGAACTTGGTTAACATGCTCAATTTGTGCCACTGCATTGATATGTGCAGATTTATTAGAGAAGCTTGCAGCCGGTAATAAGATACAGTTCATAGTGGCTCTTAATTTAAATCTTGGCTAACGTTTTGAAGAGCATGCTGCTCGATGACTTTTTCTATCATCGATAATTGACGACTCAATACGGCTTGCTGCTGATCGGTCATCCGCACGCCTGCTTGTCCTGCTTGCTTAGCCAACATTAAATGACTCAGCCAATATTTTAGTTGTTGATAAAGGAGTGTCTCATCATCGGCAGAATTTTGGTTTTCGTTCGCTTGTTCAGTATTATCCATAGCCTGATAAAAAGGGTTGTTTGGCTGATATAACGCCCCAACGCTTGCTAATTTATCCACGACGCTTTGGCAAGATTGCGTATGAACACCCATTAATACCGGTGTCGCCACACTTGCCGGCTCAACTGGATTATGTCCGCCCACCTCGACCAATGAGCCGCCAACCACTGCTACATCGGCAAGAGCATACCAATTCATCAACTCACCCATGCTATCCGCCAGATAGACTTGGGTAGTTATGTCGATAGCTTCTGCTGCACTGCGCCGTGCCATGGTCAAGCCTGAATTTTGAATCAGCGCTGCCACTTCATCAAAACGCTCTGGATGGCGCGGAACGATAATAAGTAGCGCTTTTGCCAATGCAGGGTTTGACAGTAATTGCTGCTGCCATGACAGTACCGTATTCTCTTCACCACCATGAGTGCTTGCTGCCACCCAAATTGGACGATTGACCACGCCCAAATCAATCGCCGTCACACTCGTTTTTTTTGCTAACTCTGTCTGCTCGCTATTTAAAATATCGACATCGATAGTCTTGTCATCATCTGGCTCAGACACATTAGACAATTTAGGCGTATTAATGACCCACTTTAGCGAGCCTGCTACACGGATTTGGGCGCTATGCGCACCCAATTGTCGAAAGCGTTTGGCGGAGTCATTATCCTGCGCAATGATTAAACTCAAATTTTTCATCATGCTGGTGCTGACTGCGCCAATTTTTTGATAGCTTTTAAAAGAGGATGCGGACAGTCGCCCATTCACCAAGATACTTGGCATATGATGCTCAGATAATTTGGTTAAGATGTTTGCCCATAGCTCTGTTTCTACAAATAAGGCAGCAACAGGTTGTACATGAATCAAAAAGCGCTCAATCACCGCCGGACTATCAACTGGCACATAACTGTGACTCAATCGACCTTGCGCAATGTCTTCTGCAAATCGACTGGCACCGCGCGCAAAACCAGTCTGGGTAGTATTGGTCAGCCATATCCGATAACCACGAGACAATAGTGCATCCAATAATGGCGTAATGGTATTGGTTTCTCCCAAAGAGACCGCGTGGCACCAGATGGTTTTATTTCGCTTATTAACATTGATGCTACTGTTTAAATCCGCAGCTGGCAGATACGTTTCTGTGGCTATAGGAGGCGCAGGATAACGCTTACCAAAACGCTGCTCGACTTCTTGCTTATAATTATCCCGCGCATGCGAGCGGCGCCATACCTGCAGGCGATATAACGGCTTTAATAAGCTTATGCCGACTTGATAATATACAGGCGGATTATATACCGCTTGGCTTTGCAGAGGCTGTGCCTGAATAGAAAGATTTTTTGAGGTGTCAGAAGATGGCATGCAAAAGCCCAGATAATTAATGGAGCAGATAATAGGAGTCGCGCACAAAAAACGCACCAATTCTACCTGAATTTATTGCCAAACAATACGTTTTTAAATTCAAGGATGTTGGTCATCGTTTTTTAGACCAAAATAATAATGAGTAAGGCTATTACGATAATGACTGCAAACAGTAGCTGATAGCGCTTAAGGCTATGCTGCTCTTGCTTTTGGGTGTTGATTAACGTTTGTGCTTGTTGCCACTGACCGACCAAGCTTGCCGCTTCGATGTGCCCATTTTCTGCCGCTTGCTCGAGCCAATATTTACCGACCTTAAGGTCTTGCGTAACCCCTACGCCTTGATAATACATTTTACTCAGTAAGCGCTGAGCGCGGCTGTCATTTTTACTTGCCGCTTGTTGCACCCATTCAACCCCAGCCTCTATACCAGCGACTTTATCAGCGCCTTCGTTTGCTATCAGACCTTCGCCGAGCAGCTCATACATCGCCAAGCGCAACATCGCAGCACTGTTTCCTGCATTTGCAGCGTCTTCTAATCCTAGCAGGGCCTGCTGCTTTGCTTGCTGATGCGCCTCTGAAAAGACGACTTGCTTACGGGGTTTTTCTTGCTTGGCAATATGACGTTCAAACTGATCTAAAACCTTGCACGCCTTCTCATATTCAGTTTCGCCCGTGGTCTGTGTTACTTCTATCTCATGTAGCTCTGTTAATAGTTGGCTAAAAATCTCTGGCGTGGGTGGTTTTTTTGCGACTGCCGTGGTTTTTACTGGTTCTACTATAGGTGCTGCCGTTGCGTTTGTTATTTCTATATCTTCTGCTAATGGCATTGATGTAATTGTAGTAGCTGCTGTAGACGATACATTACCCGCTTTGTCATATGAAAGTTGATTTGTCGCCATGTCTATGGACGACTTACTATTCGAATAAAAGGATGTGCTACTATTTTCAGGGCTTACTTTCTCAATAAATGCCTTTTCATTTGCTGTTTGAGTGTTTGGTTTATCTGCTATGGTCGTATTAACCAAATGAGGCTGATGATTTACAGATTTTGGCAATCTGTCACTAACGGCTTGGTATAAGCCGCTAGCGACTTCACCACCTTGCGCCGATTTAAACGCGCGGTCGATATGACCAAATAAACGCATCCCTATCGGTTCTAAAGCAAAGAAAAGCGAGGTATTAGCTTTATCACTGCTATCTTTGGTATTAACATCAGTATCAGCGCCATAAAACATTGCCATATGTTGATAAAAATCATCGGTCGTCAGTACTAATTCAGGATAGCGGGCATCTAGCTCAAACTGACCAAACCAACGCGGCGATTGTTGCCATTGCTGTGCTAATACTCGTCCTGCATAAAACGCCAAAAATACCATAAAATTACGATAGCGCGCATCTTTTAATAACGTTGCTTCATCCCAAATGCTTGTTTTGACCATATCGCGGCGTATCTGAGACAGTAACGTATCTATGCGCTGTAAGCTTGCCAGCGATTCATCCAAACCACAGTGATGCAAATCCACTTCGTAAGCGATACCGCCTGCGACAGCACGCCTTACCAAAAAATCTTGCCAATAACCTGTTGCAATATAATCAAGGGGCGTTAAGGGCGATGCAGACATAAGAAACGCGTATCCTTTAAAAAAGTAAATTAATCATAGAGGCAATGAACTACAGGCAGTTATGCAAAATATAGTGCATACCTTAACTTAAAATATGTAGGGCTACAATAATGGACTAAATAAGCGTATCACATTATCAAACAAGCGTTCAGCCTTATGACGCCGTTGCCACTCATCCAAGGTTAAAAAACGACAGCTTTGTAAATACGAATCTTGACAAGCGGCAACTTGCGCGACCATTTCAGGCGTATAAATCGCCAAACTGACTTCCATGTTCAGGTAAAAGCTGCGCATATCGATATTGACGGTACCAAATATACAATAATCGTCATCTATAACTACTGTTTTGGCATGCAGCAGACCACCCTTAAACAGAGCAATGCTAACGCCCGCTTCTAACAACTCTTGGTAATACGCTTGCGAGGCGTGCTGAACTAAGAATGAATCAACCTTTTCAGGGATAATCAGCGTAACTTTGACCCCGCGCTTGGCTGCCGTCACTAGCGCGCCTGACAAAGCTTCATCCGGTACAAAATACGGCGTTGTGATACAAATACAGTGATTAGCACGATGTAAAACGGTTACTAAGGTATTATAAATAACGTGAGCGGTCACTTGTGGCGCTGAAGGAATCAGCTGCGCGACCACGCCTTTTACCACCGGCATCTGCGGAATCACTGTCGACATCGCACCAGTACAGGGGTTTTCTACATTTTCTAGCCCATCATCCAATACTTTGATGCGACTATTGATGTCATTAATCGTCGGATTGCGCACATATAGCTTACGTGTGTAGCTGTTGACTCGTTGATGCAGCGCATCTAGATTGTCACTGTTTTCCGCCCCGATATCGGTCACCACCACTTTTGCCATTGCAGTCGCAATGCTAATGTCATTATCACTGACACTGCGTATCGCTACATCAATCCATTCACCGACGTCTTTATTCTGCTTAAAAAACTTAGGATCAACCAAATTAAAGCTACCGATATAACCGATATAACCGATATAACCGATATAACCATCAATAACCACGATTTTACGATGATTACGCAAATCTGAACGCTTAAATAACGTTTTAAACAACCCTACTGGCAATGACTGATGGACAAAAACGCCTGCTTTTTCTAATTTTCGATGGGCTTTACTGTTAAAAAAACTAAAACTCCCCACACTATCAATCAGAATATGACACTCAACTCCGCGTTGAGCGGCTGCCATTAACGATTCTATAACATCAAGCACCTGCCCCTTAGGATAAATAATATAAAACTCCATCAAGATACTGCGCTGAGCGGCATTGATGTCATCAATCAAACGTTTAAAAATAATATTGGCGTGTGTCAACAGTTGCATATCATGGTTTGAGAATACCCCAAACCCTGTCCAGCGCGTACCGATATGACTGACCCCACGGTAATGAGTCGGCAATACCTCTTGCCCTTCGTCAAACACCAAGCGCTCCCGTTGTGCCATCTCATTCATCAGTAGTCGCGCTTGATCCATTCGCTGGCGATAACGTCGACCTATCATCGGCTCACCCACCAGCACATAGGCAATCAAGCCAAATACGGGCAAAGTAAACAAAACCGCTATCCATGCAATTGCCACCCCAATATTGCGCTGTACCGAGACAATACGCAACGTCATCACAATCATAAGAATAATATGAAATATCAGACCTAGCCCAGCAAAGTCTGTCCAAGACCATGCTGCCACTTGCTGCTCAGTAGTAGATAAAGCTTCTATTGTTTTCGCCTCCAACTGGTAATAGCACAATATAATCAAATACAACCAATCAAGTATAGTAGCTTTTATCCGCCGCGCAATAGGTAACTATTCGTTGACTAGGTAGTTGTCATATGGGCTATCACATCATCTAGCCATACTCTCAAAAGCCTTTTTAATAATCATTTTTTAAAAAATGTAAAATAGTGTTTGACAGCCATGTGTAAATCTATATAATACACACCCACAGCAGCAGAGCTTAGTGACAAACTTAGAG
>NZ_CAJHBE010000008.1:0-112539 GCF_904846555.1 Psychrobacter sp. DD43
CTTTATTTTTTAGCATTCTGAATCAGCAAAAATCCACACAAGTTGTTCTTTAGTTATGCTTTTAAATAATGTCTCTACTGTCGTCCAGTAAGAGTGTTCTAACTAAATCCGCTAAACCAATCTGGCTTATCCTATTTAGCGAGCTGACCATCATATCATGTTTTAATAGTCTGTCAACTTCTTTTCTTAATTTGTTTCTTTAAGTTAACTGGTTAGTTATTGTGTAATCACACAGTAGCTGATTCCAGTTCGTCTTAATGAGGTGCGTATTATAGACGCTTTAATTAGTAAGTCAAGAAGTAAATTATTTTAATTTGAGTTAACTTAAAAGTAATTTTTCCGGTTGGCTAAATTGTCTAAGCGATAAACCACTCCAACCCGCCTTCCTCTCCGACTGGGTGGCAGTATACGCTGTTTTAGTAGGGGGTCAAGAGATTATTAAGGTTTATTTTTATTTGGTTGAAAACACTAGGTTTACCTTTCAATGTAGGATTTCATCAAGGACAAAGATTTTTCGTCCATTTCCCCATTCTATTACCGCGAACACATTGATATTGCACCCCATACTGCACCCATTGCCAATTTAAATCAGACGGCTTGCCTTTTAAGGTAAAACTAATACGGTAACGTTCTGCACTCACACTATCATCCATGAGACCAGAACGGGTAATGACAACAACCGCTGTCTTAGGCTGCGATTTTGATGGATAGTAAAAAGCTTGTGCCAAATCATAATCCGCATCTACTTCGTTAATACTACTATTGATTAGCTTAAGCTTTTCAAGACCACAAGCAATCAGCCCTTTTTTGATAGAGCACGGTGCTGATGCGGAAGTTACTGCACTACCATTAATATTTAGATGCTTAAAATTAGCTGGATTGGCAGCTTCAGCACGAGATATCGTACTTACTGAATTACTAGTAGTAGCATGTGTAGAGACTGAAACAAATGACAATGAAAACAAAGCGCTTGCCATCAAACCTCTTAACAAATTGTTTGAGGTCCTTGAAACAGGTAATAGGCGATTAAAAATAGGTAAGTTCAGCATAATAACCTCGGCTTAGTTATCAAATGGCGTTATAGGAAGGCTAACCGTATAAACTTTATATAGACTGCATACAATAACATTGTATAAGGCTTTAATATTGAACCCAATCAATAGCTATTTGTGTTGTTTTATTTTAATTTTTCACTTGTTATGGTTATCTCTATCAAAGCTATAAATTAGTGCCCAATAGATTCGAAAACTAATACGCAAACAAAAACCGCCTATTAAAAAATAAGCGGTTTTTGTTTGCGTGTCTTAAGTTAATATTCACTATAAAAAGCTATAGTATTAACTGGTCGCTTTGGCTTGTAAGGTGCTAAAAATACCTGACAAGGCATAAATAACACCAATCGCTAAAATGCCGACTGGAATATCATATAACACGATACTCATGACCAATACACCAACGATAAGCACCACGAAAGGGACTTTCTTCTTATCAAACTCTTTAAAACTATAGTATTTGACGTTGCTAACCATCAGCAAACCGCAAATAACGACCCAAGCAGCAAATAAAAACATCACAAGCGTATCGTATTGTCCGATCCATTGATTGTGATCAACGGCAACCATAACAGCCGCTGTGACCAAAATAGCGGCAAGCGGACTGGCCAAACCAACAAAGTATTTTTTATCGACCTCACCAATCTGAACGTTAAAACGCGCTAGACGGAAGGCGGCACAGGCAGTAAAGACAAACGCACAGCCAAGCCCAATGCGA
Source organism: Psychrobacter sp. DD43 (assembly GCF_904846555.1). Classification (NCBI taxonomy): domain Bacteria; kingdom Pseudomonadati; phylum Pseudomonadota; class Gammaproteobacteria; order Moraxellales; family Moraxellaceae; genus Psychrobacter; species Psychrobacter sp. DD43. The sequence goes on from NZ_CAJHBE010000008.1 coordinate 1,771, forward strand.
CCTAATGGCTGCAAAGCAAAGCTGTAAATTAGGATTGCTGGTGCGACACCAAAAGCTAGCATATCGGCAAGCGAATCGTACTGCTCACCAAATGGGCTTTGCGCATTTAACATACGCGCTACCCGACCATCTGCACCATCCAAAATAGCCGATAAGAAAATCGCTAAAGAGGCTTTATAGAACTCACCTTGGGTACTGGCTAAAATAGAATAAAAGCCTGAAAGCAGCGATAAAGTGGTGATCAAGTTGGGCGCTAAATAAACACCGCGACTGACCACCCGCTTACCTTCAGCGACTTCCGCTTCAATCACCTCGAACGTCAGCCCATCATAGTTCTCATTATCCGCCAAGCGAATATCGAAATCATGCTCATCCACAAAAGGCGGTTGAGTGGCAGCGCTATCTTGTAATAAGGGCTCTTTAATCAAACCGTCATTCATCACTTTATCAGTGACCAGACTACCCTTTGCAAGATTGTTTTTTTCAAGGCTACGTGATGATTGATCAGTCGTCATAACAATATCCTTATTCGCCAACCAACCAGCGGACGGTGGTTGCACTATCAGGTGTTAAATCTGGTGCATCAGCAACTTTTAATACAGGCTGTAAGAAACGTAGTATCTCACGCGCTTGGTTATCGAACTGCCATGGCGGATTGATCACAAGTAGCCCTGTACCGTTTAGACCGACAGCGATATCTTTAGGATAAATATTTAGCTCACAAACCAGCTGACGTCTCATCTCAGTACGCTTGAGCTTTTTATAGAACAGCTCAACCGCGTCGATGTTCTTGATTGGGAACCATAATGCATAAGTGCCTTGTGGCCACTTGTTATAAGAATGCACCAACAAATCGATTAGACGCGTGAAGTCTTTATGCTCCTGCTCGTAAGGAGGATCTAAAAATATCAAGCCGCGCTTTTCTTTTGGCGGAATCACGGCAGCGATACCTTCAAAAGCATTGCGATGATGAATACCGATTGGCAATTTATGTAGCTGATAGTTCAGTGCATCATATTCACTGGCTTTGGCTTCAAACGCTTCACCGCGCACGCCAGCATCTGGATTTTTTTCAACATGATGAGCAATCCACCACGGCGAACCCGGATAGACTTTTTTATCATAGGTAAAACGGGCTTGGTTAATACCTTCCATATAGTCTTTGATGGCAGCTGGTGCTTTTTCGACATCGGCTTTTACTAAGGCTTGGATACCACCTTTGGCTTCACCAGTCTTGCGCGCCTCTTCACTGCCGAGCGAATACAGTCCACGACCGCCATAAGCATCAAGCACATAAAAAGGTTTGTTTTTTTGCCCCATTTGGTTCAGTAGTTGTACCAATAGAATGTGTTTAACAACATCGGCAAAGTTACCAGCATGATAGGCGTGTTTATAATTCATAAGTTCAAAAGTTTAAATAAGAAAAATTGCATCTATGGTAGCATAGGATGGCTAAAAGATAACGATGGTTTTGGTAAAAAGGCATAGATTGGTCGGGTAAAGGTATAGATTGACGGTGTAATGACAGATAATGGACGATAGCGAGACAAAATGACGAAGATTATTAGCAATCTTGATGTAACGACGTTGGTGGTTGATAATCCAATAGGTAAGGAGAATCCGCCACTGTTATCTTTACATTCTACTAACTATAATAATCAGGCGCTGCCGACCCAGCATTTATTACAATCCTCTGATTTTGAGGTTAACTGGGAACACAAGCTGACAGATAAACAGTTGGATACGTTTGTTGATGATGGTTGGCTGATTATTGATGATGTCTTTGAACGAAAAGCCTTATTAGCACTGCAAGCGGAAAGTGGCTTTATTGACTATCGTGATGCTCAGCTAACGGCGGGTATTCGTATCAGTGATATTCGCGGTGATAAAATACGCTGGATTACCAAAGACTTTTTTGCAGGATTTTATTATCTACACAGTATCAATGCGCTTGCCAACTTATTCAATCAAAGCTTGTACGCTGGTATTCGCCACAGTGAAGCGCATTATGCGTGTTATCCAGTAGGTTTTGGCTATCTATGGCATAGTGATAATCCAGCTGGACGTAATGAACGCGTTATCTCGGCAGTGTTTTATCTTAATGATGAATGGACAGCGAATGACGGCGGCGCGCTAGAAATCGTTGATAAACATGGTGTCCATCATAATGTAATGCCTGTCGCTAATAGGCTTGTAATATTTGATAGTGACTTACGGCATCAAGTACAAATCGCCCATCGTCAGCGTTATTCTATCGCGACTTGGATGCGCCGTGATGGCTTAGTACCATTCGTAGAAGACGTTATTTAAGTACTGTAATATTCATAAAGACTCTCTTACCAGCTACATCTAACCATACTATCTATCCCTCTATAATAAAAAAGGCTTCCCATGTCAGATTTTGATAAAAACCGAAATACTCAGTCTCAGATGCAAGCAACTCATCAACAAGCAACATTGGATTTAAGTATCGCCTTACTTGAACGTCCGTCAGTGACGCCAGATGATGATGGCTGCCAAGACATATTATCTGAGCGGCTAACGCAAGCAGGCTTCGACTGCGAGTTTATGTATTACGGTAATAGACAAGCAAAAGGCGAACATGCTGAGGTTAAAAACTTATGGGCGCGCCGCGGTAATACCAATCCAGTCATTTGCTTTGCCGGTCATACTGACGTCGTCCCAATAGGCGATGAAAAAAATTGGACCTATCCGCCCTTTACCCCAACCATTGCAGATGGCTATTTATGGGCGCGTGGTGCCGCTGATATGAAAACTGGCATTGCCGCTTTTACCGTCGCTGCTGAACGTTTCGTTGCCAATCATCCTGAGCACAATGGCTCAATTGCCTTTTTAATCACTTCAGATGAAGAAGGTCCGTCTATTAACGGCACAGTCAAGGTAGTAGAAACGCTAGAAGCACGTAATGAGAAAATTACGTACTGCTTAGTGGGTGAACCATCTAGTACTGATACCCTAGGTGATATTATTAAGAATGGTCGTCGTGGCTCACTCGGCGCAGTGCTCACTGTCACTGGTAAACAAGGTCACGTTGCCTACCCGCACCTTGCATCAAATCCTATTCATGCGGCTATGTCGGCACTCGCAGAACTGACCAATGCTACTTGGGATAATGGCAATGATTACTTCCCTGCGACTTCACTACAAATATCTAATATCAATAGTGGAACGGGGGCGACCAACGTCATTCCTGAAACCTTAGAGGCTGTATTTAACTTCCGCTTTTCGACAGAAACGACTGAAGATGAACTAAAAGCGAAGACACATGCTATTTTTGATAGATATTTCGCTGATAGCAAAGCAGCTTATGATATTCATTGGAAATTATCTGGTCAGCCTTTTTTGACGCCTGAAGGTAAATTGGTCTCAGCATGCCAGCAAGCGATTAAATCTGTGACTGGAACCGATACGACATTATCAACTTCTGGCGGCACATCAGATGGACGCTTTATTGCACCAACCGGTGCGCAAGTGGTCGAACTTGGCGTGCGTAATGCCACTATTCATCAGGTTGATGAAAAAGTTGAAGTAGATGACTTAGGGAAATTGGCGCAGATTTATGAAGGGATTTTAGAGAATTTACTAGGGCGTGTCCTCAATTCAATTGATCATATCTAAACGGGCTAAAAATGGCTAAATTTTGCCAAACATCGTTAAATAGCTGGTTAATATCCCGATATTATCTGCGCTATTTTCCTTGTTTGACTGCAATTTATCTCATTTTTATCACCATTTTTGAAATGAGGACACGCCCTATTAGATTAATAAGCACTAGTAAAAAAAGCGCCATCTCATACAGATGGCGCTTTTTTATTATAGATATTAATTACTTACTCAATACCAATATATAGCTCGACTTGACCATATTCTAACTTACCCTCAACGTAACGCTCAAAGTCAACGTTATAAGTTCGAGTATGCTCACAGCTTGGATCATTGAAATACGTCCACGCTTTTTCCCATGCATTCATCACGGTATTAGGCATGTTACCGTATTCAGAAAACACCATGTATTTTCCTGCAGGAATAGTGACCGTTGTTAGGTTGCTTGCATTTTTATTCTTAGTAGCTTTGACAGTATTGGTCGTATCGTCATTGTCTGACTGTTTTTGCTGACTTTCCACCTTCCAACTCGCAACCACATCAAAAGCGCCTACATCATCACTCTCATAGTTATGATAGATACCATAGATATCCTGACCCTTTTCAAGTTGGCTCACGTGATTTTTGTAAAAACTTTGCCATAGCTTGCCTAACTTTGCCGTTTCATGGCTTATTTCATCGGTGTTGGTGGTGCGTACGCTGATGCCTGTGCAAGTTTGTACGTCGGTTAGCTCTTGGATTGGTGCAGTCATGAGACGGTTTGTCCTGTTTTCATTTGAGATTATGTTTATTAAAGCTATGTTTGTTATTAAAAAATAGTCAAAAGGTCAATCTAGTCCGCTTCGTCGATCCAATTCATCTGAATCGCTTCTAAGATACCTTCATTGGAGCGTTGCGGATCATCGTCAAAGCCTTCAAGCTCCGTCACCCAGCGATGCAAATCCGTAAAGCGAATATACTGCGGATCGGTCTCTGGGAATTTTTCATAAAGCTCAATAGCGATATCTAAGCTGTCTGTCCATTTTAACTTCTGCGGGGTCATAGTAGCTCCTTATGTTTTCAATTATTTTTATAAAATAGCATTATAAAATATATATGCGCTATCCTACCAAAATTCATCATAGGATTATAGGCAAGTTGGTTACGCAGCCTTTGTTGATTTAGTCAACTCAGTAGATTGAGCAGCTTTAATCGCCACTTGATGCTGATTCCATGACTCAATAACTTCTGTCAGCTGCTTACCCGTCATATCTAGCACCTCAGTTGCGCACTTACCTTGCTTATTGGTTAAAACAAACTTGGTCATACCCACTGCCATCAGCTGGTTTTTAACAAAAAATCGATGCTCAAAATAGACATATTTTTTATCCCAACCGACAAGCATACTATTGACTGTTATCTTATCTAGAAACTTAATTTGTTTAAGATAGACCATCTCCTGCATAGCGATAATCCAGCCGAGATTTTTAATCCCTTTTTGATGACAGCAGTTCATAAGCCATTTGGTGATATTTAGCTCAATAAAAGACAGATAGCGATAATTAGGCAGATGATCGCGAAAACCCATGTCATGTGGTAATACCCGATACTGACGCACAGTTGGTGCTGTCAATGTTTCAATACTCAGGTGATTGCTTATCGATTGCTGCTTAAGTTGTTGTTTGAGTAGGCTTACCATAATAAAGAAACGCAGCAGCATATTCATAAGAAACCTTCTTATTTTATAATATTGATAATGAGAAAATACATTGTAGATAGCTTTAGATGGGCAATACTCTAACGCAAAAAAAGCCACCTCAGTGACTTTTTTATGTGAAAGCTTCTGTTTAAAAAATGATGTGTCAGATCTATTTTAAAGGTTAATGACCAGCGCCATTGATACTACGTACCATCTCTTCGACCATCTTCTTCGCATCACCAAAGATCATCATGGTTTTGTCCATATAGAACAAGCTGTTATCTAGACCAGCATAACCTGTACTCATAGAACGCTTAATAACCATCACCGTTTGCGCTTTGGTCACTTCTAGAATTGGCATACCAAAGATTGGTGATGTCGGATCATCTTTCGCAGATGGGTTGACAACATCATTGGCACCGATAACTAATACCACATCCGTACTCGCGAAGTCCGAGTTAATCTCATCCATCTCTAAAATATCATCATAAGGCACATCGGCTTCTGCCAATAGTACGTTCATATGTCCTGGCATACGACCTGCAACTGGATGAATGGCAAAACGAACATTAACGCCTTCTTCTTTTAACAGCTCATACAATTCTTTTACAGCGTTTTGTGCACGACCTTGCGCCATGCCGTAACCTGGGACAATCACCACACTACTGGCATTTGCCATAAGGAAGCCAGCATCTTCTGCTGATCCTGCTTTGTAATTCTTTGGCGCGCCATCATCGCCGCCAGCTGCGACCGCTGATGTACCCATACCGCCAAACAATACATTAAGTAATGAGCGGTTCATGGCTTTACACATGATATAAGATAGAATCGCACCTGACGAACCGACTAGAGAACCTGCGATAATGAGCATCGAGTTGCCAAGAGTAAAACCAATACCTGCTGCTGCCCACCCTGAAAATGAGTTCAATAGCGACACGACCACTGGCATATCGCCACCACCAATTGGCGCAATCCACATCCAACCAAAAATCACTGCAATCACTGCCATCGCATAGAAGGCGGGTAATGAATCAGTGACGAAGTACACACCACCGAACGCAATCATCGCAATGAACAATAGCGCTTGGACAGGTTTTACCCAACTACCAACTAAGGTCTTAGCCCAGCTCTTCGCTGCCAATTTACCAAAGGCAAAGACCGATGCTGAGAAAGTAATCGCACCGATAAAACAACCAATAAACAATTCAACACGAGCAACCGCGCCATGCTGTTGTTCAGTATGCAGTACCGTTGCTAATGCAATCGCAACCGCTGCCAAACCGACAAACGAGTGCATCAAAGCCACGGTTTCTGGCATTTGGGTCATGGCGACCGTCTTTGCTTTCCACATACCGACGATAGCACCCAATACCATCGCACCGATGATTAACCAAAGCACTGGACCTTCTGCTAGGAAGAACGTTGTTACAACGGCAATCGCCATGGCAACCATACCCAATCGATTACCACGAATCGCCGTTTTTGGGCTAGATAAACCCCGTAACGTCAAAACAAAAAGAATGGCACCGACCAGATAAAACCAGTCCGCATTAGCCGCAATCATATTTGATAAGTCACTCATGCGTCACCCCCAGTATCCGTTGTTACTACTGCTTTTTTCACTTTTGGCTTAAACATCGACAGCATACGCTCAGTCACGGCGAAACCACCAAAAATATTGATACTAGCTAAAAATACCGCAAAAGCCCCAAGTAAACTGGTCGGCGTAAATATCGAACCATCGATAGTGACGGTCTGTAGCATTGCACCGACAATAACAATACTTGATAAAGCGTTGGTTACAGCCATTAAAGGCGTATGCAGTGCAGGGGTTACACCCCAAACAACGTAGTATCCGACAAAGATAGCCAGTACAAATACGGTAAAAATCGCTACGAATGGCGTGCTACTCATGGCCGCACCGGCTGGCGCTGCCGCTAAAATAGTGGCAATCATCTTATCCTCCTAAAATTTGTTCGTGTCTGGCAAATGTACGATAATGAAATTATCAAGACCTGAAATTTAGCACTTAGCGTTTAGCAAGACGTACTTGATTGTTATGCGTTACCGCTAATGCGCCTTGAATCTCATCTTCCATGTCTAAGTTGAGTGCCATTGTGTTTGCTGTAGCGTCATCTGTAGCGGCAGGCGCAATTAAAGTGGTGATAAAATTAACGAGGTTATTGGCATACAAGTCTGATGATTGCGCCGCCAACTGTGAGGGAATATTAGCTGCACCGACAATACGTACGCCATTTGACGTCGTAATCGTTTCATCAGGGACACTGCCTTCAACGTTTCCGCCAGTGCCAGCCGCCATATCGATCAGTACCGAACCAGCTTTCATCTTAGCAATGGTTGATTGGTGTACCAAACGCGGCGCTTGACGACCCGGAATCTGTGCAGTCGTAATGACGATGTCAGCATTGCTCAAGGCTTTATCAACAATAGCAGCTTGGTCTTTGATATATTGCTCAGATGGCGTCCACGCATAGCCGCCTGTAGATTTAGCTGTCTCAGCCTCCTCCGCACTCATCGGGACATCAAGCCATTTACCACCTAATGACTCCACTTGCTCGCGAGCTGTCGGACGCAAATCACTGGCTTCAACGACAGCACCTAAACGCTTCGCCGTCGCAATCGCTTGTAAACCCGCAACCCCAACACCTAGAATAACGACTTTGGCAGGCTTAACCGTACCAGCTGAGGTCATAAACATCGGAAACGGACGCGAATATTCATTGGCAGCGAGCAACACTGCTTTGTAACCGGCAAGGTTGGCTTGTGAAGACAAGACGTCCATATTCTGTGCGCGTGATAAGGTGCGTGGCAATAGCTCCATGGCAAAGGCGGTAGCCCCTTTGACAGCATAAGTATCCAGTTGGGTATTGCGATAGGGATCAAGCATGCCGATAACGATTTGACCAGACGTTAAACTAGCAGTCGTTGACGTCGGCAAATCATTGACGGTAGTAATAATCTGAGACTGTGTGACGACGTCAATGCTACTATTGGCGATATCAGCACCCGCAGCCTGATATAATTCATCCGCATAATAAGACGCTTGACCTGCACCTGACTGGATGACAACCTCAAACCCAAGTTTGCGTAACTTTTTTACCGCGTCTGGGGTTAATGCCACCCGACTCTCACTTGCGCTCTCTGCACTAATAACACCAATTTTCATACCGTCTCCTTACGTCTAATGACTATGCTTATGTCTAATAACTAATTTTTAACACCCTTAACGCACCTCTAAAAAGCACAGGGGACAAAAAAATCTTTGGTCAGGGTTAGCTTAATACTTAAGACCAAAGATTATCAATTTAATAAATGATAGCTCGTTTGCCATCATGCCGTTTTATTATAGATATATCGTCTGCCAACTTTCATTGTCTAATGATGACCCGCAAGTAAAATAAAAGTTAGCTATTTATAACATTATCATAACTTTTATTGTTATATTAAAAAATTTTATTTATTCTTAAGTAGCTTGAAGCCTTTAGGCTATTGGCTTACACGAGTTATCACAATGCCTATAATAGTTGATATATGTCCATGATGAGGCTTAAAAGTACAAAACAGCCACGCGTAAGTCAAGTTAAACCTGTAGGTATCGTATAATGAGAAAGCTCGAAACATTAATGGAGTGTTTATCACTTCACTATAATAAGGAATAATTATGTATTTTTTACTCTCTCCTGCCAAATCTTTGAACGAAACAGATACTGCCCCAATGGATATTAGCAGCTACTATAGTCAGCCTGAGTTGATTGAACACTCGCAAGCATTGATGAAGATATTGAAGTCGAAGGAGCCGATTGACTTACAAGAGCTTATGAGTATCTCTGATGATTTGTCGCAGCTAAATGCTAAACGCAATCAAGACTGGGCTTGGAGTGATAACGAACTGTTTACGGATGACAATGCCAAACCAGCTGGTTATTTGTTCGATGGCGATGTTTATACTGGACTTGATATGTATCACATGGATAAAGACACCGCCATTTACGTCAATGAACATCTGGGTATCTTGTCCGGTCTTTATGGCGTGCTAAAGCCACTGGATTTGATTCAGCCGTATCGACTTGAAATGGGTACCAAGCTTAAAAATGAGCGTGGCGATAATTTATACGAGTTTTGGGGCGAAGAAATCACTAAGATTATTAATAAGCGCATGGCTGATAGCGATGACAAAGTATTGATCAACTTAGCTTCTAATGAATACTTTAAAGCGGTAAAGAAAAAAGCCTTGAATGCGGAGATTATCACGCCACGATTTGAAGATGAAAAGAATGGTCAATATAAAGTGATTAGCTTCTATGCTAAAAAAGCACGTGGACTGATGGTGAAATATGCTGCGGATAATAAACTGACCAATGCTGAGCAGCTTAAGCAATTTGATTTGGCAGGTTATTATTACTGTGCAGATGTGTCGGATGATAAGACGTGGGTGTTTAGACGGGATGCAGCGAATCAGTAATATTTAATGCTTTTATGATACACATGAAAAACCCCGATAAGCTCAGCCTATCGGGGTTTTATTTGAACTAGGTTTAACAAGTACGTTATGACAAAGTCATACTTCTAGCAAAAATCGATTTGTCGAGGAAGACGCTCGAAAATAGTACCTATTGTACATTGAGCACGTCTGACAAAGAAAACTCGCTTTGTAGTAGAAGTAGAGTTACATCATACCGCCCATTCCACCCATACCGCCCATTCCACCGCCACCGCCCATGCCAGCCATACCGTCATCACCTTGCGGTAAATCAGTAATCATGACTTCAGTGGTTAGCATTAGACCGGCAACAGAAGCTGCGTTTTCTAGCGCTGAACGAGCGACTTTAGCTGGATCAAGGATACCCATCTCTAGCATATCGCCATATTCGCCAGAAGCTGCGTTGTAACCGTAGTTACCACTACCACTCTTCACTTCGTTAACCACCACTGAAGCTTCTTCGCCTGAGTTGGTTACGATTTGACGTAATGGTGCTTCCATTGCGCGACGTAAGATATTGATACCAGCGTTTTGGTCATCGTTATCGCCACGTAGCTCAGACAATGCATTCATCGCACGAACTAGAGCAACACCACCACCAGGGACAACGCCTTCTTCAACCGCTGCACGAGTCGCATGTAGCGCATCATCAACGCGATCTTTCTTCTCTTTCATTTCAGTTTCAGTCGCAGCGCCAACTTTGATAACGGCAACGCCGCCAGCCAGTTTAGCCATACGCTCTTGAAGCTTTTCTTTATCGTAGTCAGACGTTGATTCTTCAACTTGACGTTTGATAGATTCAACACGGTTTTCGATATCAGCAGAGTTGCCAGCGCCATCAACGATAACGGTGTTTTCTTTACCGACAGTGACTTTCTTAGCAGTACCAAGTTGCTCTAGAGTAGCAGTCTCTAAACTTAGACCAATCTCTTCAGAGATAACCGTACCGCCAGTTAGCGTTGCGATATCTTCTAGCATGGCTTTACGACGATCGCCGAAACCTGGTGCTTTAACGGCACAAGTTTTTAAGCCGCCACGCATGTTGTTCACAACTAGAGTTGCCAATGCTTCGTTTTCTACGTCTTCAGCGATGATTAGCAATGGCTTGCTCTGCTGCATGACTTGCTCAAGTAATGGCACGATCTCACGGATGTTGCTGATTTTTTTGTCAACAAGCAAGATATATGGATTTTCAAATTCAGCAGTCAGGCTGTCTTGCTTGTTCGCAAAGTATGGGCTGATATAACCACGGTCAAACTGCATACCTTCGACAACTTCTAGGGTATCCTCAAAGCTTGAACCTTCTTCAACCGTGATAACACCTTGCTTACCGACTTTTTCCATCGCTTGCGCAATTAATTCACCGATTTTGGTGTCTGAGTTGGCAGAGATAGAACCAACTTGGGCAATCGCTTTTGAATCATCAGCTGGAGTAGATAGCAAATGAATTTGCTCAACAGCCGCACGTACCGCTTTATCGATACCGCGTTTTAGATCCATTGGGTTCATGCCAGCGGCAACTGATTTCATGCCTTCTTGCAAGATTGACTGAGCCAATACCGTCGCAGTCGTTGTACCATCACCAGCGACATCGTTGGTACGGCTAGCGACTTCACGAACCAATTGCGCGCCCATGTTTTCAAATTTGTTTTCAAGCTCGATTTCTTTGGCAACCGATACACCATCTTTAGTGATGGTAGGCGCGCCAAATGACTTATCGATAACCACGTTACGACCTTTAGGGCCTAGTGTTACTCGTACTGCGTTTGCTAGAACGTTTACGCCGTCCATCATTTGTTTACGGGCATCAATGCCGAATTTTACGTCTTTTGCCATGTTAAATTACTCCACTATTATAAGTATGAGAATGCAATTAAATATTTCAATGATATTGTCAAAAATGCGCTGAGTATAAATTAATACTCAAAAGGACTAGCCTTCTAGCACACCCAATACGTCAGATTCTTTCATGATAAGTAGTTCTTCGCCGTCAACCTTGACAGTTTGACCAGCATATTGACCGAACAATACTTTGTCGCCAGCTTTTACATCTAACGCGCGAGTTTCACCGTTGTCACGAATCTGACCGTTACCAGTTGCTAGCACTTCACCTTGTGAAGGCTTTTCTTGAGCAGAACCAGGAAGCAAGATACCACCAGCCGTTTTTGTTTCTTCTTCTATGCGGCGGACAACAATACGATCATGTAAAGGACGAATATTCATCAATATGTCTCCAATAATTGGTTATTTAAGTTAAAAATTTATTTGGTTTGTTAATCTCAACACCTTATCTTCAAAAGCCATCTTATAAAAACGCTTTTATTAATATAAGCCTTGAGCTTGTTTCAAAAAGTGGGGGCATAGCGAGGTAGCTTCAAGTGTAAAGACCAAAAATTTACAAGAATTTCTTAATTAGAGGGGTGTTTGTCGATAAGCAATACTAAATCTCTGGGAGTATTATGCAATAAAGGCATTAAGTGATTAATAATCCAGTAGAAAAGACCAGTATTCTATACGCCTATTCTTACTAAATTTACAGCAAGTTACTCATATGCTAATCGTTACTTAAGATAGTAACATCAACTACAAGAGCCAAACGTCAGCGTAAGTTCTCCCTCTTGATAATGTAACAGAGTATGACCATTATAAGCATTGAAAATATAATATTAGTTAACAGTAAGGTCGAATCGACTTAAATAAGTTATTTGATACCAATCTATTAAGGTGATATCAATCTATTAAGGACTGTCCATGAGTTTTTTATCTACCACTAAAGAACCATCCATAACCGATTATAATGACAAGAATAACGGTAAGGTTAAATTCTTAACCGCGTTGACCACTGGAGCGAGCATAGCGGCTATCAGCGCTTTAAGTATGGCTGCACCAACGATTGCCAGTGCAAAAGACATTCAACCGTCGAGCGCCGATTATACGTTTACGATTGAAGACAAGTATAAAGGTACCGCTACTCGTGCTTTAGATAAGTCAGGTAACACGTGGAAATATAATGTCGATGCACGGGTTGCCGGTATCGCAAGTGCTGCGCAACATAGTACCTTTACTATCAACGGTAATGCGGTTATTCCAACCCAAGCCAGTACCACTTATAAACTACTGGGTATCGGTCGTACGCATAAACTCGATTTTAATCCCCGTGGTAAAAAAGTCGTGAGTAATTATAGAGGCAAATCGACCACGTTAAATATGGCGCAGCAAGCATTTGATGATTTGAGCCTTGAGGTGCAAATTCGCCAAGACTTGTTAAATGGTAAATTCTCTGGCAATTACTACATGGCAAAACACGATAAAATCGAAAAAACGCCGTTTAAAAAATCTGGTAATACCAAGATAACGGTCCCTGCTGGTACCTTTGATACGGTGCGTGTCGACCGTATCCATGATGACAATAGCCGTTCGACCAGTTTTTGGTTGGCACCAAGCTTAGATTACTTACCGGTAAAAGTAAGCCAGATTAATGATGGTAAGAAGATGGATTTAGAATTGTCTAAAGTGAACCAATAATATTTACCCTCAAGCTTAAAACATTAAAAAAGCGGCAAACTAAATAGCGTGCCGCTTTTTTAATATAAATTTTTTATTAAGCACTACAGAAAAATAGCATTTGAATAGATATCAATAACTTATGAGCGTGGCTGTTTAACCACATTATTCATCGAAGGTAGGCGCTTTAATAAGATAAACAGCCAGATATTAATCGCAAATAGTAGGACGAAATCAACGAAATAAACAGCGATTTCTGCCCAACTACTGCCATAAGCACGTGTGAACAATACAACCCCACTTGCCCCTAAATATACCAAAGTAAACATGCTGTCTATTAATAGCGCATAAGGCGAGCGCCCGCGTAGTATCGATGGTGTTAAGACAAATGCTGGTACTAACCATAGCGCTTGCCATGCAATACCGCCGATAATATCAGGGTGACTAGGATTAAAGATATTGATCAAAAGAGGCAAAGCGAGCAATCGAAAGGTTAACCAAACCAGCCATGTCACCATCAGGCGCTGACGAACAGGCATAATCGGTTTCAACAGCTGGGTTGATTGACTGCTTATTTCGGATATTTGCTGTTGACTGTCATCATGAGAAAGGTTAGTAGCCATTAGAGGTATGTATTTCCTAATTGTTCATGCCAAACAGTAATAGATGAGCGCATTAACGGCTCCAGTTAGCTTGCGCTAATGCAGATGCCGTAATCGCTAAACGACGCCCTTGAGCGATGCCAAGCTCGCGCTCATCAGCAGATACAGGCTGATCATGGGAGGCGCCACTCACATGACTGGCACCATAGGGTGAACCGCCACGCATGGTACGGTTTAAAGCAGGCTCAGCATAAGGCACGCCCACAATCATCATGCCATGATGCAACAGTGGTAACATCATCGTCAGTAAGGTCGTCTCTTGACCGCCATGCATAGAGCCTGTTGCCGTAAATACTGACGCTGGCTTGTTCTGTAGATTGCCTGCCAGCCAAATGGTGACGGTATTGTCCCAAAAATACTTCATGGGCGCGGCCATATTACCAAAATGGGTGGGGCTACCAAGTGCCAGACCGCTGCAATTTTTTAGATCTTCCATCGTGCAATATAAATCGCCGTCGTCCGGTATCGCAGGCTTGCTTGCCGTGGTTTCAGGCGCGACTGTTGGTACCGTACGGATGCGCACGGTCATGCCCGCCTCTTCGATACCCTGAGCGATAGCATAGGCTAATGTCTTAGTCGTACCATAATTTGAATAATAGAGTACCAAAACATAAGGGGCGGTCTGACTCATTAGCAAAACTTCCTTATAAAATCGTTAACAGTAATATAGATATATGCCCATTATGCCCGAGTCATTCACTGACATGCAAACAAACCCTGCTACTTGGCAGCACACTTAACCTAGCAGCCAAGCAAATTATTTGCAGTACTTTACTTAACTACTCAATACAATCTAATGCATATTGACACAATTAACGCGCAGATTCAGACAGAGCATGTTTGTTACACTATCCGCACTCTATTATCCTTGTTAGATGGTCGTTATGGAAAATCTATTAAAAAAAATACCTTTTTTACACCAACGTTGGTTTCAGTTCCTACGTTTTTTGACGCGGCACTTTTTTGAGGATAACTGTCAGCAAAAAGCTGCATCATTAACCTATACGACTTTGTTGTCGATTGTGCCCATATTAACCGTACTGCTGATGATTTTGTCTTCAGT
The DNA here is from genome assembly GCF_904846555.1 of Psychrobacter sp. DD43. NCBI lineage: Bacteria > Pseudomonadati > Pseudomonadota > Gammaproteobacteria > Moraxellales > Moraxellaceae > Psychrobacter > Psychrobacter sp. DD43. The sequence goes on from NZ_CAJHBE010000008.1 coordinate 16,803, forward strand.
GCCAGCACTTGCTTCAGTTAGGGCGCAGATTTATGAAGTCATTTATAGCAACTTGCTGCCACAATCGAGCTTGCAAGTCAGTAAATATATCAATAACTTTGCTGAAAAATCATCAAACCTCACCATCATTGGGGCGATGTTCTTACTTTTTACTACCATCATGACTTTGACCACCATTGAGCGCGCTTTCAACCAAATATGGCGCGTAGAAGATCGTTCTGGCGGCATGAGAAGTATGTTGCGCTATTGGACCATCGTCACGTTGGGACCCTTAGTATTGGGTACGGCATTCATCGCCTCAAGTGCTGTCCAAAGCCTGAGTTTGTTAAATAGACAAATTGGCGGCTATGGTATTGATTGGTCGTTTTGGGTACAGATAGTATCGATTGCAGTTACGATCGCTGGTTTTATCAGTATGTATTGGTTTATTCCAAAAGCGCGAGTACCAGCAAAAAATGCTGCGATTGCAGGTATTTTTGTAGCGATTGTCTTTGAGCTGATGAAACATCTATTTGGTACAGTGATGGCGAACTTTACCAGTTATGAAGCGATCTATGGCGCATTTGCTGCGTTGCCGATTTTCTTATTATGGATATATCTGTCATGGAATTTGATTTTATTAGGGGTTGAGATCAGCTATACCCTAACGATATTTGAGACGAAAGAGGTTTATCCGCGCCATCCATTTTTAAGCTTGCTTGATATGTTAAATCTTGTTTATACCCATCACTTAAAAGGCGAAGCGGTGAGCGAACAAGCGCTACGCAATGTCCTCGGACGTAAAGAGCTGCCAAAATGGTATACCTATATCAATTATCTGCAAGACAGCAACTTGATTACCATGACAGAAGATGAGCACTATGTACTCAAAAGAGATTTGAGCAAAATGACCTTGTGGGATTTTTATCGTACCCTGCCTTATCCATTGCCTATCAAAGATGAACTTGATGAGATGAGCCTAGAAGACCAAAAACCTTGGCTTAGCTTATTGGTTAATCGCTTTGAAAATACCGAAGCCTATGCCAAAGCACAATTGAATGTGCCGCTCGGTGCTATTTTTGCCCATAGTGAACCACGTAAGAAAACCTCTGATGACAAATCCACTAACCATAAAAACGAAAAGCTTCAAAAAGAGAAAAATGAGTTTTTTAGGAAATCTAGCGCAGCTACCTCCAGTCATTTATTACAAGAGCCTCTAGATAGTAAGGATGACATGCCGAAGTTTGAACCAGTCGCTTATGATAAGGATAGCGACATAGAGCGTGACGAGCACAATCGTGAAATTCTTATTCCACAAGACAGCATTGACGATAAAAATCAAATAAACGCTAATTTTTCTAATGCTAAACGCGATATTATTACTGAAGCCGATAACCCAAGATCGATTTGAGTGTTTAAATAACAAGACCTCTCTATAAAAAACAAGTTCCAAATGGAGCTTATTTTTTATCCTGTTTTTAATGGATTATTTGCAGTGAATCAGGTAATTTGTTTTTAAGAGCTTTTGTTGTCAGCAGTCTGATTCTATAGAACTGCTGGTAATAAAAGAAATACTACGATCATTTTTGGAGCTCCTCACGTTGACTAAACATGCTGAAGACAACTTATTCAACCGTCTATCAACGTCAAGTCTCAAAAGACTGCGGCAGTTTTTTCAGTTATGGTCGCTAAAAACGCTTACCAATTTACCCGATCGCCTAACGAATTTGTGGCAACAGCTGATTGGCTCTTACTGGTTTATACCGACTGCCTGTGTGCTGGTAGGCATCTTGCTCGCTCCTATCCTTGTAACGATCGATGAGCATTTTGATCGCGACATGGTCAGAGAGATTACCTTTGCCTTCACTGGCGATGATGACGCCGCGCGCGCTATTATGACCACTATTGCTGGTGCGGTACTTGGCGTGGCAGGCACGACTTTCTCGATTACCATTGCAGTATTATCAATGGCATCTTCACAATTTGGACCCCGATTACTCCGTAACTTTTTGACTGATACGCCCAATCAGTTCGTTTTGGGCGCGTTCATCGGTACATTTAGCTATAGCTTGCTGGTGTTAAAAGCCATTCATAAATACGATGTTGGTTTTGGTGTGCCGCAATTGTCGGTGACCTTTGCCATTATTATGGCGATTATTTGTGCCCTTCTACTGGTCTATTTTGTACAGCATATGGTACATGCCATTCAGGCATCGCATGTGATTGAAGGTGCCAGCAATGAGGCAATTAAAAACATTCATTATTGGTACAGTGACCGCTGCGATATCGAGCACCAACGTAATATCGAGCATCATGATATCGAACAATTTCATCACTGGTCTGCGACGCCTATTTATCCACCGTACTCGGGCTATTTGCAGCAGATTTATTTTGAATCGCTCATTACCCTATCGCAAGATTATGGCGGCGTGGTAGAAATAAATAGCAGTCTCGGTCACTTTGTCACCGATAAAAATGTGATTGGCTATTTTTATCAGCGTCCGGCAGACCATCCAACTAACCTACAAAAAACAAAAACGCCGCATTTGGCGCTTGTGCCACGTTCGCCTGATGGGCTATTTTGGCAACGTTTTGCTGGTTGTATACGTCTTGAACAGCGCTTGACGCAATCTAATGATATTGCTTATAGCTTAGGGCAAATGACTGAAATTGCCGTACGCGCATTGTCACCAGGTATCAATGACCCAAAAACAGCGGTTAACTGTGTTCAATCGCTGACCAGTTGTCTGAGCATTATGATGCGCTGTCAGCCGCCGACGCCGTATCATTTTTATAAACCGTTAGATGAGACAGATACATCAGATACTATCAGCCATCAGCCGTCAGCCATCCTTGCCGTTGTTACCCGTATCCCTAAAATATCAGATTTTATTGATAGCTCACTTGGTGAGATACGGCGTTATGCGGCAGCAGATTTGATGGTATTAAAGGCGCTATGTCAGGCAATGATTGACTTGAATTATGCTAGGGTTAATGAGGCGCAGCAGCAAACGCTCATACATGAGATAAAATTGATTGAGCGTGCCGGCGCGGATAATTTAAATTACCATCAACTCGCTGATGATTTGACCGCAATGTGCCAACAAGCAGAGAAATTTATTATGAGTGAAAACGCCCAGCATCACTATTTCCATTATGTCAGTGATTTTGATGCCCATATTCGTCAGGCACTACAAGCCCAATCGAAACAAGTCAGAGCATAGTTGACACCTTTTATTACCCACTTGAGACTTTTTTATGGACCCTACGAGCAGCCTGACCATACTCGAAATTAGCGCGATATTTTTATCTATCACTGCCCTATTAACTTACGTTAACCATCGATTTATTGGCCTACCCACAACTATCGGTGTAATGGTTATCTCGATATTATTGTCGATCGGGGCGATATTTTTAGGGTTTTTAGGGTTTGATCAGCTTATTGATTATGAAGTCAGTTTATTAGGCCAGCTTGATTTCACTGAAGTCTTACTTGATGGCATGCTTTCTATGCTTTTATTTGCTGCCGCTTTGCACGTCAATATTGGTGATCTAAAACGTTATAAGCTGCCTATTGGTATTCTAGCTTTCATAGGTACCTTAGTATCAGCGCTGCTGATTGCAGGTGCTCTATATCTAATGTTGCCGCTGTTTGGTTTCGAGCTGTCTTTTTTATGGTGCTTACTGTTTGGCGCTTTGATATCTCCAACCGACCCTATTGCAGTGATGGGTATTTTAGCCTCTGCTGGCGCCCCAAAAAGCATAGAGACGGTCATCGCGGGCGAATCGCTATTTAACGATGGTATCGGCGTCGTCATCTTTGTACTGCTGCTCGGTATTTTATCGAGCGGTGATATCCCAACCGCCAATTATGTGGTGCACACCTTGGCAGTCGAGGCTGGTGGCGGTATTATTTTTGGCTTAGTACTTGGCGCGATTTTATATTACATGCTCAAAAGCATCGATAGCTATCAAGAAGAGGTTCTACTGACCCTTGCCGGTGTCATAGGCGGATATGCGCTGGCCAGTCATTGGCATTTATCGGGACCACTAGCAATGGTAATGATGGGGCTGATGCTTGGTAATCGCGGACGAGCACTAGCGATGAGTGATAAAACGCGCCATTATGTGGATTTGTTTTGGGAATTGATCGATGAGATTTTGAACGCAATTTTATTTGTATTAATCGGTCTTGAAGTGGTGATGATTGCTTATTCAGCCAATTTATTTATCGCTGGCGCTTTAACGATTGTGATTGCCTTACTTGCTCGATTTATTGTAGTCGGCATGACCACCAAAACCTTTCATCGACAGCTTGACTTGCCAGCAGGGGCTTGGAAGGTGCTAACATGGGGTGGACTACGAGGTGGTATTTCAGTTGCTTTAGTATTACAACTCCCAACAGGATCTGAACGCGATATACTATTGGCCCTAACTTATGCAGTGGTTATATTCTCTATACTGATACAAGGGTTAAGTGTAGGCAAGGTCGCCAAAAGCATTCGTACTGATGAAAAAACAGCCAACATATAAATCTTAGATTACGTTATTTATAAAAAAGCCAGTTTAAGATAAATATCTTAAGCTGGCTTTCTAAATTATCATTTGAGCCTAAGGAAACCTGATTAGATTAAACCCTTTCGTTTCATATTACGATAAACCACAATCACAATAATAATATTCGACACCAATATGGTAAGTTTGAACCAATCAAACGGACTCACAATCAAATAGTAGAGTTCAATAGGAATAAATATTCCATAACCCAGTACCCCAAACCAGTAAGCCCATGTTTTATCTTGCCATAAGCCATATGCCTCGACAAAACGCAAACTGGCATAAGCAAAAATCAATAATAAGAATACCGACCAGTTTTTGCTTGCCATCTGTGCAATACGCACCGCACTGTCAACTTGTGGCGCTAATAACTGACCAAATACTTGTTGCCAAGAAGCCGTCGCCGTAATGAGCCAATGCTCAAGGTCGGTATGCCACGACGATAAAGCCAATGCACCTAGTAGTGCGCCAATACCCTTTACGACTTCATAGATTGCTACTGCTTTGATAGATTCGCTTGACGTCGTGCGAGGCTCATTGTGTCGTGGGTCTGAAGACGGATGGTTATCTTTTGATGAATTGCCCTCTGACGAAGACTCTAGACTATCATCCTGCCTAGGCAAATTAGCCAAAGAAAGTCTCCACAACGCGCCCTTGCAGTGTTTGGTTAAAGAATGGCGTATTTTTGCCGTTTGATAACATGGATTCGCTAGTCACCTGCCATTCAAGATTGGGATCAACCAGTACTGCGCCACCGATAGTCTCATATTGCTCGCTAATACCCGCAATTTTTGCAGGGTTTAGACAGATTTTATCAACTAGCTGCTCAAGTGTTAACACCTCATCTTTTACTAACTGGCACGCCAGCGCCATAAAGGTATCAAAATTTGAGATACCGGGCGTACTTTCAGCAAATGGAGCTTTCTTCGCGGTACTGTTTAATGGCTCATGATGACTACAAATTGCATCAATTGTGCCATCTTTTAGACCACGGCGAATCGCTTGCTGATCAGTATTACTACGCAAAGGGGGTAATACATATGCTTGAGCATTAAAGCCTTCCAGATTATCATCGGTTAAATACAACTGATGCATTGCCACGTCACAAGTAACTGGTAAACCTTTATCTTTCGCCCAGCGCATCAGCTCAATTGACGACTTACAAGATAATTGGCTAAAGTGAGCAGCTATGCCCGTTTCTTCCACCATAAGTAACTGCGTTGATAAAGCGACGGTTTCTGCAATCCAAGGAATACCCTGCAGACCATGATAAGAAGCGATATAGCCTTCATGTGCAACGCCATCACCAGATAGACTAGGCTCATCAGGATAAAAGAATACCTTCATGCCAAACGTCGCCGCATACTCAAGTGTACGTAAGAGCACTAAGTCGTTTTGAAAGGGTCTGCGAGCATTGGAGACGGCAATACAGCCGCCTTTTTTAAGTCCTGCAATATTAGACGGACGTTCACCTTCTAAGCCAGCAGTCAACGCGCCCAAAATATGCAAATAGATGCCGCCATCATCGAGCGCACGCTCACGTAAGCCTTTTAACAATGAACCGTTCTCTAAAATAGGATTGGTATCAGGGGGAATCACCACATGCAAAAAACCATTACCACGTGCTGCACGCCCTTCTGACTCTAACGTGCCATGCTGCTGTTGACCCGGCTCACGTAAGCGGGCGCACAAATCCACCAGCGGTGGTAATATCCATGTCTCGCGCTCGCTCGTCAGCTTTGCTAACTGAGCAGTGGCGATTTGTGACAGTGATTCTTTAAATACTTTTGGAAGTAAGTCGTGCATATGAACATCTGAATTCGTAATGTGAACCATGAGCGTTATTACCGTATCAATAAAATGGAATAAATAAGAATAAAACAGGCGAGCTAAATATTAATGACCAGTCGCTTGATGCGCGCGCTGACCTTCCATCGCAAGCGACAGTACCGCCATACGAATAGCAATGCCGTTATTAACCTGTTTTAAAATTACAGATTGCGCACCATCGGCAACGCTTGAGGCAATCTCAACACCGCGGTTCATCGGTCCTGGGTGCATAACTAGAGCATCAGGCTTAGCCAGTGCCACGCGCTCAGGAGTAATACCATAGTGCTTATAGTATTCACTCGATGATGCCAATAGTGGAGAGCCAATACGCTCATTTTGAATTCTCAAGCCCATAATGACATCACAGTCCGTCACGCATTCATTCATATTCTCATATACTTGCACACCAAAACGCTCAATCCCTTTTGGTAATAACGTACGAGGTGCGCAGACGCGAATGTCTTTTACACCCAATGTTTGTAGCGCACTGATGTCAGAGCGTGCTACTCGCGAGTGTTTGATATCGCCAACGATTGCAACCGACAGCTCTTCAAAAGGACGCGGCGCCTCACGGTGAATAGTCAGCATATCAAGCATGCCTTGCGTTGGATGCGCATGCCAGCCATCACCACCATTGATAATGGCAATATCTGGCGTCACTTCAGTCGCCATAAAATGTGCCGCACCTGATGCTGAATGACGTACCACAAAGATATCTGCCGTCATCGCTTGCAGATTCCATAACGTATCGCGTAAGCTCTCTCCCTTCTTGGTACTAGAGCGTTCGATATCGATATTTAATACATTAGCACCTAAACGTTTTTCTGCTACTTCAAACGTGGTACGCGTGCGCGTCGATGGCTCAAAAAACAGATTCATCACCGTATAGCCTTCAAGCTCAGGACGGTTAATCAGCTGTCCCTTATCATCAAAAAATGACTCAGCTTTAGCGATAATCGCCTGCAGCTGGGCTTTATCAAGACCTTCGATACCTAAAAAATGACGAATACTACCATCAGTATTGAGCTGCGGACGACTCAATGACGCATCAAGTTTTTCATGAATCGTATCAGGATCAAATCTTGCGTAGTCTGTCGGCGAGACGGTAGGTAGTGATTGGCTATCGATAGAATTTGACATAAGGACACGTCTTCATTAAGGGTTTGTATGATTTTATAATAAGTTATCATTCGTTTTTTTAACGGTTTTGACTCGATAATACGGCAGACATGCATACAGACAAGGACATTTTGCTGCTTATTTGCTACAATTTACCGCAGTGATATAGACAATACTAAAATAGATGCGGCTCTCATTTTAGAGAATAGCAGCACATCATTTGGCAACCGTATCAAAAGACAGCCTCTTAAACCATAATTGAATAATAATAGTGTTAGTGTAGCTGATTTTCAGGTCAGGACAAAGACGCCTTAGTCAGTATTTAACAATATCTCTCATATCAATATAACGTAATCAATTCTTAAACACGCATTCCTTACTTAGCTTATACCACTCTTTATCAGAATTATTCATTAGGAAACACTATGACAACCTTAGCACAGTACTTGAACACTAATGCCACCACTCCTGCCCTCAATGACGTTATCACTACCGTTACTGACGTCGGCAAGACCATCTCACAGCTCTTAAGAAAAGGCGCTTTAGCAGACATCCTTGGTGAAGCGGGTAATCAAAACGTGCAAGGTGAAGACCAGAAGAAGTTAGATGTATTGGCCAACGATTTATTATTAGATGCATTGGCACAAAACAGCCATTGTGCTGGTGTTGCTTCAGAAGAGCTTGATGACGCTACTCCTGCCAATGTTGATGGCAGTTTATTGGTCTTGTTTGACCCACTCGATGGCTCGTCTAATATCGACATCAATATGGCTGTCGGCACCATATTCTCGATTTTACCGTACCAGCGTCAAGGTCAAGTTAGTGAAAATAGCGACTTTTTACAAGCGGGTAATCAGCAGCTAGCAGCCGGTTACTTACTATATGGCACGTCTACCGTTCTCACGCTGACCATCACAGATAATGTAGTCATGTTTAGCCTAGATCCAGATACCAATGACTATGTATTGATAGAAGAAAATGTCACCATCGATGCCGATACTAGCGAATATGCTATCAATGCCTCAAACTACCGTTATTGGCGCGCGCCAATGCAGCAATATATCGATGAGCTTATCGCTGGCGAGACAGGCGTACGTGGTCGCGATTTTAATACGCGCTGGGTTGCCGCTATGGTTGGTGATGTTCATCGCATTCTATGCCGCGGTGGTTTATTCACATATCCCTTTGATACCAAATACGCCAATAAAGCAGGCAAATTACGTCTCATGTATGAAGCCAATCCCATGAGTTTATTAATTGAACGTGCTAGCGGCGGGGCAACGGATGCAGTCAATCGCATTTTAGATATAGAGCCGATTGACATTCATCAACGCGTGCCTGTAGTGCTTGGCAGTAAAAATGAAGTCGACTATATTAAAGAGTTGCATTTAAACTACAGTGATAAGTAAGCTAATCAAGAACATTTTGACAGCACCTATAAAGCCATATCACTCATCATTTTATAGGCGCTGTCTATATTTTATACTTTTTCTCTAAGCGATCTATTATGGTAGCAAACCCCACCGAGCTTATTACCTCAGATAAGAATACAACGGTCAAGCTAGTAAAGGCGTTATTGACGCAAGCTCGCCAACGTAACAAACATGGACAAACTGTCATTGAAGGTATTCATCTTATTGATGCTGCCCTTCGTAGTGATTATCCATTTGTGCAAATATTGCTAGCAGAGTCTGCACACCACCATCCTGAGGTGCAGCAAGTTCTCACTCGCTTGCCCACTTATACGCCTATCTTAACCTTGTCGGATGCGCTTTATGAAAGTATTCGTAGCTTAGGTACTGGGATTGATATTATGGCAGTGATTAAGATGCCAACCCCTAGCCTATCTATGATTCATGATGACTGCTTGATTCTCAATGACGTTCAAGATAGTGGTAATGTCGGCACATTACTGCGTACCGCAGCAGCTGTTGGAATCAAAAACATACTTTGCACCAGCGCTACTGCGCAAGCTTGGTCACCAAAAACATTACGGGCAGGAATGGGTGCCCAGTTTGCCCTAAATATATATGAGGGATTAAGTGTACAAGAAGTTTTAGACCATGTGCAAACCCCTCTATTTGCCACCAGCTCGCACACTGATACCGTCATCTATCAGCATGATTTAAAAAAACCAATCGCTTGGATTATGGGACATGAAGGTCAAGGGGTTTGTGACGAGCTGATGCAGTGCGCAACCCCTATCGCTCTACCACAGCCCAATGGGCAAGAAAGCCTCAATGTTGCGATTGCAGGCTCGCTATGTTTGTATGAGACCTTGCGTCAAAGAAGTTATAGCTAATATCATTTAACTGAATCAGCAAGACGATTTTTAAGTTGAATATAAAAAAACCCGCAATCAATGACAGCGGGTTTTTTGTATTCAACTTTCACTAACAAGTACTTAGATTTTACTGGTCAGTTCAGGTAAAGCTGCAAATAAATCAGCTTCTAAGAAGTAATCGGCAACGCTAGCGATAGGTGATTCTGGGTCATTGTTGATAGCAACGATGACTTTAGAATCTTTCATACCCGCTAAATGCTGAATAGCGCCTGAAATACCAGCTGCGATATATAAGTCTGGTGCAACGATTTTACCCGTTTGACCAACCTGCATATCGTTTGGTACATAGCCTGCGTCGACAGCGGCACGTGATGCACCAACAGCAGCGCCAAGTTTATCAGCCAATGGCTCGATATATTTAGTGAAGTTTTCACCATTTGCTAGGGCACGACCACCAGAAACCACGATGCTGGCTGACGTCAATTCTGGACGGTCAGACTTAGCCATCTCTTCATTAACAAAGCTTGATTTGCCAAGCTCTTGTACATTGTCAAGAGTTTCAACAGCGGCTGAACCACCTTCACTTGCTACTGGATCAAAAGCAGTGGTACGTACGGTTAATACCACTTTATCTTCTGTCGTCTTAACCGTTGCAGTCGCGTTACCAGCATAGATAGGACGCTCAAACGTTTGTGCATCTACCACAGCAGAGATTTCTGATAACATGCTGACATCAAGTAATGCGGCAACGCGTGGTAGGAAGTTTTTACCAGTTGTTGTAGCAGGTGCAAGAATATGACTGTACTCACCAGCAATATCAGCGACCAATAGCGCTAAGTTACCTGCCAATTGATGCTCATAAGCTGCGTTGTCGGCTAGCAATACTTTGCTAACGCCTGCTGCTTTTGCTGCTTCGTCAGCTGCTGCTTGCGCACCACTACCAGCGATCAATACATGAATATCACCGCCAATTTGCTGAGCAGCAGCGATCGTATTCAAAGTTGCCTTTTTTAGACTGGCATTGTCGTGTTCTGCATATACCAAAATTGCCATTGTTTTTGTCCTTTATTTATTCGTATCATCTATTCATGAGGTTGTTGGTACACAAAGCCCTATTATGTCCAAGTTCAATAAAACTTATTTAGGACGTCATGGCTTTGCAGTAGATAGGCACTAGCAAAGTATTAAATGACTTTTGCTTCGTTTCTTAGCTTATCGACCAACTCATCAACTGAACCCACTTTGATACCAGCTTTACGCTCAGCAGGTGGTACAACTTTAATGATTTCTTGCTTAGATGCCATATCAACACCAAAATCAGCAGGTGTTTTTTCATCAAGCTGCTTTTTCTTCGCTTTCATGATGTTAGGCAATTTTGCATAACGTGGCTCATTCAAACGTAAATCAGTGGTAATAACCGCTGGCAAATCAAGCGCAACCGTTTGCAAACCACCATCGATTTCACGCGTTACATTAACTTTATCGCCTTCAACCTTTACTTCTGATGCAAATGTACCCTGACCGATACCCATCAATGCCGCTAGCATTTGACCCGTTTGGTTATTATCATCATCAATCGCTTGTTTACCTAGTAGAATGATATCGGTAGCTTCAGATTCAGCGATATTTTTCAGGATTTTAGCGATTTGTAGAGGATAAGGTTTTGCATCAGTTACTACCAAGATACCACGATCAGCACCCAGTGCTAAAGCGGCACGAATCTGCTCTTGTGACTCTTTTGGACCAATTGAGGCAACGATGATTTCATCAATCACACCCGCTTCTTTAAGACGAACCGCTTCTTCTACTGCAATTTCATCAAAAGGGTTGATTGACATTTTAGTGTTAGATAAATCTACGCCAGAATTATCAGCTTTTACACGAACTTTTACGTTGTAATCAATGACACGCTTGACCGCTACTAATGCTTTCATACGTTCCTCGTTTATTAATGTTATGAATTAAAATTACCAGTTAAGAACCAAAGGTTCATTTTTTTAAAATCGTCGTTCGAAATAGTACTCAAGGTTGATTGCTGCGTCAGCATCTATAATGTAATAAAAAATATCAGACCATAAACAATATACTGGCATCACACTCTCTATCTATAAAATCTGCCAAAGCTAAGCCAACCGTTATTATCAGACCTATGTATCTTGCGTGAGCTCAGCCTTAAGGTCAAGACAACGCCGTGAATAATGCGTCATAAATTTGTCACCATTCTACAATAAACAGTTTATAAGCGCCTAGTCACACCATTTTCTTATCATTATTCTTATTCTTTTCTGATTTCTACAAGCTATCTAAGTCGTTTATAACTGTTAATATAAACCAATACCATCTCGTTATTATAAGAATTGAATCAAAAAAAGATCATAAAAAAAGCAACCTGATCAGAGGTTGCTCTTTTTTAAAGTCTAAACAGTATTTTTATTGTTTTAACAAACAAAGGCATCAATGCATATTGATAATCTTACTGTCATTAAGCGCGCTGAAGAACAGCTTACTCAATGTCAAATGAGATTAGATAGCTTCGATTTGCTCAGCTTGTGGGCCTTTCTTGCCATCACCTAAGATGAAAGACACTTTTTGGCCTTCGGCTAGAGTTTTGAAACCACCGCCTTGGATAGCGCTGTAGTGAGCGAATACGTCTTGTCCGCCGTTGTCTTGCGCGATAAAACCAAAACCTTTAGCTTCATTAAACCACTTTACAGTGCCTTCAACTTTATCTGACATAAATTTTCCTAACTCTTTAACTGTTGGCGAGACGTGTGTCATCACCGATTAATTGATATATACCTAAGTTTTTCTTGCAGAATGCGTGGGTAAAATCATTGAAACCTCTAATAGAGATCTTAATATTTTTACCCGAAATCCTTTGAGTACAAGCTGATTATAACAGCTTTTTTTAAGCGCAACAGCTTAAATTGATGATTTTTGTAACCTATTCAAGTCAATTTTAAATAACTATTACTATTAACTACTTGAGACTTAATATGTTGATATAGAATGCTTTTTTACCACTTACCTTTCGAGATTTACAAAGGACTTAGATATCGCTTTCGACAAATAACAATGATAAGAATTATATTTGCTACTATATTGAAAAAAACTATACAGCAATCGGCAACCACGGTGAGCTCAATACCAATAAACATAGCGCAAAAAATATCAGCGAAAATGACTGACTATAAGCGATATATTTAGCAGGTATGACCAAGTCTTTCGGAGAGTCAGGAATGCCTTTACGCTTCAATAAACGTGCGCCATAGATCCAGCCAAAGGTCGTATAAAGACCGTAAGCCGCTGGTACAGCAACGGCTAGTGGTGTCAAATCAATCGTATATAACATCACTACTGAGATGAAAAACCATGAGGTATCTAGAATTGAGCTGATTTGAAAGAACTTAGAGTTAGGTAGTTTGCCACCAGTTTTTTTGAGCATCTCCCCTTCGATCCAAATCAAAACGGCAACGACAGCGCTCAGAGTAACGTATATGAATTGCGGTGTTAGCCAATCAGGATAAGATATTTGCACAACAGACAACCTATAATCTATAGAATAAAAGAATCCTTGGCATTTATATTGCAAGAATAAAAATAACAAGGATAAAAATAGAGATACCTATTTAACCGACTAAGCCGTTAATAGATATGATAATGCTTGCCTATATTAGGCAGCGAAGTCAGATTTTCAACCAACACAGACTGGCGATGATAAAAATATTTTATAAAACACCGCCTACTAAAAATAAGAAGCCCATGCTATCACTGATAACATGGGCTTCTTTAGACTGATTTCTTTACTAATTCATCAATAGCAAATTAGTTTTTGTCTTTATCGATGATTTTATTGCCGCCGATCCAAGGCATCATACCACGTAGCTTAGCGCCCGTGATTTCGATTTGATGCTCTGCATTGTTACGACGACGAGCCGTCATTGATGGATAGTTGGTTGCGCCTTCACTGATGAACATTTTTGCGTATTCGCCAGATTGGATGCGTTTTAGCGCATTACGCATGGCTTCACGTGATTGCTCATTAATGACTTCAGGACCAGTCACATATTCGCCATATTCAGCGTTATTACTGATTGAGTAGTTCATGTCAGCGATACCGCCTTCATACATCAAGTCGACAATAAGCTTTAGCTCATGTAAGCACTCAAAGTAAGCCATTTCTGGTGCATAGCCAGCTTCAGTTAAGGTTTCAAAGCCCATTTTTACTAGCTCTACTGCGCCACCACAAAGAACCGCTTGCTCACCAAATAGGTCAGTTTCAGTTTCATCTTTAAAGGTCGTTTCGATAATACCTGAACGTCCACCACCAACACCAGCAGCATAAGATAATGCTAATTGCTTGGCTTGACCTGACGCATCTTGATAGATAGCGATAAGATCTGGGATACCACCGCCTTTGGCGAATTCTGAACGAACGGTATGACCTGGTGCTTTTGGTGCCACCATGATGACATCAAGATCGCTACGTGGAACGACTTGGTTGTAATGAATCGCAAAACCATGAGCAAAGGCTAGTGTCGCGCCCTGCTTGATGTTTGGCTCAATCACGTCATTATAAAGCTCTTTTTGGAATTCATCAGGCGTCAAAATCATGATGATGTCAGCAGCTTTTACCGCCTCTTCTACTTCAGCAACTTTTAAGCCAGCATTTTCTGCTTTCTTCCATGAGCCAGAGTTAGCACGTAGACCAACCGTCACATCGACGTTTGAATCTTGTAGGTTAAGCGCGTGCGCATGACCTTGTGAACCATAACCAATAATGGCAACTTTTTTACCTTGTACGATTGATAGATCACAATCTTTATCATAATAAACGTTCATAAACAGAGTCCTTTTCCTAAATCATGGCGTACCATGGATAAATAAACACTTAAATTATAGTCACCTTATCGAAGTGATTGGTGAGATAAGCGCTATGTTGATGTTGAATAAATAAGTTTGAAATACTGTATTTTGAAGATCATAAACGCTGATTATAGGCTTAGCGTTTTGTCACCACGAGCAATACCAATGACGCCTGAACGCACTACTTCCATGATACGTTCGCGACCAATAACATCAATAAAACCATCGAGCTTAGCTTTATCGCCGACGATTTGAATCGTATATAAGTTGGCATTGACGTCAACGATCTGTGCACGAAAAATATCGGCACTGCGTTTGATCTCTTCACGTACACCGCCCGTCGCACGTACTTTTATTAGCATCAGCTCACGTTCGACGTGTACGGTATCTGAGAGATTAAGCACTTTAACCACTTCGATCAATTTATGCAATTGCTTGGTGATTTGTTCTATCTTTTCAGGTGACGTGATTGTCGTTACTGTCAGACGTGAAATACTTGGATCATCAGTAGGGGCGACGTTTAGCGTTTCGATATTGTAGCCACGTTGTGAGAACAAGCCGACTAAACGCGACAACGAACCCGCTTCGTTTTCCATCAATACCGAAATCAGATGTTGTTGTTGCATTAGGTACGCTCCCCTTTTGTTAACCACATATCACGCATCGTTTGCCCAGCGATTTGCATCGGATATACATGCTCATTACGATCGACGTAAACATCGATAAATACCAACCTGTCTTTTATTGCCATGGCTTCAGCCAATTGTGCTTCCATGGTCGCAGGATCAGTAATCTTGATACCGACGTGACCATAGCTTTCAGCAAGCTTGACAAAGTCTGGTAAAGAATTCATGTAAGAATGTGCGTGACGACCTTCATACAGCATGTCTTGCCACTGTTTTACCATACCCAACTGTGCATTATTCAAGTTTAGGATTTTAACTGGCAAATCATACTGCAAACAGGTAGACAGTTCTTGGATATTCATCTGAATAGAGCCTTCGCCAGTAATACAAACCACATCACGCTCAGGATTAGCAAGTTTGGCTGCCATCGCATACGGCAAGCCAACGCCCATAGTACCAAGACCACCTGAGTTCAGCCATTGACGTGGCTCATTATAGGTATAGTAAAGCGCGGCAAACATCTGATGTTGACCCACGTCACTCGTGATAATCGCATTACTATTAGTCACTTTATCTAAAGCTTGAACGACCGCTTGTGGCTTAATACCATTATCGGTACTGGTGTCATAGCGCAAACCATGACGCTTGCGCCACTCATTAATCTGTGACCACCAATCCAACAACGCCGGTTGGTCTAACTCTTTATCTTCGCCAATAATGTCTATCATGTCAGTAAGCACTGATTTCACATCGCCAACGATAGGAATATGAGCAAAGATCGTTTTTGAGATAGAGGTTGGGTCAATATCAATATGAATAATCGTCGCATTTGGACAGAATTTTTTGACGTTATTGGTCACGCGATCATCAAAGCGTGCCCCAACTGCCAATATAACGTCAGAATGATGCATGGTCATATTGGCTTCATAAGTGCCATGCATACCAAGCATACCCAAGAACTGCTCATCAGAGCCAGGGAAAGCACCCAAACCCATTAAGGTATTGGTGACTGGTAGGTTTAAACGATGAGCAAGCGCCGTTAATTCTTTATAGGCATTACCTAAAACTACACCGCCACCAGAGTAAATAATCGGGCGCTTAGCCGCAAGTAAGGTTTCAACCGCCTTTTTGATTTGACCACTATGACCTTTTAATGACGGCTGATATGAGCGTATAAATACCTCTTTTGGATATTCATAAGCAAATTTTTCGCTAGGCGCAGTCATGTCTTTTGGCACATCGATGACAACAGGACCCGGACGTCCAGACTGGGCAATATAAAAGGCTTTTTTGACAATCATTGGGATTTCGCTAGCATGGCGAACTTGAAAGCTATGCTTCACGATTGGGCGTGATACACCAATCATATCGGTTTCTTGGAAAGCATCTTCACCGATCAGACTACTAGGCACCTGACCTGCGATGATCACCATCGGTACAGAATCCATAAAAGCAGTGGCAATAGCTGTCACTGTATTGGTCGCACCAGGACCTGAAGTCGCTAGCACCACACCCGTGTTGCCAGTTACTCGTGAATAAGCATCTGCCATGTGACCTGCGGCTTGTTCATGACGTACCAGAATATGCTCAACATTGTCTTGTTGAAATAAGGCGTCATAGATATGAAGGACCGCACCGCCTGGATAACCAAAAATGTATTTGACGCCCTCATCCGTTAGTGCTTGCACCAACATCTCAGCACCAGATAGCATGACAGGCTCATTGCTTCCTTCGGCAAGGCGTTGCTGCTTTTCAGGGAAATTCTTGGCAGCATGACCCGTTTGGGTATGTCCAGTCATATTCGGACTTTGCGTGGTTTGCGTCACTGTCGTCACCTTTTTTTGTGGCAAGAATATGTGCCCGCTACGTCTAAGTTACGCTGTGTTATAGGACAGCATATTACTCAAACATAGCAATATATTTAAGGTCAGCTTTGCGACAGGGTTTTATCGATATACAGTGACAAGATGCGAGTGCATCTATAAAAGAAGCTTATTATTTGTAGTGCATACAAGGTTGCGCTAATGACAAATAGACGGATACAGAATGATAGAACAAATCTCAAAGCTTATATTTTATAGCTTATATCATGTTATATGATTACGAAATCTTATAACCTGTTTGATGAGGAGATGTTAAAAACACACATGACACTCTATTTTTACAACAGCAAAATCTTACGAGACACAGTAATAATAAGTTTATCTTAGTCATTGTAGACAGATAAGTCCGGAGACAATAAATATAGATTTGAATAGCATTATTACAAGCGCTATTTATTTTATATCATTGTCACAAAGATAATAAGGCTAAGCAAGCTACCGATAAGCAACCCGTAGTCCTTATTTTCAAGTGCCACGGCAATATCATAAAAGCCGCTCACTGACCAATCAACTGCTATTATATTCGATGGTTTGTGAGCTATTGTCAAGAAAAACTTCTAAACCCTATCCCCAACTATTGGTTATTAAACAATGTACATTCATAAGTATTATTTGCTAGAATCAAGCCATTATGTATTTATATTGTTATCGATTCTATTAACCCTTATGCTTAACTGAACGATAGCTGTATTTTTTACCCATTAAGAGGGCTGTTACTATGGCACAAGCGTCTACGATAAGCACTGCTACCAAACTACTTATCAGTGTCAGCACTGCGTGTATGTTCATACTACCAATGAGCGCCACTCATGCCATTCAGGTATACAAATCTATTGGCGCACATGGCGAAGTCAAGTACAGCCAATATGCGCCGCAAAATGGTAGGAATATCGAAGTTATCGAGTTTCGTAGTGACGGTAGACAGAGCAATGCTGGACAGCTGGCAGGTAAAACCGAAGCCTATCAAAGTGCGCCGCAAAGCGCAGAAGAACAGCGCGTTGCCCAATTAGAAGCACGCATCAAAGAGCAAGAAGCCCAAGCGAATGCCCAGCGTTGTCAATCGTTACGCAATAATTTAACCAATCTAAATGTGGGCGGACGTATTTATGAGATGGATGCCAATGGCAAACGTCAATATCTAGATGGTCGTGAGATTGAGCTTAAGCGTGAACGTGTTCAACAAGCCATTACCCAGTATTGTGGCTAATCTTCAATTTGGTGTTTAAACACATTTAGCTGAGGTGACATTAAATCGTTAAAGGCTATCTGTTATGAGATGCATCACATGACGGATAGCTGCTGGCATATCTTGAGCTTGCAGACCTCGCTGCCCCACCAATAATAAATTATCATCGTTATTTCTCGTCTGGTTGACTAAAACATCGCCTGCTAATCCATGGATAACGACTGCTTGGTGCAAACTGCGTAGTTCATGTTTTAAATCATCCTGTGCCCATAGTCCAGTAATGACACCTGTAAGTACATCACCCATACCAGCGGTCGCCATGCCAGCATTGCCCACACCGCACACATAAACATGCGGTTGCGCTGATTGCTGCTCCAGAATTAACGACCCTGCTCCCTTTAACACCCAATCACCGCCATAAATTGCTGCGCACTCTGTTATTGCAGCCAATCTATCATTTTCTATCTCATTTACCTTTTTATTCAATAATCTAGCAGCTTCCCCACTATGTGGCGTTAAACACACTTGATAATTTTTACTATGTGTTTTTAGCTCGGCTATCAGCATATGGTTTTCCCGATGCAATGATGCCAAATGATAGAGACCGTCAGCATCAATGATTACGGGCTTACCTGCTGCTACCGCAGTCTGCAGATATTCAGTAAATAGCAATTTTGCTTTTTCATCACGCCCTAGGCCCATACCAATAGCAACCACACTGGCCTCTTTAATTAGGCGTTTTACTCCTTTGGTATCATGCAAATCCATGCTCATTGCATCTGCTAGCGAGGTTAATAACGCCCCATGGTAAGCCTTATGGCAGGCAACTGTTATTTTACCACTGCCCGTCGCCATCGCGCTCGATGCCGATAATATGGCTGCTCCGCCCATGCCTTGTGAGTTATCAATACGATTGCCGCCAATGATTAATACATGCCCATAGCTGCCTTTATGGCTGTTTTGTCGGCGTGGCTTTAATCGATAAGGCGAATTAATAAGGGTGGCGATAGGAATAAGCGCGTTATCATTTGCTAGATGGGGTATCAGCGGTATATCAATCACGGCGCCGCTATAATCGAGCCCGGCTTTGGTATGCAGACCAAATTTACGTGCGATCAGACATAAGGTCACATCTGCGGCTATCGCAACACGCTCAAATACCTGACCAGTAGAGGCAACCAAGCCACTTGAGATATCAACCGCGATGACCAATGCTTTAGCATGCTCTGCTGCTTTGTTAAAAGCGCAAATTGCTTGCTGATAAATATCGCTCGCTGCACGATTGAATCCAATACCAAATATCGCATCGATATAAACATCCGCCGGCAAAGCGCTCATGCTTCTATCATCGATATTTTCAAAACATCGATATTTACAATCAGCAGATAGTGCCAGCTGTAACGCCTTTGTCGCATCAGCAATTGGATTTTTACTATCTTCATTAAAACTTTCTATATTATCTTTTATAACAAAATCTTGTTTCTCAAAGCCAACCGTAATGATTTGTACTTGCCAGCCTCTCTGCTGTAAATAATACGCAACAAGCCACCCATCGCCACCATTATTACCTTTTCCGACCCAAACACTGACACGGCACGGACGATTAACAGGACGAGAGGCAATGCCCTGCTTTGCTAATTGCTCATTCAAACATTTTTCTTCATAAAGTATCTCAATATGCTTCACCATTTGCCAAGCCGCTTGTTGCATTAGAGCAAAGCTGTTATTGCCTTGTGCAAACCATGCTTGTTCCATCGCATAGAGCTGCTTGCTGCTATATAGAGCGATAGGCATGGTAGTTTTCGATGACAATTCATTTGACGTTGGCATGACTAACCCTCGATTATTCTTATAAGATTTGGCTAAGCTTCTGACTTATTATCAGTACAAACCAAAATTGATGTATGTATTTGCTGCTATTGACTTTAAGGTCAATTAATTAGGTTTAATCTATATAAATCTATATTTATATGGATTTATTCACTTTGATACTTGCGCTCTTCGCTCACTGGCTTATCATATCCATATTCACATTATCATTGATCGTCAGATATGAGCAATAAATCTCAAACAAACTCTCAAACGCAGATGCCATCATTACCTACTAGCGTCACTGCTAAAAAGATTGCTATCAATAATACGCATGATTTTACTACTACAGCAGATATTAAACACTGGATTAAAGAGACAGCGCAATCGTTAGGGTTTGCAGATTGCGGCTTTTTATCGGTACATCACCCTTTGTTTGTTAAGCAGACTGAACAGTTAAAGCAGTGGTTGGCCAAAGGCTATGAAGCACAATTACAGTTTATGCACAGCAATCATCATCTGCGTGCACACCCTGAGCAACTGGTAGAAGGCGCAAAAACCATTATTAGTGTGCGTATGGATTATCTCACTCAAACCCCAACACCACGTACTGTGACTGACAATAATTATCCTAACCAAGGTATCATTGCTCGCTATGCAAGAGGGCGCGACTATCATAAAACCATGCGCAGTCGCCTTAAGCAGCTGGCGTTAAAAATCGAGGCGATGCTTCCTGAATGGCGACATCTAGATATTGGCGCTGACACAGATTTTATTTTTAGACCTTTTAGTGACTCAGCTCCTATCTTTGAGCGACCGATTGCTGATGCTGCGGGTCTTGGCTGGACTGGCAAGCATACATTACTCATAAACAAACAAGCCGGCTCGTTCTTTGTGCTCGGAGAGCTGTTTATGAGCCTTGAACTACCTGACGATGAGCCAGTTAAAGAGCATTGCGGCAGTTGCAGCGCCTGTATTGATATCTGTCCCACTCAAGCCATTGTCGCCCCTTATGAGCTTAATGCGTCAGCTTGCATCTCTTATCTTACGATTGAACATGACGGTATTATCGATGAAAAATACCGCCGCGCTATTGGTAATCGTATCTTTGGCTGTGATGATTGTCAGCTGATTTGCCCATGGAACCGTTATGCCAATCTGACGCCCGTAGAGGATTTTGCGCCAAGGCATCGCCTTGATAGCAGCAGTTTGCTGGAATTGTGGCAATGGCAAGAAGCAGAGTTTATGAAAAAGACCGAAGGTAGCCCACTTAGACGCACCGGTTATGTGAATTTTCTGCGTAATATCGCTATCGGTCTTGGCAATGCCACTGGTAATCAAGAAATCATCGAAGCATTACAAGCAAAACTGGGGCTACATAACACTATGCTTGACGAACATATAGATTGGGCGATCGCTGAACAGCGTCATAAATTGGATATCTTACTTATTAATAATTAGAAGCCTAATTTTTAACTCTATATTTTATACATAAAAAAACACCTCATATTTTGAGGTGTCTTTATACAGCCATATTCTAAGTATCCAAAATACTATGAGTGTTTCGATACTTATAACGACTTAAAAAATGATAACTATTTAGGAATACGTAGTACTTGACCAGGATAAATCTTGTCTGGGTCAGACAACATCGGCTTATTGGCTTCAAATATCTTCATATAATCACCAGTTGAACCATAAACATCTTTTGCAATTTTAGATAAGCTATCACCAGATTTTACAGTGTACATAGTCGACTCAGGTGACTGCTCTTCAATATCGATATTATCAATGACTTTAGCCACGTTTTGTACATTACCGATGGCAATAATAGCTTTTTCGCGATCAGCTTGAGTCTTAGCTTTACCGCTAATTTCTGCAGTATCGGTTGACCCATTATACTTAATCTTTAAATCACTAATATTTAGATTTTGCTGCTGAATACGACGAAGTAAAATATTGGCTACTGATTGCGCTGAAGGCTCAGTACTCTGTACTGGTGTATTAGCGTCTGCTTTGGTTTCTACTTTAGCGTCATGCTTGGCGTCATCACGATTAAAGATTTTATCACCAATGTCTTTTGCAAAACTGAACATACCCATATAACTGCTCCTTAAAATATTATTAATTATTATGCATCATTGTTGTTTCGATGATAACGCATATCGGTTATCACCCTTTTTTGCTTACCATTATGAGTATAAGCAAAGCCATGAGCGATAAATAGTAAGAGTATGTTGAGTAATGTTGATTTGGCGTAGCCAATGTTAACGCTAATATTAAATCAGTTGTTATAAGTGTAATAACAATAAAGAGAAATGATAAACATAAAAAAACCGCCTATCTATCAAGATAAGCGGTCATATCGAACTTATTGAGCAAGTCGCTAATTATAGCTGTGCTTGTACGTAGTCGATTGCTTTTTGAACAGTCGTTAATTCTGCTGAATCTTCGTCAGGAATTGTGATGCCAAAATCGCTTTCAAATGACATAACCAACTCAACTAAATCCAGTGAATCAGCGCCTAAGTCTTCCATAAATGAAGCATCGTTGTTGATGTCTTCAACATTCATACCTAGTTGCTCAGCTACGGCAGCTTTAACTCTTTGCTCGGTATCATTACTCATGTAGATTTCTCCTTTTTGATCTATTATTTTGACAAACTACTATAATCACGTGGTTAGCCACTATAGCATTGTATATAAATGGGATTATCAGATCCATATAGCCATCTGAGTGTACTATAACAAGTTATACATTCTGTACTAATATCTAGTAAAGCCTTGCTATCATACATGGCTTTGACTTAAAAGTATTCGACATTATAGCACCCTTTATTATAGTTTACACTCGTTCACACAGTTTTTTATTATAAGTATGTAACGCTTGGGATTCAGCACTAATTGCTATCGCATGTAGGAAAAATCCGACAGCAAACTGCTACATATACATGCCGCCATTGACCGGCAAAACAGCACCTGTGATATAACTGGCTTCATCGCTTGCTAAAAACAGTACAGCAGCAGCGATATCCTCTGGCTGACCAAGACGGCTGATAGGTACAGCATCTAACATTGAGTTCAATAAACGCTCATCAAGCTCGTCCGTCATATCGGTTTCAATCAAACCTGGCGCCACACAATTAATGGTAACTTGACGTGAGCCAATTTCGCGCGCTAGCGTACGGCTAAAACCTTCGACGCCAGCTTTAGTCGCCGCATAGTTAGATTGACCTGCATTACCCATTTGGGCAACCACAGAGGTGATGTTGATAATACGACCACGGCGTGCTTTCATCATGCCACGGATAGCACGTTTGCTCATACGATAAACAGAGGTTAAATTGGTATCTATGACATTGTCCCAATCTTCATCTTTCATACGCATCAATAAGCCATCTTGAGTGATACCAGCATTATTTACCAATACTTGAACAGCACCATAGACGCTTTCTATCTCTTCAAATAGCTTGTCAATCTGCGCAGTATCGCGTACATCTAAAACACGACCAATACCGCCACTATCATTTAGATAGTCATCAATTTGTGCAGCACCTTTTTCGGTGGTGGCTGTCCCGATGACGAAATGTCCTTCTTTAGCAAAGCGTTTGGCGACGGCTTTGCCGATACCGCGGCTTGCGCCTGTGACTAATGTGATCGTACGGCTCATGATAATACCTCCAGCAATTTATCTAGACGAGCGGGCTTGTCAGTCGGATAGCTCATAATTGGATGCGCTTGACGCTTCGCCAAATTACTCAAGACGTTACCACTACCACACTCAATTAAAATGTTAATTTGTTTATCTGCCAGCTCTTGCATGGTTTTTGACCATAGTACTGGCTGACTTAGTTGTTCGGTTAATGCCTCTTTGATACCTGCCGCACTGGTTTCAACACGTGCATGACGATTTTGAATCACAGGAATCGTTGCTTGATCAAACTTAATTGCGGCAAGTTCTGCTGCCAACGCTTTACTGGCCGGCTCCATTAAAGCACAGTGTGACGGCACACTTACCTTTAATGGAATGGCTTTTTTGCCAGTATTTTGTACTTTATCAATGACTGCATTAACGCCTGCAGCATTACCAGAAACCACAACTTGCCCTGGGCTATTAAAATTTGCTGCACCAACAATCGCATCATCTACATGCTCAGTTGCTTGCTCACACAAATTTTCGACTCGGTGATCTTCCAAACCTAGTACTGCTGCCATAGCCGTATCAATACCCACTACAGCGTCTTGCATCAATTGACCACGCTTATGTACCAGTTTCACGGCATCAGCAAGTGACAGCACGTTAGCTGCGCAAAGGGCGCTATATTCGCCAAGGGAATGACCAGCTAGGTAACAAGGCTTATCCTTTATTTTTTGTTGTAAGATGCGCCAAATAGCGATACTAGCGGTCAATAACGCAGGCTGTGTATATTGCGTTTGATTAAGTTTTTCTTCATCTTGACAGATTGCCCACAAATCTTCGCCTAATGCCACACTTGCTTCAGTAAAGGTTTCAAGAATTTCAGGATAGGTATCAGCAAGCTCGCTTGTCATACCGACTACTTGTGAGCCTTGCCCAGGAAACAGTATTGCAATACGGGTTGGTTGTTTTTTTATCATATCGGGTACAGAGCCCATAACCAATATTCCTTATTTGATTGGAAACACCCCTAGCGTGAATGGGGCTAATCGTAGAGTTAAAGACTATAATAGGATATTAATTTTATAGAGCCGTTACTGTCACTAGTCCTTTAAGACAGCATACTCTTATGAAACTATACACTGACATCAGTAATTAACAAAGCTGCTAAAAAGTTAATTATTTATCTCGCTTCGATAAATCCTATGATGTGACTTATACTAGATAGCTAGAATAGCTAATTCTTCATAACTGATGCGTTAAAACGGCCGTCAACAGCTAGCGGTCAATAAACAGTCAATAAACAGTCAATAAACAGTCAATAAACAGTCAATAAACAGTCAATAAACAGTATTAAAAACTAATAATGAAAACTATTACTAAAAAACCCATAGCAAAAAGCCAAGTTATCTAGCCACATAATATATGATAGCGAAATAACTTGGCTTTCATTAGCTCAAACCAATTGCTGAATAATAGCCTGATAAAGAACATCGACAGTCATAAAAACCATCATCATCTTTAGCAGCCATCAAATAACAATAAATTAAGCGTCTTGACTTACTTTAAACAACTGACGACCACGATAAAAACCATCTTTGGTCATGTGATGACGACGATGTTTTTCACCAGTAGTAGCATCAACGCTTATTTCAGCGATTTCCATGCGATGATGTGAACGGCGCATGTCACGACGTGAACGACTTTTACGACTTTTTTGAACGGCCATGATATAGCTCCTATACTTAAAAGGGATAAGCTTGAAATTCAGCTTTAATCGACACTGACAGAGGCTATATAATCACAACAACCTAAGTCTTACGCATCATTAGTTAAATAGATTGCCACGTATTAAAGTGTTGATTACGTCTAAAATCTATAGTTAGTCTGCAAGGTTAGCTTCTCTCTGCCAATGGCAGATTGCTAGAATGCAATAAACGGGACATTATACGCATGTTCAACGGATTAATAAAGCCCTGCTTTTCACTCTTCTGCATAAAGCTGGCAAAAATATAATAGAACATATCTTTTATCAATGCCGTTTATAGCGTTATAAGTTACCTTTCAAAGATGCTAAAGCAGCAAAAGGATTTTCAGTTTCTTCTTCTTCAGGTATTTCACCAAACTGCTCAACACTCATTTCACAGTCATCATGCTTTGGCGCCATTGGCGTTTTGAGCAAAATTTCATCTTCTACCAATTTTTTGAATGGTAATAGTCGCTCTGGCGATTGCTCAGTGACAATTTCGTCTAACAATAAATAATCTTGCTCTTCATTAACTAGGCGTATTTGGCTTTCATTATCAAGAAGCGCAATATCATACTCATCACTCAAATCAATAGCAATCGGCTGCAGACAGCGCTGGCAAGTCAGCCAGACTTCACCAGTCAATGTGAAAGCCAAATGCAGTACATTGTTGCGACGATACAGAGTGGTATTTAGCACAATATTTGATTGTTCATGCTCGCTAGCTAAAATAGTCGCAAGACGCTCAAAAGAGCTGGGAGCTTCTTCACCTGCCCATTCAAAGCCAGTGTCTTCCCACTTATTTAAAGAGATGTTATCAGGCATGCTGGTTGACGTAGGCACTTGTACTTTACTAGCATGAAGCGCTGACGGCTTGTTATCTTGGGTGCTTGACATACGCGGCCTCATTGATCAAAAACGGTGTATAATATTGCCTGCCATACTAACGGAAAGCGCCCTGTTGCGCTAGCGCTAGTATGTTAATATTTTTTGGCAATTTCCTTGTCATTGTTTACCTAAAGAGATAGGACATCCTGCTCTATCATCCTTTACTTGGTTAAAGTTTTATTTATGATATCGCCTACCTTTTCTCCTGATTTTTCCAATTCATTATCTACTATTGATGCCAAAAATTTATTACACCGTTTGAATGAATTGCAAAGTCAGAAAACAAATCTTACTGAACACAGTATCAATCTTGAGGCAGATTCCTCATTAAAAAAACTGGCATTACAGTGGCAATATTTGGCTAATAACTATTTGATTCATTCTGCTAAAGAGATCAAGATCATTGAGCCTATCAAAGTATGCGAATTTATTCAAAACAGTTTAACCGATCTTAATTTTCAAAATGAATTATCGTTTGAAGGTATTGAGCAAGCACTGACTGATTGGCTTATTAATCTATTTAATCATTTATTTATCAGCAAACAGGTTATCTTGGTTCGTAGCACTGGCGAGCCCGAATACTTTCCTGCCCAGAACAATCAACCCGCAAGAATTGAGTTTGCTCATGGATTTTTTGCTAGTGCATTGCATGAAATCAGCCATTTTTGTATGGCAGGTGAACGACGTAGACAACTACCTGACTTTGGCTACTGGTATGCACCTGACGGACGCTCACCGGCTCAACAACAGGCATTTGAACGTGTTGAGGTTAAGCCACAAGCTATAGAGTGTTTGTTTACGTTAGCTTGTGGACGACCTTTTCAAGTATCACAAGATAATTTATCTGCAGATTTTGATACCAGTGGTAGTACTTTTGCTCAAGATGTTTATCAACAAGTTCAAGCATATATTACTAAACCAGATACCTTACCATCTGATGCTAAAACCTTGCTACAAGCTTTACTCACTATCTGCGCCGTATCTTAGCTAAAACCTACAATGTAAGATTTTTTATTATCGTCATCAAAACTCATTACACGACTGGCTATTGTTAACGATTTTATACTCACGTTAACGCCTTGCCCATAAACTTATATTTACTTTACGCTATACTACTTGATAAAGCCGTATTTTAATCTTTAGTACAAAAAGCAAAGTTCATCAATCAAATTCTAATAATTATAAAATAAGGAATTATTATGCAAGTATTTTATATTCATCCAGAAAATCCACAGCCACGGCTGATTGAGCAAGTAGCAGATTTATTACGTAAAGATCAATTGATTATTTATCCGACTGATACCAGTTACGCTTTCGGCTGTCGCTTGGGCGCAAAAGATGCCTTGGAGAAACTAAAACAAATACGCGCACTTGATGATAAACATCAATTCACCCTACTTTGCCGTGATCTAAGTGAGATTGCGAATTATGCTGCAGTAGACAATGTCCAATTTAAACAGCTCAAAGCGCATACACCAGCACCGATTACCTTTATTTTAAACGCGACTAAAGATGTCCCTAAGAAGCTGGCACATGCAAAGAAAAAAACCATTGGTATTCGTGTTCCAAGTAATGCTATTGCCCAAGCTTTATTAGAAGCGATGGATGAACCTATTTTGACCAGCTCATTAATACTACCGAATCGTGATGATATATTAGATGACCCTTTCGAGATCGAAGAATTATTAGGCAATAAGATAGATGGGCTCATTAATGCTGGCATTAAAACCACCAAACTCACGACCATCGTCGATATGACCAGTAGCCAGCCAGAAATCATTCGGCAAGGTGCTGCTGATGTGAACTCATTGCTGTAGATAGATATTTACTGCAATTGAGTAAATATGCACTTCCCTAACGATCATACAAAAATTTAAACGAAAAAAAGCTCCAATTGAATTGGAGCTTTTTTATGTACATATTTTGGTTATTGTAAAATTAGTCGCGATCAACCAATTCTACATAAGCCATAGGCGCATTGTCACCATCACGGTAACCACATTTTACGATACGCAAATAACCACCTGGACGAGCTTGGTAACGAGGACCAAGAGTACCAAATAATTTGCCTACCATAGCTTTGCTACGCATACGGCTAAATGCCAAGCGACGGTTAGCAACGCTGTCTTCTTTAGCCATAGTGATCAATGGCTCAGCAACGCGACGTAACTCTTTTGCTTTTGGTAAAGTTGTTTTGATCAGTTCATGCTCAAATAATGAGTTGGTCATGTTCTGAAACATTGCCTTACGATGACTGCCGGTACGACCCAGCTTGACTCCACTCTTACGATGGCGCATAGTCAAAAATCCTTAAAGTTTAACGGCTACGATAAGAAAAGCGATCATCAACACGTAAATCAGCTGGTGGCCAGTTATCTAGGCGCATACCAAGCTCCAAATCTTTAGACGCTAGTACGTCTTTGATTTCTGTCAATGATTTCTTACCAAGATTTGGGGTTTTTAGAAGTTCAGTCTCTGAACGCTGTACCAAATCACCGATATAGTAAATGTTTTCAGCTTTTAAGCAGTTGGCTGAGCGAACCGTTAGTTCAAGATCGTCCACAGGGCGTAATAGCACCGGATCAACCTCTTCTTTTTCTTTCACAGGCTCAGGCGCTTCTTCAGCTTCTAGGTCAACAAAGATAGAAATCTGTTGTTGTAATATAGTGGCTGCTTTACGAATTGCTTCTTCTGGATCTATAGTGCCATTTGTTTCAAGCTCAATGATAAGACGATCAAGATCGGTACGTTGTTCTACACGTGCGTTCTCAACCTGATAAGCAACACGAAGCACAGGACTAAAACTTGCATCAAGTTTTAAGCGTCCAATCGCTTTAGTATCACCATCTTCACGGCGCTGGTTTGCTGGCTCATATCCACGACCCATTACTACGCGCAAACGCATCTTTAGATGACCACGATCACTCAATGTACCCAATACCAATTCTGGATTGATGATGTCCACATTGTGCGGTAACGTGATGTCTGCAGCAGTAATAGTGCCTGGACCTTGTTTATCCAAGGTCAAAAATACTTCATTTTGGTCATGAAGGGTGATTGCTAAGCCTTTTAAGTTCAAAAGCAAATCAAGCACATCTTCTTGTAGTCCTTCAAGCGTTGAGTATTCATGGTCAACACCATCAATCTCAGCTTCAATGACTGCAGCACCAGGTAATGAAGATAACAAGATGCGACGTAAGGCATTACCCAAGGTATGCCCAAAGCCGCGTTCTAACGGTTCGAGCGTGACTTTCGCAATCGTTTCATTAACCGTATCCACGTTGATGGCGTTCGGCGTTAGAAACTCAGTTGCATTTAGCATCATGATGTCACCTCGATTTATTAAACTGGTTTAATTAACGTTAATTGCTCAATGCCATGTGAACAGCATCGAGCAGTACGTTACTTACTTAGAGTATAGCTCAACGATTAAGCTTTCGTTGATTTCAGCAGGTAGATCAATACGATCAGGCGCTTTTTTGAACGTGCCCTGTAGCTTGCTGTGATCAACATCTAGCCATTCTGGAATACCACGTTGGGTAGCCAGCTCAATTGCGTTTTTAATACGTAATTGCTCGCGAGACTTCTCTTGGATAGCGATGACATCACCATCTTGCAACTGAATTGATGGAATATTCACACGAATAAACTCATCACGGCCAGCTTTTTTCACCATAACAGTACGATGGCTAACTAGCTGACGTGCTTCAGCGCGCGTAGAGCCAAAGCCCATACGATATACTACGTTATCAAGACGACTCTCAAGCATTGCTAACAAGTTTTCACCAGTAGCGCCACGCTTACGAGCAGCTTCTTTGTAGTAGTTTGCAAACTGACGCTCTAATACACCGTAGATACGCTTAACTTTTTGTTTTTCACGTAACTGTAGAGAGTACTCTGAGCTTTTGTTACGGCTAACACCATGTTGACCAGGTGGACGAGCCGATTTTTTCGTTTTTACGTCGTATGGTTTAACACCAGACTTAAGACCTAAGTCAGTGCCTTCACGACGTGATAATTTGAGTTTTGGTCCAATATAACGGGCCATTGTTATGTCTCCTATAAGCTTCTATTATAAAAAGCTTCGTCTTTAATATTAGACGCGGCGCTTTTTCGGCGCACGGCAACCATTGTGTGGGATTGGGGTTACATCAGAGATGCTGTTGACTTTATAACCCAATGCACCTAGTGCTCTTACCGCAGACTCACGACCCGGTCCTGGTCCTTTGACCAAAACATCGATGTTCTTAACACCATATTCTTGAGCCGCTTTACCAGCGACTTCAGCTGCAACCTGAGCTGCAAATGGTGTAGATTTACGTGAACCACGGAAGCCTTGTCCACCTGAAGTGGCCCAAGCCAATGCATTACCTTGACGATCGGTAATCGTAACAATGGTGTTATTAAAAGACGCATGGATATGGGCAATGCCCTCCGATACTGAACGACGAGCCACCTTTTTGCGACTGCGAGTGTCTTTTGCCATCTTTTAGCTTCCTAAGTTAATTATCTTTTGAGAGGGCGTGTCGGACCCTTACGAGTACGAGCGTTGTTCTTGGTGTTTTGACCTCTGACTGGTAAGTTACGACGATGGCGGATGCCACGGTAACAACCAAGATCAACCAAGCGCTTGATATTCATTGACACTTCACGACGAAGATCACCTTCAGTCATGTATTCTGCAACTTGTGCACGGATAGCATCTAACTGTGTATCATCTAACTGACTGACTTTAGTACTAGGGGCAATGCCAACTGCTTCTAAGATTTTCTGAGCAGTGGTACGACCTACACCAAAGATGTAAGTTAGTGAAATAACAGCATGCTTATTATCCGGAATGTTTACGCCGGCAATACGAGCCATTGATTTCTCTCCATTAAAGAAAAATACCCTTATTGATTAAAATAAAGTGTTATTTTTCAGATTTGTTGCTGTCAATACTAAAGCTTTTATAATTATTATCGCTGCTTCGAGTTGGTAAACCAATCTATTCATTGATCATTTCATAAAAGATTTTGCATAAACTACGGCAAGTGGCGGATGATATCGCATCCGCCGTCATTTTTCAAGTATTAATTTAATAAGCAAACCAATCACTTAAAACTGACTTGCTTAAATTATTAACCTTGGCGTTGCTTGTGGCGAGGTTCTGCGGTACAAATGATATGTACACGGCCTTTACGGCGCACAACTTTACAGCTACCACAAATCTTTTTAACTGATGCTTGAACTTTCATAGCATACTCCTTTGAGATATCGTACCGCTCATTTAAGATTGAGTGGGCGATTGAATTAACGTCTGATCATGATATTGATGGGTCATCAAATGCGCTTGAATCTGCGAGATGAAGTCCATTACCACAACCACCATAATCAGTAACGACGTACCACCAAGTTGAAACGGCACACCAAACGATGACTGCACGACCATTGGCATTAAACAAATAACCGTCATATATATCGCGCCAATGAAGGTCAATCGGTTTAATACATGATCGAGGTAACGCTGAGTTTGTTGTCCTGGGCGAATACCTGGGATATACGCACCACTACGTTTAAGGTTTTCAGCCACTTCACGCGGACTAAATACCAATGCCGTGTAGAAGTAACAGAAAAAGATAATCATTGCACCAAATAGAACGAGATACAGCGGCTGTCCTGGGGACAACACCAATGCCATATTTTGCAATATCTTTTGCGTCAAGGTAGGATCAGGCGATTGACCAACCCACTGCCCTAAACTTGCAGGAAACAATAGCAATGAGCTAGCAAAAATAGCAGGAATAACCCCTGCCATATTTAGTTTCAACGGCAAATGTGATTGCTGCTGAGCGTAAATCTTGCGACCTTGCTGTTGTTTTTGCGCATAATTGACAGGAACACGGCGCTGAGCACGTTCAATATAGACGATACCCGCAGTAACCGCGACACCTAACAATGCAAAGATAAAGAGGACAATCAAGTTCATTTGACCTTGGTTGACCTGTTCAATAGACTGCGAAATCATACCTGGCGTACCAGCCACAATACTCGCAAAAATGAGCATTGAGATACCATTACCTACGCCGCGCTCTGTAATCTGCTCACCAAGCCACATTAAGAACATAGCACCAGCTACCAATGAAGTAACCGCTGGAATATAGAAAGTCAGACCAGAAGATAAAGTAAGATTTTGGCTGATTAAGCCAGCACACATCCCTAATGACTGTACTAGAGCTAATGCAAGTGTCCCTTGACGGGTATACTTGTTTAGCTTACGTCGTCCCGCTTCACCCTCTTTTTTGAGAGCTTCAAGCGATGGCAATACCGCAGACATCATCTGTACAATAATCGATGCTGAGATATATGGCATAATACCAAGTGCCATGATGGACATACGCTCTAGTGCACCACCTGAGAACATATTAAACATGCTCAGGATGGTATTTTCGTTGCGCGAAAACAGATCAGCCAAGTTAACCGGATTGATACCCGGTACTGGGATATGCGACCCAAAACGATAAACAATCAATGCGCCGATTAAGAATAACAAACGCGTCCATAGCTCATCATACTTACGTATAAAGGCAAAAGGATTAAGCGGTATACCAGTCGATGACATTGATTGCTTTGACACGTTACTACTCCTCGATGCTACCACCAGCAGCTTCGATTGCTTGCTTAGCGCCTTTAGTCACTTTGATACCTTTAAAAGTATAAGCTTTAGTGACTTCACCCGACAACATAACGCGCGCACGCTTCATGTCACGACGGATAAGGTTAGCAGCTTTCAAAGTTTCAATACTAACGACATCGCCTTCAATTTGGCTCAGTTCAGACAGACGAACTTCAGCAGTCGTCATAGCCATTTTACTAGTAAAACCAAATTTTGGTAGACGACGATATAAAGGCATTTGACCACCTTCAAATCCTGAGCGTATGCTAGAACCTGAACGAGATTTCTGACCTTTTACACCACGACCACCAGTTTTACCAAGGCCTGAACCGATACCACGACCACGACGTTGGGCAGTTTTCTTTGCGCCAACACCTGGTGATAATTCATTTAATCTAAGACCCATTACGCTTCCTCCACTTTTACCAAGTAGTTAACGCGATTGACCATACCACGAGTTGAAGGAGTATCTTCTACTACAACAGAATGATTAATACGGCGTAAACCCAATCCTTTCAAGCATGCTTTGTGGCTCTTGAGGCGATGGGCACCCGATTTGAATTGAGTGACTTTCATTTTTTTCATCGTAACTCACCTAGTCTAAGTTAACCCAAGATTTCGTCTACAGATTTACCACGTTTTGCTGCCATCTTTTCTGGAGTTGACATATCACGTAAACCGTTAAACGTTGCACGAACAACGTTAGCAGTGTTGGTAGAACCATAACATTTAGTCAAAACATCTTTGACACCAGCAACTTCTAATACAGCACGCATTGCGCCACCAGCGATTACGCCAGTACCTTCAGATGCAGGTTGCATATAGACTTTACTAGCACCATGACGTGCTTTGATCGGATGATACAAAGTTGCATCATTTAGCTCAACAGTAATCATATTACGTTTGGCAGCTTCTAGTGCTTTTTGAATAGCAGCTGGCACTTCACGTGCTTTACCGCGACCAAAACCAACACGACCATTACCATCACCAACTACAGTTAGTGCAGTAAAAGAGAAAATACGACCACCTTTAACAACTTTTGCAACGCGATCAACGGTAACTAAGCGTTCTACTAGACCGTCAGTCTGTTCATTTTTATCATTTTTATCATTTCTAGCCATGATTAAAACTCCAATCCGTTTTCGCGAGCAGCTTCAGCTAAAGCTTTTACTCGACCATGATATTTAAAACCACTACGGTCAAATGCAACTTTAGTAATACCAGCTGCTTTTGCGCGTTCTGCGATCATTTGGCCTACAGACGTCGCTGCATCAGCGTTACCAGTCGCGCCTGAACGCAAGCTGCTGTCTAAGGTAGATGCCTGAGCAATCACTTCACCACCGTTCGGAGAGATAATCTGGGCATAGATGTGTCTTGGCGTACGATTAACCGTTAGACGATGAACGCCCAAAAAACGGATATGTGCGCGGGTTTTCTTAGCTCGACGTAGACGAGCTGCTTTTTTATCAAACATTTCAACTCACCTTATTTTTTCTTGGCTTCTTTGCGAATCACATGCTCGTCACTATAACGAATACCTTTACCTTTGTAAGGCTCAGGTGGGCGGAAACCGCGGATATCGGCTGCTGCTTGACCAAGCTGCTGCTTATCGTTTGATTTTAAAACGATTTCAGTTTGCGTTGGAGTTTCAGCTGATACACCTTCAGGTAACGTATATTCTACTGGATGTGAGTAACCAACGTTTAGCGTTACTTTATTACCAGCAGCTTGAGCACGGTAACCAACACCAATCAACTGAAGACGTTTTTCAAAGCCTTCGTTAACGCCTATTACTAAATTGTTTAGTAAAGAGCGCATGGTGCCAGTATGCATCATCGCTTCTTTTGAATCGACTGTAGGTGAGAAAATGATTGCATCATCTTCCTGTTTCAGCTCGACCAATTCATGCAGGCGTAAAGACATATTGCCGTTCTTGCCTTTAACTTCGACCTGCCGATCGTTCAAAGTAACGCTTACACCGTTTGGCAGCGTCACTGGGGCTTTAGCCACACGAGACATAGGAATATTCCTTAGAAAATTAACTTCTTTATATTAGCGAAAAAACTAACAGGCTAAAAAGCGTGTTAGTTTAGCATAGTTGACCGCGTTAGACACCTAACAATGTTAAATAATTTATCATTACCACATTGAAAGAAGCCTAACAGCGTCAAATAGACTTTATCGTCGTGTAGCTTACGCTACAAATGCGACGACTTCACCACCGATACCAGCAGCGCGTGCAGCACGATCAGTCATGATGCCTTGGCTAGTTGATACAATAGCAACACCCATACCTTGCTTAACAGTAGGGATAGCGTCTTTACCGCGATGCTGGCGTAAACCAGGACGGCTAAAACGTTGAATCGTTTCGATGACAGCTTTGCCTTCGAAGTATTTTAATACGATGGTTAAAGTTGCTTTGTTGTTGTTTTCTTCAGTAACAACAGCGCTAGCAACATAACCTTCGTTAACCAACAAATCAGCGATTGATTTGCGTAGCTTAGAGTTCGGCATTGCTACCGATACTTTATTAGCCATTTGTGCGTTACGAATACGGGTTAGCATATCCCCAACGGTATCTTGCATACTCATATAGTTACCCCTTACCAGCTTGCTTTACGAACACCAGGCACATCGCCTTGCATGACACGCTCACGCAGCATATTGCGTGATAAGCCAAACTTGCGGAAGTAACCGTGAGGACGACCCGTGATAGCACAACGATTGCGCAGACGTACTGGTGATGCGTTACGTGGTAAAGCTTGTAGCTCTAGCATCGCTTCCATACGAGTTTCGTCACTTGCAGTCATATCACTGATAGTTTCTTTTAGCTTGATACGCTTATCAGCGTACTTAGCAACCATTTTTTCGCGCTTTAATTCGCGGTTAATCATGCTCTTCTTTGCCATAACGTCTTTACCTTATTTAAATGGGAAGCCGAAAGCTTTAAGCAACGCACGACCTTCTTCATCAGATTGAGCTGACGTAGTAATTGTCACATCCATACCACGGATACGATCAATCTTGTCAAAGTCTACTTCTGGGAATACGATTTGTTCTTTGATACCCAATGAGTAGTTACCACGTCCGTCAAAGGCTTTAGGAGAAAAACCACGGAAATCACGAATACGAGGAATTGCAATGGCAATGAGACGATCTAAAAATTCGTACATTTGCTCACCGCGTAGCGTTACTTTACAGCCAATTGGCCATTCTTCACGAATTTTAAAGCCAGCAACTGATTTACGCGCTTTGGTGACTACAGGTTTTTGACCAGCAATAGCAGTCATATCAGCCACAGCACCTTCAAGCAATTTCTTGTCTTGAGACGCGCCGCCTACACCCATATTTAGTGTGATTTTAGTGATTTTTGGCACTTGCATCACATTCGCCAAACCAAGTTCTTCTTTGATTTGCTGTTTTAATTCTTCGTTATATAAAGATTTTAATCTTGCCATTACCATTACACCCTTAGTGTCTTACGCAGTCGCCACTACTTCACCGTTCGAACGATACAGGCGTTGTTTCTTGCCGTCTTCGCCGAACTGATAAGTAATACGATCAGCTTTTTGGGTTTGCGCATTTAAGATTGCGACATTTGAGATATGCAGAAAAGCTTCTTGCTTAAGAATGCCGCCTTCAACGCCAGTTGCCTGATTTGGCTTCTGATGTTTAGTGACAATGTTAATGCCTTCAACTTTAATACGATCGTTTTTTACAGCTTGTACAGTACCTTGCTTGCCTTTGTCTTTCCCAGCAATCACGATAACTGTATCGCCTTTACGTAATTTTGACATGGATTACCTCACAATACTTCTGGTGCTAGTGATACAATTTTCATAAACTGATCACCACGTAGTTCACGAGTTACCGGTCCAAAAATACGAGTTGCAATCGGCGCTTTGTTTTGGTTCAACAATACCGCAGCATTGTCGTCAAAACGTAATACCGAACCATCAGGACGACGAACGCCTTTTTTGGTACGTACAACTACCGCATTCATCACGTCGCCTTTTTTAACACGACCGCGAGGAATGGCTTCTTTAACCGTTACTTTAATAATGTCGCCAACTGATGCATAACGACGATGAGAGCCACCCAGTACTTTAATGCACTGAACTCGTCTTGCACCGCTATTATCTGCAACTTCCAGCATAGATTCAACCTGAATCATAGCGTTACTCCACACGTATGAGCAATAAAAACCAGTTGCTGCCGCTAGCACAGTATGAGTAGTCGGCATTTTAATATTAATAACCGCTGCTACTCTTAATGTGAGTGATATACGCTCGGCGCAATCAGTATCCTTAAAAAGGCAGCTATTTTAACAGCTTCTGGCTTTTAATGCAATTTACTTAGATTTTTTCTACTTTTTCAACCACATCAACCAAAGTCCAAGACTTGGTTTTTGAGATTGGACGCGTTTCTTTGATGCGGACAAGATCGCCTTGTTGGCAAACATTATTCTCATCATGTGCTTTGATTTTAGTAGAACGACGAAGCTGCTTGCCATATAAAGGATGACGAACCAGACGCTCAATCAAAACCGTGATGGACTTGTCCATCTTGTCACTGACAACTCGTCCTGTCAGAACACTAGCATTGGTCGTTGCTTGATTGTTATCGCTCATGAGTCGCCTCGTTGTTTCTCGTTAATCAAAGTCTGAAGCTGAGCAATCGCACGACGATTGACACGTACTTCATGGGTATTCCCCAACTGACCAGTTGCTTTAGCCATACGAATACGGAAAGCATCAAGTTGCTTTTCATCAAGTAACTGGGTCAGTTCTTCTAATGATTTATCACGTAATTCACTGATCTTCATTACATTATCGTCCGCTTAACAATGGTAGTTTTAAAGGGCAGTTTAGCTGCAGCAAGCGTTAACGCTTCGCGAGCAAGCTCTTCTGAAATCCCTTCAAGTTCATATAGTATTTTACCAGGTTTGATTTCGCATACCCAATATTCTACAGGACCTTTACCTTTACCCATACGTACTTCTAATGGTTTATTGGTAATTGGTTTGTCTGGGAAAACGCGAATCCAAATCTTACCGCCACGCTTAATTTTACGAGTGATGGTACGGCGTGCTGCTTCAATTTGACGGGCAGTCATACGACCACGAGTCAAAGATTTTAGACCAATTTGTCCGAATGCAACGGTGCTTCCACGATGAGCTAGCCCAGTGTTACGACCTTTGTGCATTTTACGAAACTTGGTACGTTTTGGCTGTAACATAGTTTAACCTCTGTCTGTGTTTCGACGGTTTCCGTTTCCACGACCACGGCGTTTTGGCGCACGAGTCTGCTCTTCTTTAACGGGATTGTATACACTGTTCATACCGTCAAGGATTTCGCCACGGAAGATCCAAACTTTTACACCGATGGTGCCGTAAGTGGTTTCCGCACGTACTGACGAATAGTCGATATCAGCGCGTAGTGTATGCAGTGGCACACGACCTTCACGGTACCATTCAGTACGAGCAATCTCAGCACCGCCAAGACGGCCAGACAGCTCAACTTTAATACCTTTAGCACCAGAACGCATGCTGTTCTGTACCGCACGCTTCATAGCACGGCGGAACATAACACGACGCTCAAGCTGACTTGCGATGCCTTCCGCTACTAAATGAGCATCAAGATCAGGCGAGGTGATTTCTTCAATGTTGACCTGAGCAGGTACGCCCATAATTTTGGTCAATTCTTTTTGAAGTCTTTCAATATCTTCGCCTTTCTTACCGATAACAATACCAGGACGCGCAGTGGCGATGGTAATCTTAGCAGCACCAGTAGGACGCTCAATCATGATTTTGCTAATCATAGCACTATCAAGTTTCTTGCGCAGATATTCACGAACCTGAATGTCGTTAATTAGGTATTCTGAGTATTGTTTAGGGCTAGCATACCAGTTTGCGTTATGCTTTTTTACAACACCAAGACGAATTCCGATTGGATGTACTTTTTGTCCCATAACTTATTCCCCTACCTTTATAGTGATGTGACAGGTACGCTTACTAATACGATCAGCGCGACCTTTAGCACGTGGTAGGATACGTTTTAGCGTAATGCCTTCATCAACGTAGATGGTTGATACTTTAAGAGTATCGATATCTAAACCGTTGTTGTTTTCAGCATTGGCGATGGCAGAGTTAAGACATTTCTTAACAAAAACCGCGCCTTTTTTATTGCTATACGTTAGGATATCCAAAGCACGCTCAATAGATTTGCCACGAACTTCATCAGCAACGAGTCTAACTTTTTGTGCCGATATGGCGGCACCGCGTAATTTTGCAGTTACTTCCATGGTAAGCACCTTATCTCTTAGCTTTCTTGTCAATGCCGTGACCACGATATGTACGAGTCGGGGCAAATTCACCTAGTTTATGACCAACCATCTGTTCACTTACGATAACCGGTACATGAGTACGGCCATTGTGAACAGATAAAGTTAGGCCAACCATTTGTGGCAGAATCATTGAACGGCGCGACCAAGTTTTAATTGGTTTGCGTGAGTTGGTTTCTAATGCAGTTTCAACTTTAGCAAATAAATGCGCGTCTATGAATGGACCTTTTTTCAATGAACGAGGCATGAAATTCTTCCTTTATTTCTTCTTGGCGCGACGGCGGATGATCATGTTGTCAGTACGCTTATTGTGACGCGTTTTAAGTCCTTTAGACTTCTGACCCCAAGGGCTAGTAGGATGGCGACCTTTGTTACGACCTTCACCACCACCATGTGGGTGATCAACCGGGTTCATAGCGACACCACGAACAGAAGGACGAATACCTCTCCAACGTGAAGCACCGGCTTTACCAAGTGATTTCAAGTTGTTTTCAGTATTAGAAACTTCACCGATAACAGCACGGCAATTTACGTGTACACGGCGAGTTTCGCCAGAACGCAAACGAAGAATTGCATAAATACCGTCACGACCTAGTAGCTGAACGCTAGCACCCGCAGCACGAGCCATCTGTGCGCCTTTACCGATTTTAAGTTCGATATTATGGATCACAGTACCTAGTGGTATGTTTTTTAGCGGTAAACAGTTACCTGGACGAATTGGTGATAATTCACCTGACATTACAGTATCGCCAACTGCTTGCTTTTTAGCAGCGATAATATAACGACGTTCGCCGTCAGCGTACTTAAGTAAAGCAATATGCGCAGTACGGTTAGGATCGTATTCAATACGCTCTACTGTAGCTGGGATATTGTCTTTAGTGCGTTTAAAATCGATAATACGATAATGTTGCTTATGACCACCGCCGATGTGACGAGTAGTGATACGGCCATTATTGTTACGACCACCGGTCTTGCTTTTTGATTCTAGAAGCGCTGCAAACGGACGACCTTTATAAAGGTGTGGATGCACTACTTTTTCAACAAAACGACGGCCTGGTGATGTTGGCTTTGCTCTTACGATAGGCATGAGTGTAATCCTTATTCGTTATTCGCTGTTTCACTAGTAGAAGCAGTCGTATTTGCGACCTCTTCACCAGCATCAGCCATTTGTACATCTTGACCAGCTTTTAAGGTAACATAGGCTTTTTTATAGTCATTACGACGGCCGATACTTTTACCAAAACGCTTTGTCTTACCTTTAACGTTCAATGTGTTTACTTTTAAAACTTCAACACCTTCAAACATCATCTCAACTGCTTTTTTAACTTCAAGCTTAGTAGCCTTAGAGTCAATTTTAAATACCTGCACACCAAGTGAGTCGCCAAGCATTTGAGATTTCTCTGAGAATACAGGTCCTCTTAGGATCTGATAAAGTCTTGCGTTATTCATGCTAGTGCTTCCTCAAATTGTTTCGCAGCTTCGACTGTCATGATCACTTTATCAAAAGCGATCAAGCTCACTGGATCCACTTCACTTGTATCAAGTACATTGACATGTGGGATGTTGCGAGCAGCTAAGTATAAGTTTTCGTCAACTTCTTTGGTGACGATTAATGCACGTGATGCATTTAACTCACCTAACTTTGCGATCAGCTCTTTGGTCTTAGGACCAGAAACGCTTATCTCTTCAACCAAAATCAGACGCTCTTGGCGAATCAATTCGGCTAGGATGCACTGCATAGCACCGCGATACATCTTACGGTTAACTTTCTGTGACCAATCTTGTGGCTTAGCCGCGAATGCACGACCGCCCCCACGCCAGATTGGGCTACGAATAGAACCTGCACGAGCGCGACCAGTACCTTTTTGGCGCCATGGCTTAATGCCACCACCAGAAACTTCGGCACGGGTCTTTTGAGCGCGTGTACCTTGGCGAGCACCAGCAAGATATGCGGTGACGACTTGATGCACTAGTGCTTCGTTGAATTC
The DNA here is from genome assembly GCF_904846555.1 of Psychrobacter sp. DD43. NCBI lineage: Bacteria > Pseudomonadati > Pseudomonadota > Gammaproteobacteria > Moraxellales > Moraxellaceae > Psychrobacter > Psychrobacter sp. DD43. The sequence goes on from NZ_CAJHBE010000008.1 coordinate 58,198, forward strand.
ACGACCGAAAGCCGTATCAGAAAGCTCAACTGCCGCCCCTGTAACTGTTTTTAAATCCACGTTAATCCCCTTGCTTAGGCTTTGACTGACGGACGTACGATGACATCGCCACCGGTGGCACCTGGGATAGCACCCTTGATGACAAGTAACCCATTTTCAACATCAACCGATATCACTTCTAGGCCTTGAACGGTAACGCGTTTGTTACCCATCTGACCTGGCATTTTTTTGCCTTTGAAGACTTTACCTGGTGACTGGTTTTGACCAGTTGAACCAATGGCACGGTGAGATACTGAGTTACCATGAGTGGCATCTTGCATGCTGAAGTTGTGACGCTTCACGCCGCCTTGAAAGCCTTTACCTTTACTGTTTCCTGTGACATCAACCATCTGACCTTGTTCGAACAAGTCAGCTAGGATCTCACCACCAATCTCACGACCTTCAAGATCGCTGTCATTGGCACGAAATTCCCAAACACCACGACCAGCGGCAACGCCGGCTTTAGCGAAGTGACCTTTTTGAGCTGCTGTTACGCGGCTGTCACGACGGGTGCCTGTAGTAACTTGGATGGCTTGATAGCCATCTACATCAGTATTTTTTACTTGAGTAATGCGGTTAGCACTGATCTCAACCACTGTTACAGGGATAGATGCGCCTGCTTCAGTGAAGACACGGGTCATGCCGCATTTTTTACCGACTAAACCGATCGCCATTTTAGACCTCTTTATATCTTATATTAATGGGTTGGGTGTTTATGTGCATTAACCCAAAGCAATTTGAACGTCAACACCCGCCGCTAAGTCAAGCTTCATTAGCGCATCCACAGTTTTATCGGTAGGTTGAACAATGTCAACCATACGCTTATGAGTACGGATTTCGTACTGATCACGAGCGTCTTTGTTTACGTGTGGTGAAGTTAGAACGTTGAAGCGCTCAATGCGAGTCGGCAACGGTACAGGACCACAAACTTGCGCACCGGTGCGCTTTGCAGTATCAACAATCTCTTGTGCAGATTGATCAATCAGACGATGATCAAAAGACTTAAGACGGATACGGATTCTCTGGTTAGCCATGCCAGCAAGCTCCTAATATGTGCTTTTGTCATTCTTGCTTTGCAAGGATATGAGCAAAAGCCGTTTGGTTAAATATTCACTTAAAGCGGCCTTCTGTTCTAAACCAGAATGAGTTCTTTATCCGAACTTATAGCGTGCCAAAAGCAAAATAGTTTAAAGCCCCGCCGACCCTTCCATTGTAGGATGTCAGCAAAGGCATAATGAAATAGTGCTAGAAACGATGCTCTAGCTGTCATAGCGCCAGCTGTTTGATTGGCTGCGCATATATAATTCAGTGGTCTGTATTATACATAATAATCAGATGATTGCAAGGGGATTATTTACAATGATATACACAACTGTTTGATATAAATATTGGTTTTTAAACCAAATTCTCTTAACTTTTAACCAATTGCTTACTAAGCATCAAAGCTAAACCGTCCCATTAAATGCCCTAAGTTTTCAACATTTGACGGCAATACTTACTATTCAGATCCCGCCTTGAGGTTCAATCTAATACTATATCGTATTGTTCTTGGGTATATAAATTCTCAACATCAAAGGTAATCACTCTACCAAGCAAATACTCTAAATCTGCCACGGTATCCGATTCTGACGTCAGTAATAAATCAATCACTGCCGCATGAGCGACCACCGTAAACTTCTTTGGAGAGTTATAAGTACGAGCACAGCGCATGATTTCACGAAATATCTCAAAGCAGACCGTCTCAGCGGTTTTGACAAAGCCGCGCCCTTGACAGGTCGAGCAAGGCTCACATAGTTGCTGACCAAGCGATTCACGGGTACGCTTACGGGTCATCTCAACCAAACCAAGCTCACTGACTTGAGTGATTTTGGTTTTGGCATAATCTTGTACTAACTGTGACTGCAAGCTCTCTAAGATATCATCCTTGTGCTGCTGCTCAAGCATATCGATGAAGTCTAGGATAATAATACCGCCTAGATTACGTAAGCGCAGTTGACGGGCTATCGCGTGTGTTGCCTCTAGATTCGTTTTGTAGACGGTATCTTCTAATGAACGCCCACCAACGAATGAGCCAGTATTGACATCAATGGTGGTCATCGCTTCAGTTTGGTCAATAATCAGATAGCCGCCCGACTTTAAATCAACGCGACGTTTGAGCGCATCACGTAAATCATCTTCGACGCGGTGCACATCAAACAGAGACTGCTCAGCGGTATAATGTACTATGCGATCATAGACAAAAGGCACAAATTCCTTGGCAAAGTATCTAACCTGCTCATATATCTGCGAATTATCAATCACGACTTTTTCGGTACCAGCGTGTACCAAATCACGGATAGAACGCAGTGGTAGCGATAATTCTTGATAAATAAGCTCTGAGCTTTGATTAGGCTTCATTTCTTGGCGACGGGCGCATATCGTCCGCCATAGCTGCAATAAGTAGTAGATATCTTCTTCAAGTTTATCAACGGGGACACGCTCAGCGGCTGTACGCGCAATCAATCCACCTTTAAGATTAACCGTCTGCATCAGACTAGTAAGCTCAGTCTTGAGACGGGTACGCTCTTCTTCACCATCAATACGCTGCGAGATACCGATATGCTCACTCGATGGCAAGTAGACCAGATAGCGAGATGGCAGTGATATATTGGTGGTTAAGCGCGCGCCTTTACTGCCTAACTGATCTTTGGTGACTTGAACTAAGATACGTTGGCTCTCGTGTAGGCGATGCTGGATGAGAGTTTTCGAAACTGATACAACTTCTGTGTTCTGCGTACTTATTACAGGCGGCGTGATGGCTAAATCGTCAGCCGTCACCTCTATAATAGTGCGCTCATCACCAGTCTTTTCGACTTTAATGCTTTTGGCAGCTGGACGAGGTTCACGCTGCATATCATTAACGTGTAAGAATGCAGTACGTGACTGACCAATATCGACAAAGGCTGCCTGCATACCCGGCAGAACGCGCACCACTGTACCCAAGTAAATGTTACCAACCAAACCCAGTTTATGATGACGCTCAATATAAATCTCGCCCAAGATACCGTTATCTAGTACGGCAACACGGGACTCCATGGGACTAATATTAATCAGCAGCTCTTCGGACATAGTATTTTCTCTTATCACTTAGCTTTCTGGTGAAGCATTCATAGTTTGGTAGCCTGACAGTGTAACAAATGCCGCTTGCTTTTGCCCATGACACAAGCGTGTCATTATGTGCAGATGGTTTAATATCGAACTTCATCTTAAAGCACTGCTGGATCCATACCCCTACTCTAACCTTTTTGAGCATGTAAGCTTTATTAGGTATTATCTATTTAGGCATCAAAATTTTAAAGCGTAGCATTGTTGGTCATCTCTTTAATCAATGCCAGCGTTTGGGCAAGCGGTAAGCCCACTACATTGGTATAGCTGCCATTAATACGGCTAACCCAAGCCGCACCCAACCCTTGAATACCATAGCCACCCGCCTTATCTGCAGGCTCGCCGCTGTCCCAATAATCACTCATCATCTCTGGAGTAAGCACTACAAAGGTGACCTCTGTGCGTTCAATAACTTGTTGCTGATTGATGATTTGCCATACTTGCTCATTATCGAACTCATCAGAACGTTTAGGCTGTAATGAGAGTTGCGTTGCCTGTACCGCCGTCCATACTTCATGAGTACTATCGGACATTTGCTGCCACATACGATAAGCATCTTCGCGATTATTCGGTTTGACCAAGACTGTTTTGCCATCTGGCAATACCCCAATGGTATCAGAGGTCAATAAAATAATAGGCTTCGATAAGAGTAATTGATATAAGTGAGCGTCATTATTCTTTAACTGTCTATTTAGCTGCACAGTTGCTGCCTCTGCTTTGGCGGCAACCATACGAACAATATAGTCTTTGGGCGACTCATCTTGATAAGGCGTTTCATCGATATCAACGCTGATGACAGTAAATTCTAGTTGCGCTCTGTTTAGTAACTCGCGACGACGCGGCGAGCCGGATGCTAAGATAATATCCATCACTACTCTCTATATTATGTAGAAACTTGATATTGATAGGTTTAGTCATAAATAAACGAGGGTCGTTTATCTTTGATGCTTGTAAAAACCATATGTGATGAAAATACTTATATTGATAATCGATGTAACCAACCTGATTAACGCACAAATTTTCGTAACGTCAATAGTACCAATGGCCAGCTAATAATACTCATCAACAAAGAAAAAGTAGATTGGGCAACAAAGACATCTTGTACAAACATCTGTAGCATCCACAGACTTGCTTGAAATACAAACAATCCTAAACTCGCTATTATCCATGCACTAATCGTATTTAGCTGTCTGATATAGATACTGGTCACCTTTATCATAAGCGCCACTGCCACAGCAGAAAAAGCCTGCTGTCCTAAATGAGTATCCATCAGCAAATCAGCAATAAGGCCAATAGCAAAGGCACTAAAAATGCCCACATAACGCGGCTGAAACAATAACCAAAAAATCAATACCATGATCATGATCATAGGACGCAATGTGGCCATACTAGGACTTAATGGATAAACACTGAGCGATGAGGCAATAATAAAACTCAGTACAATCACGGCATGCAGCAGCCCATTTGCATGATCAGAATCAGGATATGCCATGAATACGTACCTTTAGCGGATGTTTAGCAGCTACTTAATAATGAATTCAGCATTGCAGGGAATAAAAAACGAGGAGTAAAACAGCGCACTTAAATAGAATAGCGGCTGGTTATCGGGCAATGATTATCTCTAACAATGACCATCAAGACTCATTGAGGCCAATATTGTTTTTATTAGCCAGCTTGTCTTGCAATATCAGCACATAAGCATTATCGACAAAGTTTGCGGCAGGTGTGACATCAATGCTTCTAAAATTATCCGCTTGCGTGTCTTCAATATGGGTGATACGACCAACACGGTAGCCGGCAGGGATACGCCCCCCTAATCCAGACGAGACCAGCTCATCCCCGACGCGTACATCTGAGGTTTTAAAGACGTACTCAAGGCTCAATGAAGTAGGTATACCCTGACCAGTGACAATAGCGCGCTGACCTGTCCGCTTGACAGTAACGGCGACGGACTGCTGTTCATCAGTAATAAGCAATAAACGGCTGGTATTAGGATAGACATTGATAATCTGCCCTAAAATGCCGTTTTCATCAATGACCGTTTGCCCAACTTGTACCCCATCTTGCTCCCCTTTATTCAACACCACAATTTGACGCAGTAGATTGGTGTCAGTACCAATTACCTGTGCCAGATTTAAATCAAATTGTTCAGGGCGCGTGGTCGATAGAATACCTTGCAGGCGAGCGTTTTGCGCCAAGATATAATCTTGCTGCTGCAATTTAGCTTGCGCGTGAATAAGTTGAGATCTGAGCTGCATGTTTTCGCGGCGCAGCGTTTCTTTTGATTGTAGGCTGCCGCTTGACCAGTGTTGTGCATAACTGGGTAATAATGACAGCTCGTAAATAGGCTGCATTGCGGCGTGGCTCGTTGAGCGTATGGGCTTGAACCATTCTGGATTTTTGCTATCAAACCACATCAATATCAATGCCACTATTAATAAAACAGCAGTCATACGAAGCGCGAGTGGCTGGCGGGCAAAAATACTTGGAGTCATAGTTCGTCTAATGTAGAGGTTTTAATGTGAGCATTAGCCAGCACTGAATAGCACTATATAAAAGGCATTTGATATCAAAAAAAGCTCAGTATCTATCAGATATTGATTGCCTTTATTGATAATATTAAAGGCAACCTTTTTGGCTACCTTCAATGTTATTTATCCACCCTTTCTCATGCCTAGTTATCGTTAACTTCAGCCTTGTCTAACATTGCTAGTATGACAATGCTTGATAAACAGTGATTTATACAAAAATCATATTTAGGCTTTTGTTATTGATAAAATCAAGCGCAATACCGCCACCACGGCTCACGCAAGTTAATGGATCTTCAGCGACTGTAACTGGTAAGCCTGTCTCTCTTGAGATGAGCTTATCTAGGTCACGTAATAGTGCGCCGCCACCAGTCAAGACAATACCGCGTTCAGCGATGTCTGATGACAACTCTGGTGGCGTCTGCTCAAGTGCTGCTTTTACCGCGCTGACGATACCACTTAACGGATCACTCAAAGCTTTCTGCACTTCTTCTGAGTTGACAGTGAAGGTTTTTGGTACGCCTTCTGCCATGCTACGTCCGCGTACTTCTACTTCTAACTGGCTGTCTTCATTTAGCGCAGAGCCAACTTCTTGTTTGATACGCTCAGCCGTGGTTTCACCAATCACGCAGCCATGAATACGACGTACATGGGTAATAATGGCATCATCAAACATATCGCCACCGATACGGATAGACTCAGCATAGACACAACCTGACAAAGCGATAACGGCAATCTCAGTGGTACCACCGCCGATATCAACGACCATCGAACCGCTGGCTTCATGAACCGGCATGCCAGCACCAATCGCTGCTGCCATTGGCTCTTCTAGTAACAATACTTTGCTGGCGCCAGCTGACGATACCGCTTCACGAATCGCTTTTCGCTCAACAAGGGTAGACTTGCAAGGCACGCAAACCACCACATTAGGCTGGGCCATAAAACGCTTAGCCTTTACCTTGGCGATAAAATGCTTAAGCATTTTTTGCGTCACTTCAAAGTCAGCAATTACGCCGTCTTTTAAAGGGCGGATAGCCGTAATATTGGCAGGCGTACGACCCAGCATCTGCTTGGCATCAATACCAACAGCAGCAACGGTAGGGTTCTGTGTGCGATTGCTTCTTAAAGCGACCACCGTAGGCTCATCGAGCACCACGCCTTTACCAGGAATAAAAATAAGGGTGTTCGCAGTACCGAGGTCGATTGCGATATTATTTGATAAAAATCCAAACAGGTTCATGACTAATATTTCCAGCGTATTACAAATGAGGCGAATGAGGCAAATGAGAGTGACCGAGGGATTACTCGTCAGTATTGAGCAGGTCGTCTTTAGACATTACCCGTGGCGAGAGTTTATCATCGTAACAAGTCAAACCGAAGCTATAATGATGAAATGAAAAAACTGAGCTAAATTATACCGATTTGGCTCAAAAAAAACACAGATATTTGCATTAGTACGCTCGGATTTTGCGCTTATGCGCTAAAAGTTGTTACAAAGTTTGAAATCGCAGACCATACCAGCCGCTTTGATGAAACAGCCTTTAATTCAATCACTCACAAGGAGCTACCGTCTTATGATACTTATTAAGTAATTTGCTTGATAACTTGCTTAGCAGCAGCTACCCACTGTAACGTATTTCGTCATTAAATGGGGAGCTATTGACCATCAACTTTTACTATCCAGTCAGCTTTGCATAATTGCTTATTAAGTTGAGCCTTTTTTAATAGAAGAGTCGTGAATAAGCCCTTTTAAACAATCTTGTGAGTAAAGATTGTGCTGTAATCAAGTGTCCTGCTCTGTAAACTTCGGTCAGATGCTTTATAATAAAGCCACTGTATACTTACATCTTTATATAAGTCGCTTATTTTAGTGCTTATCTGTTTTAGTCATATTCTACTCTAACAAAAACTGTCCGTAACTGGAGACACTATGTCACAGCAACCATTAACGTCTGACAACACTGTCAGCCGTGAAGAAATCCTAGAAGTTGCCAACCTTGCCCGTTTAGGTGTCGATGAAAATACTGCCGATAGCTATGCTGCTGATATCTCTAAAATACTTAAGCTGATGAACACGCTTGGTAATGTCGATACCACCGATATCAAACCTTTATCAAACATTCATGAAGCTTGCCAAGATTTGCGTGCTGATGTCGCTAAACACGATATCAATCGTGAACGCAATCAATCGGTCGCCCCTGCTGTCGAAGATGGCTTGTATTTGGTACCGCAAGTGATTGAATAGGCGGCTGGCGCTCTCTGATTTCGTATCTTACTTTATGCTATTAACATTTTGACGGACGACACCTTATGTCTGAACTTCATTTATTAAGTACCCAGCAGCTCATTACTGGTCTGCAAGACAAACAATTTAGCAGCCTTGAGCTGACTGACCACTACATCAAACGTATCAACGCGCTTGATAGCAAGATTAACAGTTTTATCACTCATACCTCTGAGACAGCACGCGCGCAAGCAAAAGCGGCGGACGAGATGCGTGTACAAGGGGACAAACGCCCATTACTTGGCGTACCCATGGCGCATAAAGATATTTTTTGTACTCAAGGCGTATTGACGACCTGTGGCTCTAAAATGCTGCATAACTTTATCTCTCCTTATGATGCGACCATCGTCACTAACATTGATAAAGCTGGGATGATTAGCCTTGGTAAGCTTAATATGGATGAGTTTGCGATGGGCTCGGATAATGAAAGCTCATATTATGGTGCGGTGCACAATCCTTGGAACATAGCGCATGTACCTGGTGGCTCATCAGGTGGTAGTGCAGCAGCCGTTGCAGCAGGATTTGTACCCGTTGCGACTGGTAGTGATACTGGTGGCTCTATTCGTCAGCCTGCCTCATTTTGCGGCTTAACGGGCATCAAACCTACTTATGGTCGCGTCTCTCGCTTCGGTATGATTGCTTATGCCTCGAGTCTTGATCAAGCCGGTAGTATGGGTCGCAGTGCCATGGACTGTGCCTTCCTATTACAGCCAATGATTGGTCATGACCCACGCGATGCGACTTCTATCAAATACGACATGCCTGATTATGTACAAGATTTAAATGACGCAGCTACCAGCGCTGGTGATAAACCGTTTGCCGGTTTACGTATTGGTGTTGCTAAAGAATACTTTAGTAAAGGACTTGATACTGAAGTCGAACAAGCAGCTCGTGCAGCATTAAAGAAATACGAAGAGCTTGGCGCGACCATTGTAGAGGTGACAATCACCGATCCAGAGATCACCCTTGCTACCTATTATATGCTCGCCCCAGCTGAAGCATCATCAAACCTATCACGCTTCGATGGTGTGCGCTTTGGGTATCGCTGTGAAAACCCTAAAGACTTGATTGACTTATATACGCGCTCGCGTTCTGAAGGCTTTGGTCCTGAAGTACAGCGCCGTATTTTGTCAGGGACTTATGCGCTATCTGCTGGTTACTTTGATGCCTATTATACTAAGGCACAAAAAGTGCGCCGCATAATTATCAAAGACTTCGAAGATGCTTTTGCCAACTGTGATGTGATCGCCAGTCCAACGGCGCCAACAGCGGCTTATAAACTTGGTGAAGACCTCGATCCTGCAACGATGTATCTAGGTGATGTTTATACCATTGGTGTCAACTTAGCGGGTTTACCTGCGCTTAGTCAGCCAGTTGGTTTAACCTCAGCAGGCTTGCCTATTGGTTTGCAATTGATTGGACAATATTGGCAAGAGAGCAAATTGCTCTCTACTGCTCATTTATTCCAGCAGCATACAGATCATCATCTGCAACACTCTACCATCGCGAAGGAGACGGTATAATGAATACAGCAACTACTACTGATAACAACGCCGTTCGCAAACACGATGTTCGTAAAGAGCTATTCGTCGATGGTTATGAAGTGGTCATCGGTATCGAGATTCACTGCCAGCTGAACACAGAAAGTAAGATATTCTCGAGCGCGCCGACTGACTTTGGTCACGAGCCAAACAGCCAAGCCAGTATTGTAGATTTAGGCTTACCGGGTGTTTTGCCAGTGCTAAATGCTGGTGTGGTTGATCGTGCGCTGAAATTCGGTATCGGCGTCAACGCTGAGCTGGGTCTATTTAATACTTTTGACCGTAAAAACTACTTTTACCCTGACTTGCCGAAAGGCTATCAAATCACCCAGATGGTCAATCCTATCGTTGGTGAAGGCTATATAGATGTCGTGGTCAATGAAGGTGAAAAGAACGAATATCCTAAGCGCATGGGTATCACCCGCGCGCATCTAGAAGAAGATGCTGGTAAATCAGTACACGATGCCGTCGATGGTATGACTGGTGTGGATTTGAACCGTGCTGGTACGCCTTTGATTGAAATCGTCTCTGAACCTGATATGCGCTCAGCTCACGAAGCACTGGCCTATATCAAAGCCATTCATCAGCTGGTGACTTGGCTGGGTATCTCAGACGCTATCATGGCAGAAGGCTCATTCCGCTGCGACTGTAACGTCTCTATCCGTAAGCCTGGAAGCGAGCTTGGTACACGTACTGAGCTTAAGAACCTAAACTCATTCCGCTTTATCGAGCGTGCCATCAATCGCGAAATCGAGCGTCAAATCGATATCTTAGAAGACGGCGGTAAAGTTGTGCAAGCAACGATGCTTTATGACCCAGAGCGCGACGAAACTCGTGTTATGCGTACTAAAGAAGACGCCAATGATTATCGCTACTTCCCTGATCCTGACTTGCTACCTGTGCGTATTGAGCAGCATACGGTTGATAGCATTCGTGCAGCGATGCCTGAGCTACCGGTTGCCCGCCGTGCTCGCTTTGAAGAAGCGCTTGGTCTTTCAGAATATGACGCTCGTATCTTGACTGGTAGCCGTCAAATTGCTGATTACTTTGAAAATGTGGTTGCAGAAGTTGGGCAAGCAGATGCCAAAATGGCAGCTAACTGGGTAATGGGTGACCTACTCGGTGCGTTGAACAAAGATGATAAGGAAATTACTGACTCCCCTATCAGCGCCAAGCAATTGGCTGGTATGCTATCGCGTATTAAAGACGATACTCTATCTGGCAAACTAGCTAAGAAGGTCTTTAGCGCCTTATATGAGCGCGAAGGCGGCGATGCTGATGATGCAGCAGATAAAATCATCGAGGAAAAAGGTCTCAAGCAAGAAACCGATACGGGCGCTATCAAAGCCATCGTTGAAGAGGTCATCGCTAAGAATGCAGCGATGGTTGAAGAGTATCGCGGCGGTAAAGAAAAAGCCTTCAATGGTTTAGTTGGTCAAGTAATGAAAGCCAGTCGCGGTAGTGCCAATCCACAGCAAGTCAACCAAATTCTAAAAGAGTTACTGGGTTAAGGTTAACTGCTCATTGGTTATACTGGCTATGATATGTAAAATACAATTGTAGATTTTGGCTAAAATAAATAGCTCTTGCAATATGCATAATTTTGCGTAAAATAGTCAGTCATTCGGGGCGTAGCGCAGTCTGGTAGCGCACTACACTGGGGGTGTAGTGGTCGCAGGTTCAAATCCTGCCGTTCCGACCAAACACAATATTAGGGCAGACCGTCATTAACCGTCTGCCCTTTTTCTATGGGCGTTTCAAACAATACGCCCTACATAACAAGCCATCATAAAGCATGGTAATCCATGTCAAAGTGCGGTATATTTTACGGTATATTTTATACCGTCATGGAAATATACCGTCATGTCATTAACTGATAGCCAAATCAAACGCCTTAAGCCGTCCGATACTTGCACACCTAGCCGACCTGACAAATATAGTGATGGTAATAACCTACGCCTATGGGTCCGTAGTACGGGTAGTAAGGTATGGGTATGTGACTATAAGTATGCTGATAAACGCCAAAGCCTAACCATTGGTAAATATCCAGCAATGAGCCTTGCCGATGCACGCCAGCGCAACCAACAGATAAAAGACTTGATAGCGCAAGGCATCAACCCTAAGCACGATAAGAAACGCTTGCAAGCCGATACTGACGGTACAAAAGCATTTGATGCCATAGCCGAACGCTGGCATGACGAACGCAAAGCCCACATTGCCCCTAAGACCTATAGCCGTGACTACTCACAGTACCAGCGCGATATTAAGCCCGTCATTGGTCACATGAACATAGAGGACATAACCGCGCCTGATGTTTTAGCCATTGGTAAAGCTATCGAAGCGAGGGGCGCACCCGATATGGCAAGGCGTGCAATGCGTCAAACAGGACAGATATTCAAGCAAGCCATACGTGAGGGGCTAGTAACTCATAACCCAGCCAACGACCTAACCGAAGCATTAAAACCGCATAAGGTGAAGCACCATAGCCGTATCACTAGCCAGCAGCTACCTAAACTACTTCAAGACATTGATGCCTATGGTGGTGACTTACTGGTGAAGCTAGGCTTTTGGTTTATGTGCTATACGTTCGTGAGAACGCAAGAGCTACGCTTCATGGAATGGGCAGAGATAGACTATAAAGCCGAAGTATGGCGCATACCAGCCGACAAGATGAAAATGGATAGACCCCACCTAGTACCGCTTGCGCCTCAAGTGATAGCAATCTTAGAGCAAATTAAACAGCTAGGACTTTCGGACAAGCATGTGTTCTTTAATACCACAACCCGTAAGCCATACAGTGAAAACGCCTTTATCACTGCCCTATGGCGCATGGGCTATAAAGGGCGTATGACTGGTCACGGCTTCCGTGGACTTGCCAGCACTACCTTACATGAGCAAGGCGCTATGCACGAAGCGATAGAGCTACAACTGGCACACGAGAAAGAGAACAAAGTAAGCAAGGCATACAACGGGGCGCAGCATCTACCCTATAGAACCAAGATGATGCACCAGTGGGCAAACTTCATTGATGATGCCTACGCTGGCAAGATTGATAACGTCATACACGGTAACTTCAAACAACAAGCACAGAAGCATGGATAACCCCATGTGATAACGACTATGCAAGGCTAGGATTAATTACCCGAAAGCCAGCCGTTCACACACCTTTAGGCTGGCACTGCCTTGCACCTATTTTGTTTTAAGGGTGTGTAAAGGTGTGAACATGTATCATGTTACAGAAGATGAGCGAGCTCATAAGTTGATGTATAAATCTTTTGAACTCAGTCTATCAAGACCTACTGATAGTCAGATTGCAAAAACCATCCTATCTAATGAAGATTGCAATAAGGTTCAGTCCGAAAACAACCTTTCTTTCTTAGGCAGGGTGCGAGATGTTGTAGTTATGTTCTTACAACGAAATGAACTAGAGTATAGACAGCACAATAATCTTGAGGATAACCCTCAATGTGAATGTGATTATGACTGTGAGTGCTATCTTAATAAATTTATTATGCCGGCTTTCAAAAATCTAGCTCTCAAATTTGAACCTTACATAAAAGATGACTCTTTAGTAAATCATATATTAGAAGAATATACGGTAGAGGAGAAAGAAAGGCTTTTAAGTTGCAACTTAAGAGAAGTATTGAGGTTAATGTTATATAAAGGATTAGCATACTTAGCTTTTGAGCATGGGCTCTATGACGTTTCTTGTTGGCATCATGAAGCTGCGGTATTAATGTATGGAGGTTCGATAGTTGGTGAGAGTTTAAGCCCATCTGAGTATGTAGAAGAAAGCGAAATTTTATCACGTAATTATAGAAAGATTGGAGCAAAAGGAGGTTCACAAAAAGGTATTAATTATAGCGAACCGCAGCAAAAAGCATTGAATTATCACGATAAATATCTTAGTGATAAGAATGAAAGGGGTAAGTTTATTTGCTCAAATGATAAAGCTGCTAGAGAAATAATAGCTCATTTTGAAGGGAAGTCTGACGGTCTTGGTTATGCAGAACGCTCATTATCTAATATCTTAAGCACCCATCGGAAGAAGCACTTCAAAGACTAGAACACCATTTTACTAGCTAAAATGTCACTTTAGCTGCTCCAATTCTGCAATTAATTCTATACCCCATAAGATGAACCGTACAAGACAAGCCATTACATAGTGTAGTGGCACGTAGTACGGAGTCATTGACATGACACAGCACACCACCACAGATAATCCCGTTATCGCTTTCACTGATGACACATCAAACAGCATTGAACAAATAGCCGAAAGCCTACACGTCAAATATTTACCACCGCAAGGCATGAGCCGTGCCAGCCAGCTAATACCATTCTTACCGTTTGGTAGCAGTACCTTATGGGCATGGTCACGCGATGGACGCTTCCCAGCACCAATAAAACTATCCCCTACTATGACAGCATGGCGCAATGCTGATGTTATCGAGTGGCTGGAAAGTCACACCTCAACCACTAGCGAGGGGGTGTAACCATGACTACTACAGCCACCGCACCCGTTACCAATGAGCAAGCACCCAAGACCCAAATAGAGATTGTTAGAGCGCATCTAATGACAGGCGCAACGATCACCACATGGGACGCTTACCGCTTCTATCAAATTACTTGCCTAGCACAGCGCATACACGATTTGAGAAGTCAGGGCTTAGTCATTCAAAGTGAAATGGTCAAGCATAACAATAAGTGGTTTGCAGTCTATTGGCTCGATGAACATACCTTACTTGACAGTGAGTTATCTAATATCGAGGTGACCCCATGAGCATAACCGAACCATTGGAAGTATTAGAACCGCGCCTAGTGGCAGTGGACACTTATACGCTATGCCATGTGGACGACTACATACAAGACGTATCGAACGATTGTGAAAGCCTTGCTTATGCCTTGAACCTGATAGAAACCAGCGACCCAGCAAGCAAGGGCGTGATTGTGGCGGTACGTTCTGCGCTACTGGCACACAGCGAACACGCCAGCAAAATGAGCGCGGACATCATGGGTAATCTAATCACACAAGATGAGGTATCAATCAATGAGTAATCAAATATCAGTATCAGCCGACCAGTTAGAAAGTATCAATGAGCAGATAGTGCTACTCGATATTGATACCAGTCATCTAGCAATGGCATTGCAAGCCGTGCAAGTGGAGTGCGCGGTATCAGGTGGCGTTATCAATGCGGTCATGCTTGCCTTGTTCTCTGCGTCAAAGTCGCTGGAGAGCATTACTCAGGAATTGGATTGTATGTTGACTACGGCAAAGCAGGAGGCAACAGACCATGAGTGATAATACTAGAGCCAATCCAAAGCCCCAATACAGGGCACAGGCTGGCAAGCGCGGCTTACTGCTAAGGTTTACTATCTTTATGGCATGGGTAGCTGGCATTGGCTTGCTACTCTCACTACTGGCTTGCACCCAAACCAGTGTAAAACAGATTGCATGTGATGATAGCAGCGGTTACTATATAGACCTCTCAAAAAACGTTAGCGGACAAGCCAGCCGTTATTTATTGGCTTTTTTTGTGCCTGATAATAGCCCAGCCTCTCAAGCTGTTACTATGCCATCAAGCACTACCCTAAGAGCGCATTTAAGCGCATCAAGGGGGCATTCCCTCATATCTATAGCAAGTCACTTGCTAACCGACTATGACGGGTTGACGCTGCAAAATAAAATAGCCGTAAGGCGAATATGCAGGGCGGTTACTAACGTTACCGAGAGTAAGACCCGTCACCCTATACTTTTACCGTATAGCGTGGCATTCACTCAAAAAACGTTAGGAGGCTATCATGCCTAAATCAATCCGTACCAACTCAAACACTCAAAACATCCCTACACTAGCCACATTCAAAGCTGGTGACAGTGTTCTATGCCCATCATTAAGCTTTACCTCGTTTGTATTGACAGCCGACCCATACGGCAAGCGTGACCTATTGGCACTTACTCACGATGGCAGCAACATCTACTACGATGATAAAGGCTATTTTGTTCCAGCACACGATACAGAAACAGGCGATTATCAGCCGTCACTATTCCAAGACACGCCAGCCAACCGCCAAGCGATTGCAACGCTATATAACGGCAGGTTTGCCACTCAAGACAGCCAACGCAAAGTAATAGACACCACCGAAGCAGACGACAATATAGTCGTAACTATGTCATCACATGACTTGAACCATATTGCTGGTGATATCTGTGGTGCAGCCAATGCCTTACATGATGTTGGTTATCTGCTAGGGCTTATTTACTATGGCAAGATAGAGGGGGAAGCCGTTAAGTCTATGGCGCGTTTATCGCATGACGCTACTAGCACATGGGCAGAAATACTCTACGCTCAACTAGACATCATTAACGAACCCCTAGCAATGACTGGTTACAGCAAGGTAGGTGCAGAATGAAAACCTACCCACAGCCAAAGCAAAGCCGTAAATATGCCAAGCGTAAGAGCTACTACAAGAAGTATAGAGCCGAGCGCAAGCCGAACCAGTCGCAAGCAAGGGGGACTAGATGACCACTACACCACAAACCGATAGCCAAGAAAAAGCCCACGGCAAGGTGGGCTTATCTGGCATCTTAGGTGACTATCCAATAGCAACTACCGAGGCGCTATCAGGCTTTACTATTTTAGCCCAAAACTACCCGTTATTGAACCCTAAAAGCTTGCTTGTTATTGATGACAAGGTAAAGGTATCAGGGGATAAGCTGGACACAGTAGGCACTATAGGAATGGTTTTGCATAACAAAGACTATGAGCCGACAAGCTTACGATGCTTGTACGCTGATGACAGTCACGACCCCATCATAACCGATACTAGCCAGCCGTCCGCCTATCTTATCGGTAAATTGAGCAATGATAGCGAGCTTATCGCAGTAGATAATTTTGACGATGGCATAGCCCTAGCCAAATGCTTAATCAACGAGCATGTGACGATAGCTATTAGCCCTACTGAATGGCTATTCAATGAAACGGTTAAGCATTTCTCACAAGACAGACCGGTCACTATCTTTACGACATTAGACAAAGCGGACGAGGTAAGCAAGCCGCTGGCAGGTCATAACGTAAAGGTAGTAGTTACCAGTGACAGGACGGTATTAGAACACTTGGAATATGGGGGCTTAAGCTATGCTGTTATTTTGGCAGACAGTGAAACTACTATAGCCAATCTACAAGCTGATGCTTGGGGCGACCCTGAACCACTGGCTAATGACCCAAGCGCACCGACACCCTACCCTATAAATGCGTTCACAGGCTTATTGCGACAAGTCATTGAAGCCGTGGCATATTATGCACAAGTACCTACTGCTATGGCAGGTCAATGCGTTTTAGGGGCACTGGCGCACATGGGGCAGCGTTTCATTGATGCACCTATGGGACATGGGCACATGCCGGTAAGCCTCATAATAATCACAGAGGGGGAAAGTGGTAGCGGTAAAACGCAAGCGATGGGCTTAACTCATTTCAAGATTAAAGAGTATGAGCGCCAACAATACACCAACTATCTAAATGACGTATCAACTTGGGAAAGTGACAAGGTTAGTTTAAAGGGTAAAGAGCTATCTACGTTCTTAGATGAAAATCCTAGACCGTACAACCCTAAGAACTTATTCGATGATGCGACCATAGAACCAATATTGGATAGGTTTATCAGTGGGGAAATGAATAACGCATCATGGACGACAGACGAGGCAGGGCAATTCTTTAATGGTCATACCATGACAGGTGATACCGCTGGCAGTGCCCTATCAGCACTTACTAAGTTATGGAGTGATGGCGAAGTATCACGGTTACGCTCGCAAAAGTCTGCCTATGCCACGCCTCAAACAGACGCGCATGGTGTACGCATGACGCTACTGCTACAAGGGCAACGGGTAGTATTAGAACAGGCATTAACTGACCCCTTGATGAATGGGCAAGGGTTTTTAGCAAGGGCATTGATTGCTTGCCCTCCTGACTTACGTGGTCAACGTGTGTGGGACAATCCCCAGCGTAGAAACGATAGCCCTTATGACAACCCACACTTAATAGAATACTGGTCACGCTGTCAAAGCTTACTTGACCCATTGCCAGCCAATGAGCCAAACGATAGTACCGGCACACCCCAGCGCCTAAAAATACAATGGGCAGATGGTGCACAACAAGTATTTTGCACTCACATGCAAGCGATAGAGAACCGCCAAGCACAAGGGCAGACATTGGAGTACCTAAAAGCGTATGCCTCACGTATGGCAGAGAATGCCAGCCGTATAGCATCATTAATGGCGTTCTTTGAGGGACGTAATACCATCAACAGTGATGATATAGCACGCGCTTTTATGTTGGTTGAGTATTCCACAGCCGAACGTTTACGCTATCTTGATGCAACGCATAATGGGGAACAGAACGACAGTGAGAAACTAAGTAGCTGGCTAGTAGATAAAGCGAAAGGTAAAAATCCGCATAAGTTAAGCAGGACTTATATTGCTAATAATGCACCTAACCCCATGCGTAAAAATACTAAGTTATTACAAAGTGAGTTAGATAAATTAGAGTCTGCTAAACATATCAGGCAGGAAATGGAGGGGCGTAGTAAGGTGATACTTATTAACCCCAAACTATACAATTAGTATTAACGCTTAAGAAATCTTGCTTAAACTGCTTAAACTACCCCTAGCCCTTATGGTTAGGGGTTTTCTATTAAGATTGCCAAATCTTAAGCTTGCTTAAACTGCTTAAACTCAGCCTAAAACAAGCCAATTTAAGACGAACTTAAGCAGTTTAAGCAACGTTAAGCAAACGCCTACCTTAAGCTAATCTCTTACCCATCATACGTTATAGCCAGTTTAAGCATTTTAAGCAGCTTTTCTTAGGTATAAAACTATATTGACCGGTACGAGTAAAGCCCAGCTATTAGAAACCTCACAAGATATAACCGTATTGTTATATAATAAATAAGAAATAAGGCTTACTATATGTATGAGATTATATTTGCCCCTCAATTTGAGGACTGGCTAGAGTCACTAACCCAAGCCGAGCAGGACGATGTATTAGCCGCTTTAATGATACTGCGTCAATACGGGCATCAATTAGGCAGACCACACGCTGATACGCTAAAAGACAGTAAGCTAACCAACCTAAAAGAACTACGGGTTCAACATGCTGGCAAGCCATACAGGGCGTTTTATGTGTTCGACCCTTATAGGCAAGCAGTCATGCTATGTGGTGGTGACAAGACAGGTGACAAGCGTTTTTATAAGCGCATGATGCCGATAGCCGAAAGTATCTATCAGGCGTACCTTGAAACGCTAGATAACAAGGAGAATAACAAATGACAAAATTTACGAACTTAGATGACTACATGGCAAAACTGCCAGCCGATAGACAAAGCCGTATCACTGATAAAGCCAAACGCTTAAGCCAATCTATTGAGCTGGCTAAACTTAGAAAGATGGGAAACCTTAAACAATCGGAGCTTGCCGCCATGATGGGCGTATCGCAAGCCAGCATATCAAAGGTAGAAAGCGGCAAGGACATTCAACTATCAACCCTACAGAACTATGTACAGTCGTTAGGTGGCGAAGTGGTCATTACTGCTAAGATGCCAAACAGTGAAGTTATATTGATGTAATGCCCCACCCTATGCCGGCACAAGAATGAAGCAAAGGAGTACCCCCAATGACCAATATTAAAACCAGCGGTTTTGATGTGGCAGAGTACCTAACAGATGAAACCCTTATTAGTGCTTACTTGAATGAAGTATTGACTGATGGCGCACCTAGTGACCTTATCCAAGCATTAAACGATGTTGCACGCGCAAAGGGTATTAATGAGCTGGCATAAGACGCGAAAGTCTTGTTTTTAATTATTACTATAAGAGGTGGGCGTTTATCGTCTGCCCTTTTTTATGGCTAGCAAGTAATAAGGTATATTATCAAAAAACATTATGCATTATTTTGAGGGTGGCACATGAGCAATAATACTGGAAAGATTGAAGCGATTGATTTATTAGAGGTGCAAAGCTGGTTGACTGGCTGGGGTGACTTTTGCAATCGTGAAAAGGTTGGCGGTCATTTGGGGTATCAGTCACCTATGGCAAAAGTCTTAAATAATAATGTGCAGCAAAGTCGCGAAAGAAGTCGTCCAGTGCTGTGGGATATGAACGACGAAGCTTATTACACACTGATAGACCGTGAATTAGGTGGCATGAGGCAATCAGGTGATAAGGAACTTATGATGTGGGCTAAGATTATAAGGCACTATTATCTATACAGCATGTCTTATACAAAGCTAAGTAAATCGGTGGTGAGTGAATATGAACACGGGGAAGGCACAACTAAGCGCAGCCATGTACGCAAGGTAAGAGAGCATCTAAGCAATGCTGAACAACACATTTATGAGGCTCTTTTGGCGCTGTCATGACTTATAAAAATCTTAATGAATAAACCGCCTCTAACACGCACCCACCCACTAGCAAGACAACCCCATGAAAGAAAGTTGCAAGTTGATTTTAGTATCAGCAAATTGCAGTAGTATATTTAAGAGGCTGGCTCAAAATAACCCCAAGTTTGGGGTTATCTAGTTTTGCGAGTAAGTGCGAATTGGTGCGAGCAAACGCACGATAAACGCTTAACTTTAAGCGCCATTATCTAAGCGCGTGCAGTCATTAGCAATTTAACCCCATGCAAACAAAGTGCAAGTATAAAAAAGTACGCCTAAGTTGCTGGCATGTTGATAATAATGATGACTTTAATAACCATAACCTATCGTCTGTTATCTTTACTTTTTACAGCTAAATGAGGGCTAAAAGCTAAGTGACTTTTGCATAATGCGGTATATTTTGCGGTATATTTTATTTTAATAAAACCTAAAACCTTTAATACCAATGCTTTCAGCTAATACTTTACCTCCTGCCGTTCCGACCAAACATAGTAGTAAAGAGAAAAGCCAATCATTGTTTTCAATGGTTGGCTTTTTTTTGGGTTAGATTTATAAGGTTTGTGTCTACATCTTAGGTAAGAGATGAGATAAACTCAGATTTTTATTAAAGTATAAGCAGTTCTGTAAGGTTAACGCTTCGAATAATAGCGATTTATGCTTATTTTGGAAAGATGTAAGGATTTGAATTATGCAATATAGTCTTAAGGGTAAAGAGTATTACTCACAGTTTAATAATTGCGACAATATTAAAAATAATTTTGATTATTTGACTGTGCCTGAAGCGGCAATTTTATGGTGTGGTATTCCTAGAAGTGAATTAGCTACTGAATTGACTCAATGTACTCCAAAAGGAGATGGAAACGCATTATCCCGAAGTATTGTTAAGCACCCATATGTTCAATGTGTTGAACCTAGATGTGAAATACTTCATCAGGCCTTTGAGGATGGTAAGTTAAAAATGGGCAGAGATGGCGGTAAAGGTTACTATAAATATGATATCAAGGATAAAAAAGAAGCTGACTCTGTGAGTAGTGGTATAGGTCATATTAATCCTGAACGACGAACTATAAAAGTAACTGACTTAAAAGAATTTATTGCCGAATATCATGCTGACGACATGCCTAAAACTTTATTCTCCGATATTGATATTCATAAATTAAAACCGATTACTCATGATGATTACTCATCTCTACTAGCTAAAAATCAGGCTTTAGAAGCACGTTTGGAAAAGGCTAAGGAAATTTATGTCCAACAGAGAAAAGAAATATCAGACCTTGAAAGTAAAAGTGAACAAGCTGCACTCGCAGTCAATCCAGCCGATGATTTAGAAAAAGTACCGCATCAAGCATATAGAGCTTTAGATAGGGTAATGTATGCAATGGCTAAACTTACTAATCTGGATAATGCCGAACCATATAGCCAAAACAACCCATCTTTGAATGCTAGCATTACCACTATATTACAAAACGATGGTTTAACGCTCGAATATCAAGCCGTAGGCAAATGGCTGTCACGTATTAACGATATAAAGCCACTAAATTAATCTACTATAGATAACTTGCTATCTACTATAGAACCTACGCAAACCCCCACACCATAAACTAGCAACTATAAGCCGTATCAATCAAGTTACGGCAAATATGGAGCTAGACACATGAAACAGAAAATTCACATTCCAACAAATCCAAAACAAAAGCCATCTCAATATCAACCTAAATGGCAATTCTTTCTACTAAAAACGGTAGTCAGCACTCTATTACCTTACTTGCTATCGCCGCCTGATATTAGTATTCATATCCATCACATTAATATCATGTTTTAAGTCCAAAAGACTAAGCATTACCCTAGCCGATACTCGTATCCTATAGACTTTTATAGAGCGAGCCGTTAGGGTAAATACTACAACGTTACGATGGTTTATCCTATGCCCGAGCCTATCGCTCAGCCCTTCTCGACTTACCTTATAGATGACGCACCTTGGGACGTATACCAGCGACCTTATGTGCGTGATTTAGCGTATGTGCTTGCCTGCCCTAACATCTTAACGGAATGGCTGGACTTTGCGCCGCATCAGAATACACATACCGTGTCGGTACATAGCGCACACTTTTGGCAATCGCAGTTTGCGGTGTATCAGCAGCGGTTAACAGAGCTAGATAGCACCAATGACTATCAGGTGCTGACCCGCTATTTACTGGCGCGTCCAAGTCCCAATCGTTTGGGTTTTCACTTTGAAGGGTTACTGTCATTTTGGTTAGAGGATGGCTATGCGCGCAAACTACATCCGTATGAGACACTGGCTAATAATGTGCAGCTCTATAATGGCAAGCAGACGACTGGTGAGCTGGATTTAATCTTATATAATCATGCAGAAAATCTGGTCGAGCATTGGGAACTGGCTATTAAGTTCTTTATGGGATCAGCGCCTTTTGCCCCTGAGAACTGGGTTGGCATCAACTCAGAGGACAATTTACAACGCAAAATGACCCACATGCAAACCAAGCAGTTTCGCACCGTATGGGTAGATACGGAAAAACATGGTCAAATTAAAATTGATAAGCGCTATGGCGTGATAAAAGGGCGATTCTTTTTGCCGATAAATACCTGTAATTTTACTTATCCGTCTTGGCTGACACCAAGCTTTCCTATACATGAGTGGTGTGATAAGACTGATAGCGCAAATCTTTCGACGATTGATATTGCTACATTGCGCGCTGCTTATTATATTGAATGGTTTAGCAAACGCGACTTTTATGACGGTCGTCAGTCGCCACTGAACAATTCTAAAAACGATATATTAAAAACAGGTTTATATTTTGCAGGCGATAGACCGATTGTCATTTATCCTAAGCAGACCGAACAAGTAGAAAATAAACTTTAAGCTTTTATCATCATCTTAATAGCTTTTAATAACTCTCAATCACTTGCATCAGCTCATATCTCAGCATGTCGGCACTCGGCATGCGCTCCGCATGAAAACGCACGATAGCAATACCCGCACTGGCAAGCGCCTTGTCTTTTTTGTCATCGGCTTTTTGCCTTGCTTTACTGCTATGTGTCCAATCATCAAGCTCGATGGCAACCAAGGTAGTCTGCGCATCAATATCAACAATCACATAATCAACACTTTGGCGGCAGATACGATTGAACCAAAAACTGCGCTCAGACGTCTCATTACTGTTCGCTTCGATAATCCGTGACAGCTGTACTTGCACAAAAATATGATATTCCGGTAATGCATTTTTTAACTTATTAAAAAATATCACTTCAGTAGGGGTCATGATAGGCATCGGCGCAAACGGCCAAATAGCCAACTCATCACCGCGTACAGGCGGCGGATCTGGTTCAACAGCTTGTTTATTAGAAAATAATTTTGGTAAGGTAATCAGCCCCAAAAAGCCAACTGCCAATATTAAAAATATAGCGCCAAATGACATGGTTTTACCTTATGCAATATCTAAGCAGTTAGATAGCTTGCCTATATGCTAGCCCAGCTAACATAACAAACTACCTTTAACTGCAGCAGGTCGACCCTTATGGGCTAACAGGTTATACAGAGAGAAACAAAAATGGTGCTCATGGTAACTAAGTATGAGCAAATGGACAAACACTAAAACAAAAAACACGACAATAGATGTCGTGTTTTAATTATAAAAGCATCAAATGATGATAAATGAAAGCACTCTCACTAAGATTGTAGGTCCACATTCATTATCATGCGTTTAGCAGTTTAACAATATCTAGCGCCAATATAATACCCAAGCGCTGGTGGTATTCACTTTAGGGTCACTATTAATCTTATCCTTCAAGGCTAAAGCGGCTACTTTACCGCGCTCAGGACCGACAATAACCCGCACACCGCGACTCGTCGGGCTGGTCTTAACTTGATAACCTGCAGATTGGAATTTTTTTGCCATCTCATCCGCTTTGGATTGGTCGTTTGCTAACGCTACTTGTACCCCAAAGCTACCTTTAGCATCGGTTTCTTTGACTTCTTTGCGGGCTTCACTGAGTTTTTGCTGAGCATCACGTTTAGCGTCTGCTGACTTTTTAGCTAAAGCTTCTTCTCTTTGACGCTTTTCTTCACGTGCCTGTTCAGCCGCTGTTGCTTCTCGCTCTAAACGCTCTACCTGCTTACGCGATGGGATCGTAATGGTTTGACCAAGATTTAGCGATGTTGATGGTGAGAGATTATTGGCTTGAGCTAAGACTTCTACCGGCATATCGTACTGGCGTGCCAATTTAATCAGCCCATCTCCTCTTTTGACTTGATAGTCAGAGGGCGACTTAGATGGGGTCTTTTTTGCGGCTTCATCCGCCTCGCGCTTTTTTTCCGCAGCTACTTGCGCTTCAGCTTGCTTTTTAACGTCTGCTTCTTTTTTGCTATCTGCTAATTTCTTAGCAGCAGCTTGCTCTCTAATAGTTGCTTGTCTTTCAGCTGCCTGCTGCTCCGCTAGTGCTTTCTTCTTTGCTTCAGCACCATCAGCGGAATTAGTGGACGTCTCTGCACTAGAAGGCGCTGATATAGGTGTTGCAAGTGTGTTCTTCGTCGCCTTTTCATTATTGCTGTTAGTATCAGCGTTATCTTCGATACTTGGTGTGGTGCTCGCCAGATATTGCTGACTTTCAGCGCGTGCTTTTGCCAATGCTTGCGCCTCTGCCGCTTCTTGTTCAGTTAAGAACTGCTGAGCACGCTTTTCTTGTTCTGCAACGCGAGCGGCACGCTCTTTTTGTTTTTGTGCCAAGATACGTTTTTCTGTTTCGATATCTGTTGTCAGTGGTTGTACAGACGTAGGCTCAGCACTCGGTTGATCGATCATTGCCGATGCTGGCTGTGATTTATTGGTATCACCAATTTGTTGTACCATGGCGTATAGCATCACGCTACCACCGATAATCATCCCAATGCCCAATAAGGCTTGTCTCGAAAAATTCATCCGTTTACGTCTCTTAGTTGGTAATAAGGTTGATTGGGCGGCGCGGTTATTGTTTTAAACTATATTATAGATAGATTAAATCAGCAAGCTATTAGCGCCAGTTGCTTCCATCCGTGTTAATACTAATGCGCTAGGTTTTAATCACTTTGATTATAAAGCATATTTTTCATGCTGTCTGCCACCACGCTATTACTAAGACTAACATCAAACAGTCAATGTTTTAACGTAAATTATCGCGTTTCAAGCGTAGACAATGCCTCTCCAATCGTATGAAAAGAGCCGCAGACTACGATTAAATCTTGTGGCTGACTGGCATTTATAATCGCATGAGTGGCTTCTTGCAAACGCGCAAACTCATGTATCTGAGCATCATCGACATAGCTCGCTAAGATACCTTGCAAATGCTCCGTAGTGGCAGCACGTGGATAATCAATCTCAGCGATGAACCAATCACTGATTGGCAAGCCTGCTGTCGTCAAACGCTGCACCACTTTATTAATATCTTTATCACCTAGCATAGAAAACAACATTTTAATGGTAGCAGGTTCACCTGAAGTTTGATTAACTTGTTCAGGTGTACTTTGCTGTGTTAAATGCTGCTGCCAAAGCGGTAATAATTGTGCCAATAAAAACTCAACGCCTTGATCGTTATGCGCCACATCAAATAGCCAATGACGCTCATGGACTTCACGATAATCGAAGCGACCGGCAAGCTTAACTGTTTTTAGCGCTTGCCCTATAGCATTGGTATCGACGTCTAAGGGACTTGCAAGTACTGCTGACAGAGCATTGGCAGTATTGGTCAATGACAGTGCGGGTCGAGGCAATTGTAGAGTGACAGCTGCATTGCTATATTGCCACGTAGTCGAATCATTTTTACAATAGCTAAAGTCTTTACTGACTTGATAACAAGTCGCCTGATGCTTATCTATCGCTTGCTGTACGCTATTTGGCATCTCTGTAGCACCGTAAATGACGCTAATCCCATCACGTAAAATACCTGCTTTTTCCGCTCCGATGGCTTCCACATTATCACCCAACCAATCAACATGATCGATGGCAATGTTGGTAATCACTGCCATATCAGGGTCGATGATATTGACCACATCTAAGCGACCGCCCAGTCCGACTTCTAACACCCAAACATCGCAATCCGCTTCCGCGAATATCAACAATGCTGCCAGTGTTGTCATCTCAAAAAATGACAATGTTAAATCACATTGCAACCGTGCCGCTTCTACCTTACTAAAGGCAGCAATCAGGGTTTCATCGCTGACCATCTCGCCATCGATCCGTACCCGCTCGTTAAAGACATTCAAGTGCGGCGATTGATATAAGGCAGTTTTATATCCTGCGGCTTGGCACATCTGCGCGATGACCGCAGTCGTCGAGCCTTTGCCATTAGTACCTGCAACCGTAAATACATAGGCGTCATCTTTGGCTGATTGTACGACTCCCAATGCCTCAGCAACTGGCAGTACTCGTGACAGCCCCATATCTATCGCCGAGACATGAATCTGCTGCATATAATTCAGCCATTCGGTTAAAGTGGCTTGGGTGTCAAGGCTACTACTGGGGCTATGAGACGCTAAAGAATCAGACATGGACAGAACCTATATCAAAATTTGAGATAAAAGATAAAACTTATATAAAAAAATAAAAACAGTATGACTAGCTTGCTACAAAGCAAAAATAGCATTTACCGTTATACACGATAAATGCTATTCATTAGTTTTACATATTTGGCAGATATTAGCACGCCGCTCGATCATTATGCAGTGAAATTATAAAACAGCTGCTTGAATCTAACCCACTTGTTTTTATTTTTACTACCTACTGAGCATCAACATTGGGTACGCTACACAGTTTTGCCAGCAGACGATAAATGGTATCAATCATTTGATGACGATGTACCACTTCATCAACCACACCATGCTCTAGCAAAAACTCTGCACGTTGAAACGGCTCTTCTAGTGTCTCACGTACTGTCTGTTCAATCACACGCTTACCAGCAAAGCCAATCATGGCTTTTGGTTCTGCTAAGTGAATGTCACCAAGCATCGCAAGAGATGCGGTCACACCGCCATAAACAGGATTGGTCAGTACCACGATATATGGCACGCCAGCAATTCTCAAACGCTCGATTGCTGCTGCTGTTCTTGCCATTTGCATCAATGATAGCAAGCCTTCTTGCATACGCGCACCACCAGAAGCAGCGAAACAGACCAAAGGTACTCTGTCTGCGAGGGCTTTTTCGGCAGCTTGAACAAAACGGTCGCCAACCACCGAGCCCATAGAGCCACCCATAAATCGAAAGTCAAACGCACAAGTTACAATATCGAGATTGCGCAATTTGCCATATAGCACAATCAGCGCTTCACTCTCTTTCGTTTTTTCTTGTGCTTCTGCCATACGCGCAGGATAAGGCTTACTATCTACAAATTTTAGCGGGTCTTTGGCGGTAAACTCTTGCCCAAGCTCGCCTTCTACCTTATCAAGCAGCCAGTTCAAGCGCTCACGAGCACTCATCGGTAAATGATGGTCACAATGCGGGCACACGTAACAGTTAAAAATCAGCGCTGTATTGGTAATGATCGAATGGCAGCTGCTGCATTTTGTAGAAGGCTCTGTCTCTACAGCGGTCAATTGCGCCGTTAGTTGCTGTTTGATACCCGGAATCGGGCGCTCAAACCATGATTGACCAGCTTTATTGCCATTCTGCTGCAGGCTTGTACTATCGTTATTTATATCAGGTTTTGTCATCGTATCAGTCATATTATTCGCCATTATCTAAGGCTTATTGGCAAGCTCACTTGTGCACTTGTCCGTAAGAGTCCATTTATAAGAATCAGTTTAATCGTCACATATCCTCATGACTTTAGCAATTATAAGGCACGCTAATGCATAACTGTGACCATTTATATGTGATGTTAGTTTACACACGTAAACTAACTTTAGCAAAGCCATTTGCCTGTGTCTTTATAAACATTGTTATAAATACCCTCATAAATATTGTGACGATAACTTGCCCAACTGTTTGAGCGGGTGCTTATAAACTATCGAGTGCGCCGCGTAACTCATCCATTTTTGCCATAATTTTTTGCTGAGCATTAGCGACTGCAGCGATATCATTGGCATCGATATCAGCAAAGTTCTGCACCAATGCACTACCGACGATAATACCATCCGCATGAGCACCAATTGCTTTGGCAGAAGTTGCATCACGAATACCAAAGCCCACACATACTGGCAAATCCGTCTCTGCTTTAATGGCTTGTACTTGCCTTGCAACATCGTCAGTATCTAGCGTTGCTGAACCCGTCACACCTTTTAAAGACACGTAGTAGATATAACCACCGCAATGGGTCAATACTTGCTGACGACGTTCAGCCAGCGTAGTTGGTGATAATAAGAAAATCTCATTCATCGCGTGCTCAGTCAAATGCTGGGTAAAGCTACCCGCTTCTGCTGGCGGCAAATCAACCATCAAAATACCATCGACGCCTGACTGCTCGCATAGCGCAACAAAGTTATCATAACCGATAATCTCTACTGGATTGAGGTAACCCATCAGGATAATTGGCGTCTGCGTATCTTGCTGGCGAAATTCTGCAACCATCTTTAGCGCATCACGAGTGCTTGTACCCGCTGCTAATGCACGCTCGCCTGCCAATGCTACTGTAGGACCATCTGCCATTGGATCAGAAAATGGTAAGCCCACTTCAATCATATCTGCGCCATGCTTCACTAAGTCATGTAGTAAGCCAACAAAGTTGTTTGGATTGGGATCGCCTGCCATCACATAAGGGATGAGTGCTTTTTTATTTTGTGCTTTTAGGGTTTCAAAGGTGCTTTCAATTCGGGTCATAGTGGTCTCTTAATTATTATAAACTGGCTCATTTGACCCTTTATTTAATAATAACGGGTCAAATCAGTAATTTTTCTTCCAAGGAATAATCCAGTTGTTACTAAAAAGTAGCTATTAAAGCTCAATCCCTTCTGCCTTCATCACTGAATGCAAATCTTTATCACCGCGACCAGACATATTGACGATAATGGTTTGATCAGGCGTCATCGTTTTAGCCAGCTTTAGTGCATAAGCAACCGCATGAGCAGATTCAAGCGCCGGAATGATGCCTTCTTTACGCGTGACTTCATGGAAACCTTCTAACGACTCCTTATCGGTACAACCAACATATTCAACACGCTTCATATCTTTTAAGAAGCTATGCTCAGGACCAACACCAGGGTAATCAAGACCAGCTGAGATAGAATGGGTTTCTTGGATTTGACCTTCATCATCGGCCATCAAGTAAGTACGGTTACCGTGTAATACACCAATACGACCAGCAGCTAATGGTGCAGAATGACGACCCGTCTCAATACCATCACCTGTTGCTTCCACGCCATACATTTTAACGTCATTATCATTTAAGAAGTCAAAGAATAGACCAATGGCATTTGAGCCGCCGCCAACACAAGCGACTAGCGCATCTGGTAATTTACCCGTCATTTGCAGATGTTGCACACGCGCTTCTTTACCAATAATTGCTTGGAAGTCGCGTACGAGTAACGGATAAGGATGCGGACCTGCAACTGTACCAATAATATAATACGTGCTATCCACATTGGTTACCCAATCACGCATGGCTTCATTCATCGCATCTTTGAGAGTGCGTGAGCCAGATGTTACTGGCACAACTGTCGCACCAAGTAAGCGCATACGGTAGACGTTCATCTTTTGACGCTCAACATCGTCCGCGCCCATATAAACGATACACTCTAGTCCCAAACGCGCGGCAATCGTCGCCGTCGCAACGCCATGTTGCCCTGCTCCAGTTTCTGCAATAATACGTTTTTTGCCACTCATTTTGGCAAGGAGCGCTTGACCAATAGTGTTATTGACCTTATGAGCGCCAGTATGGTTTAAGTCTTCACGCTTAAAGTAAATTTGCGCACCGCCAATCTCATCACTTAGACGCTTGGCATGATAGAGAGGCGTTGGGCGTCCAACATAGTTGACCAAATCATTGTGATATTCTTCCCAAAATGCAGGGTCTTTTTTGACTGTGTTATATAACGTTTCTAGCTCTTCTAACGCTGCCATCAAGGTTTCAGAGACAAAGCGTCCGCCGTGGACGCCAAAATGTCCTCGCGCATCAGGATACTGGTTAAAATCTTGCACGCTTTCTGGATTAGTAAAGCTATTAATAGCGTGTGCGGTGGCAGATACATCTTTGTTAGCGACATGACTCATGGTAATTCCTACTGTAATAAGTGGTATTTTTTAGGATATCTGTTTTTTAGAAAAACTATAGGGAAAACTGTTTACATAGTTTGCTTTGGCAATTTGACAGCAGTAAAGCTAACTACTTATATTCGAAGATTCGCTAAGCGTCTCGTTTTGCCATCGGTCGCGTTTGACTGATTTCATAAAGGCATGCATTTTGCCAACGTCTTTTTTGCCTTTATCAGACTCAATCCCACCGCTGACATCAACGGCATAAATTGGTAAGTCATAAGTGGCAGCGACATTATCGGCATCAAGTCCACCGGCTAAGATAATCGGTAGTGAGCTGTCATTCGGTATCAGACTCCAGTCAAAGCGTGCGCCTGTACCGCCATACTTATGCTGATGGTAGGCATCTAGTAAAATGCTGCTTGCGCCTGCTGCGGCAAAACTGTCAATTTGCATATTCACACTCTCAAGCGCATCCTGTTCAGTATTGACACGCAACGCTTTAATCCAACGTTTATTGACGAGATTTGCCAGCTGACGGCACTGCTCGGGCGTTTCATCGCCATGAAATTGGATAATATCAAAAGAGACATGATTTGCCAGTTCAATAAGCTCATCTTCAGGCATATTGACGACCAAAGCCACCACACTGATAAAAGCCGGTACTGCAGCACTCAATATTTGCGCCTGCTCGATTGTAACCGCACGAGGACTTGGCGGATAAAATACAAAGCCAATGGCGTCCGCATTGAGTTTAACAGCAGCTTTAATATCATCAAGTTGAGTAAATCCACAAAACTTAACGTGCATGAGGTAACCTTGCGAAAGACTGAATATGATGATTTGTTAATAAAGGAGCAAATCAATTGCATCCAAAAACTTATCCTAGCATACTTTTATTCATAGTTTTGTTTATGATTGCGATTGATTAATATGGGAATAGATGAATGTCTAAAACGGCGGTAGCGATAAAAAATAATTCACACAACAAAGTCGAGGATAGTCATCAGTTGCATTACCTCATGTGGTTTCGCCGTGATCTACGCGTTCATGACAATACTGCTTTGGCTGCCATTTGTGAGCGTGCAAACGAAGACAATGCTCAGCTCAGCGCGGTTTTTTTTCTTACCCCTGAGCAGTGGCAGGCACATGACATGTCGCTTACACAGCTTGATCATATTGCGCGAACACTTCCTATCCTCGCAGAAAAACTGCACCAGTTGAACATCATTTTAACCGTGCAAATCTGCCCTAGTTTCACTGATTGTATAGCTGCGTTGAGCGCATTATGTGAGTCAAATAATATCAGCTGCGTGATGGCAAATCATGAGTACGAAGGTAATGAGGTTGCGCGGGATGAACTGTTAACCAAACAACTTGCAAACAACGAAATTGAGTTTATCCGCTGGCATGACCAATGTATCTTACCACCGAAAAGTATCACTACCAATGATGACAGCATGTATCAAGTGTTTACCCCATTTTATAAAAAATGGCGGCATACCTTGGAGGTGAGTGACATACAAATTCATACAGCACTTGCCATCATAGGTAATAAACAAGTTAATTTAACATTATCAGAACACAGTGCAAACACTACTCAAGATATAGAAGCATTGTGCAAAAAAACTGTCCACGACTATCAAGAATATCTACAAACTCATGAATCCTATCAAAATATAGATACGGACAAGCAAATTAGCCAAGCGCGCCTTGCTTATCCTGCTGGCGAAGCGGAAGCCTGTCATCGATTAGAGCGCTTTATCGCGGATGATATCAATAACTATGATGTGAGCCGCGATGCGCCCAGCTTACACGCGACCAGTCAGCTATCCGCTTACCTTACTATCGGAACAATCAGTCCTAGACTGTGCTACTTACAAGCTACTCAGGCACTAGGGGAATTACATAGAAATGATGGTGACAACTTTGACAGCGGTGACAATAACGATATCAACCGCTGGATAAGCGAGCTGGCTTGGCGAGATTTCTATCGCCATGTTTTAGACTATAAGCCTAAGCTTATTCGCCATCAGGCTTATAAATATGAGACTGATAAGAAAATCAACTGGTCATATGATGAAGATGCTTTTGCAGCATGGCGTGAGGGCAAAACGGGTGTGCCATTAGTCGATGCAGCGATGCGCTGCCTTAATGCGACAGGCTTTATGCACAATCGCTTGCGCATGGTTACCGCGATGTTTTTGACTAAAGATTTATTGATTGATTGGCGCTGGGGTGAGCGTTACTTTATGCAGCAGCTGATAGATGGTGACTTTGCGTCTAATAATGGTGGCTGGCAGTGGAGCGCATCAACAGGTACAGATTCTGCGCCCTATTTTCGTATTATGAATCCCTTTAGCCAAGCTAAAAGCCATGACCCTGATGGGATATTTATTAAGACTTGGATACCTGAGTTAAAATCGATTCCTACCAGCATCTTGCATAGCGAGGATAAAATGCGCAAGGCTCTGAGTAAGAATGGTACCTTTGCAGATATTGATTATCCTGTGCCAATCGTTGAGCATAAACTGGCACGACAATTAGCGATTGCTGAATTTAAAAAAGAGTAATATCTATAGTTAAAATATCTCAAAAACGCTACAGTGCTGCTGGTATAAATTTTTTGCAGCCTCTGTCTGCGTAGGCACAGCAAGCAAGAAAAATGAATATCAGCAGTACTTGATGTATCGATATTACTTTTCCCTGACTATACAACCATTACCTGCTGAGAATTGGTTTAATTATTTGTTAACCGTAGCAGTTGCCGATACTGAAGCGACTGACGGCATCTGACACGAGCCAGCACCTTGCGTCGTGACCGTCACTACTGCACCAGTTAACGCAAACAGCTGTTGCAACTGCACTTGTGCATTCTCTAACGCCATAGTCATGACATCACCACGGCAAGCACGTTCAAGCACTTCTTCTTTCGCCATACTTTGTGCTTGTTGTAAGATTTTTGGATCGACTTGCATCATCCCAAAAGCACCGGTTTGCCAATCATAAATCTCAATATCATCTAGATAGACTGAAAATATCTCTGATGGCGGCAGCGTAATATTAATTTGGGGCATAATAGAAACGGAGGCATCAACATCAGCGTTTTCAGCATTATTTATTTCCGACTCCGTAGGCTGTATCACTTGTACCATCTCAGGTGTCAATGCGCTCAAGTCAATGCCTGCCTCTACGCGACCACGAGTAATAAATAGCGCCTTTTGCTCATCTTGCCATAGCTTCATCCAACTGCCTGAACGCTGACTAGTAATCACCGTATCAACGCTGAATGCCACCGTCTCCAAACGATTCAAGTTCTGAATTTGTGTCACCACACCCTCACGAGTGATGGTTTCTATGGGCTCTTCTTTGGTAATATTCTGCACAGTATAGATAGCGAAAATGACGGCTGCGAGACCAGCAAGCAATACGATCCACGACATCATAGCGATGGATTTTTTCGCTTTTGAAGAAGTCGTATTAATAGGAGTTCGATTATCAGAACTGTTCATATAAACACCTTTGTGGTTTTATCATAGTTTTATCGATTATTTTTATAATGCCCTATTATTAGAACTACACAAAAAACGACATACTAGATGATAAATGCCATTTTTAAGCAGCAACTTCAAGTAATGACTACCAATACTCTACATAATTACCAATACTGCCCTTTTCAAAAACCACTTATTCATTTGCTATAAATACATTTAGAACTGGTAAATAATCGAGTTATAGCTGTCTGATTCAACCCTTTAAGTAACCTTCGCTCTGAAAAAACAAAAAGTCATTGCGTCTTAGGCGAACTTTACCTAACATAGTCAGGTTGTATGCTTAAAATATCGGTATACAGGTATTTTTCGAGCTTTATGCTAAAGACAGCGCTCGATGAAGTCTGGTATTTTTATACAAAATAATATGTTATATCCTTTTTTAAATGCTGTTTACGAACGCACTGCTTACTAGCGTACTGTCTGTTGTAGTACTTTCTAGCTAGGGCATGTCCTACACTATTACCAAGTAATAACAGGTAATCTTGCGTCGGCTATCAAACCACACGCTCAACATCCTACTATTTCTTATTTATTTTATCGTCGATAAGGTTCCGCTTTATTTATGAAAGCCAGTCAATTTTTATTTGCCACGTTAAAAGAAACACCCAGTGATGCAGATATCGCTTCAAGCCAATTAATGGTTAGAGCCGGTCTGATTCGCAAAATCGCTTCTGGATTATATATCTGGTTGCCAATGGGTTTGCGCGTATTGCAAAAAGTCGAGCGTATCGTTCGCGAAGAGATGCAAAATATCGGTGCTCAAGAAGTGCTTATGCCGATGACTCAGCCTGCTGAGCTTTGGCAGCTGACCGGACGTTTTAATGACTATGGTCCTGAGCTACTACGCTTTAAAGACCGTCATGACCGCGATTTTGTATTGGGACCGACTCACGAAGAAGTCATCACCAATCTTGCCCAAGGCGAGCTGCGCAGTTATAAGCAATTACCGATTACTTTCTTTCAAATTCAAAATAAGTTCCGTGATGAAATTCGTCCACGCTTTGGTGTGATGCGCGCACGCGAATTTACTATGAAAGATGCCTAT
This sequence comes from Psychrobacter sp. DD43, assembly GCF_904846555.1. Classification (NCBI taxonomy): domain Bacteria; kingdom Pseudomonadati; phylum Pseudomonadota; class Gammaproteobacteria; order Moraxellales; family Moraxellaceae; genus Psychrobacter; species Psychrobacter sp. DD43. The sequence goes on from NZ_CAJHBE010000008.1 coordinate 92,933, forward strand.
TCATTTCACGTTGACCAAGCATCACTGGCAAAGACGTATGATGAGATGTATGACGCTTATACGCGCATATTCACACGCTTAGGTCTTGATTTCCGTGCGGTACAAGCAGACACTGGCTCAATCGGTGGTTTTGCCTCTCACGAGTTTCACGTCTTAGCAGACAGCGGTGAAGATGATATTGCTTTTTCTGATTCGTCTGAATATGCTGCCAATATCGAGCTTGCAGAATCTGTGAGTACGGCAGAACGCCAGCCTGCAACGATGGCTCGCGAGAATATTGATACCGTCAATATGCCAACCTGTGAAGCCGTTGCTGAGCATTTAAATGTTCCACTTGCCACAACCGTCAAAACATTGATTGTGCAAGGTCATACGCCAGAAGGTGAGCCGCAGCTTATCGCTGTGGTATTACGCGGCGACCATACACTAAACACCATAAAAGCCGAAAAAATTGAAGAAGCCAATGTTCCTTTAACAATGGCAACGGAAGAAGAGCTAAAAGCCGCTGGTCTGCATAAAGGCTATATCGGCGTTGAGCTTAATATGCCCGTCTTTGTAGATCGTGCAGCAGCAGCGCTATCAGACTTTGTCTCTGGTGCCAATGAAATTAACAAGCACACGACGGGTATGAATTGGGAGCGTGACGCGCATATCACCCGTATTGTTGATATTCGCAATGTACACGAAGGCGACCCTTCTCCTGATGGTAAAGGTACGCTACAGATCAAACGTGGTATCGAAGTCGGTCATATCTTCCAGTTGGGTGATAAGTACTCACAAGCGATGAACTGCACTGTTTCAGGTGAAGATGGCAAGCCAGTCACTTTGATGATGGGTTGTTACGGTATTGGCGTCAGCCGTATTATCGCTGCTGCTATTGAGCAAAACAACGATGAAAACGGCATTATGTGGCCATCAACGCCAGATATTAGTGATTCTTTAGCACCTTTTGAAGTCGCTATCGTGCCAATGAAATCAAAAGAAGACACCGTTATGGAAACAGCAACGGCATTGTACGAGGAGCTAAAAGCTCTTGGTATCAATGTATTGCTTGATGACCGTAATGAACGCCCAGGCGTGAAGTTTGCTGACCTTGAGCTGATTGGTATTCCGCATCGTATCGTAGTATCTGACCGTAACTTGGCAGAAGACAAGTACGAATACGTTAATCGCCGTGATAGTGAGAAGCAACTACTTAGCCGTGATGAAGTAGTAGCTAAAGTCAGCGGTAAATAGTGCAACGATAAAATTAGTACCATAAAAAGCGCCTATCTCATTATATGAGATAGGCGCTTTTTATTCTTAGAGGTTTATTTAACAACCATTCACAATGCTTTTATTATTGACGAATCAAACGGCTAGGCACAGGCAATAATGCAATATCGCTCACACGACAAGGATTGATATCAATACCACCTCGACGTGTATACCAAGCACGAACCATGAGCTCACTTGGCTCATAGTATTGACTCAAATCAGCAAATATCTGCTCAACACACTGCTCATGAAAGCCATTATGCTGACGGAAACTTAATATATAACGCAGCATATTTGCGTTATTAACTGGCTTATTAGTGGTTATTGAAACTGCCAATGTCCCCCAATCTGGCTGATTGGTCACCGGACAATTACTACGTAATAGATTAGAATAAAAGCTAAAAGTTTTACCCTCTGATATTTTAGCATCACTTGAATCATGTTCTAATAATGACGCATCAGGATGCAGCGTTAATGCTACTTTCTCAGTACTGTCCGCTAGTGCATCATCAATACAAATGCCATAAGGCTGAGCGATCAATAGCCCTGAATGCTCATCCTCTAAGTCAAACAATTCAACGTTAACTTCAGCTTGTACGCATTTCGACAAATCTTTCGCTATCAGCGTTTGTACTGTTTCCCAACTACCAAATTCAGTAAAGTTGATACTATTTAAATAAAGCTTCAATGACTTTGATTCAACAATAAATGGCGAGCTTGCCGGAATGCCAAAGCGTGCTATCGCGACCTGCGATATACCTTGCTCATTTAACCATGACAGCTCAAATGCCTGCCACCAATCGATACCTATCTCTAGCTTATCATCCTGCCAACCAATGACCTCTCGCCCCATACTACGAGCAATCGGATATAACGTCTCTGGACTATACTCAGTTGGATAATCAGTGGTTTGTTCACCCAAGATACCGTGGATACTCATTGGTATTTCCTAATAGTAATGATTGAAATTAAATAACATTTAAAGTTTTAGTAAAATTATTAACCAGTTCAAGTGCTCGAACGGAATGAAAGATTTATATAAACCTTATTCTTCCTACAAACGTACGTGCGAGCCGTCACTTAATAGTCGATAGGCAATGGTATAAAATATCGCACAAAAAGCAAAAATAGCGCCCATTGAATACCAGACATTGACGTCAGAATAGCCCAAAATCCCGTAGCGGAATGAGTTGACCATATAGACGATTGGGTTCAATAATGAGATATTTTGCCAAAATGGTGATAAGTTTTCCATCGAGTAGAACACCCCGCCAAGATAGGTCAGCGGCGTTAATACAAAACTTGGAATGATGGAGATATCATCAAAAGAGCGGGCAAATACAGCATTGATAAAGCCGCCCAATGAAAACAGAATAGAGGTGCCAAGGACAGTAAATATGGTCACAAATAAATGTTCAATACCCAAATCAGTAAAGAACAGCGCCACGATCGAGACAATGATACCAATCGCTAATCCGCGGAAAATACCACCGCTGATATAGCCCATCAAAATAGCATGTTTTGATACAGGCGAGACCAAAAGCTCCTCGATACTGGCGGTGAATTTGGCACTAAAAAAGCTTGAGACCACATTAGAATAGCTGTTAGTGATGATTGCCATCATAATCAAACCAGGCACGATAAACTGCATATACGGCACACCGCCCATCTCACCCACACGTGGTCCAATCATCTTACCAAAGATGACAAAATACAGGCTCATGGTAATGACTGGCGGCAATAACGTCTGCGGCCAAATACGTAGAATCCGGCGCACTTCTTTGACCAAAATAGTGCGAAATGCAATCCAGCGTTGTGCAAAGTTCATGCGGTATCTCTCCTAAGCGCCTATGCTTGCTAGAGTAAATAGTCTCTAGTGCAAACAGAGTTGCTTATCTGATTATTCTATTTAATATATATGTTGAATGAAGACTTATTAATACGGTCTTGTTATTCATAAAAATTCGTTATAAAGCCCAACTTTCAAAGGTAGCTAATGCTAAAGAGCTACGAGCTTAAAGGTTCATGTAGGCTTTTATCTACCAGACGCATAAACAGCTCTTCTAAACGGTTGGCTTTATTACGCATACTCGCGACCGTAATACCTTGCTCAGACAATTGAGTAAAGACACCATTTAACGACTCACCTTCTGTCAATGTTACCTCAATCGTCAAATCATCCGGCTGCACGACATCCGTCACACCAGTTAATACTATTTGATGTGTTAACGGAGTCGCCACATCAAAGACAAAAGTCTCAACCGATAACTGCGCAAGCAAGTCTTTCATTTCAGTATTGATACGAATTTCACCGTGATCCAAAATCGCGATACGCTTACACAGCTGCTCAGCTTCTTCAAGATAATGCGTAGTTAGAATAATGGTCGTGTTTTCTTCAATATTAATCTGCTCCATAAACTCCCACATTGAGCGGCGTAGCTCAATATCAACCCCAGCAGTCGGTTCATCTAATATCAATAGACGTGGCTTATGTATGAGCGCCCGTGCAATCATCAATCGACGCTTCATACCACCTGAGAGCTCACGCGATTTGCTGTCACGTTTTTCCCAAAGTCCCAAAGCTTTGAGCAACTTCTCTGCACGCGGTTTTGCTTCTTTTGCTGCAATGCCAAAATAGCCTGCTTGAGTAATAAGAATGTCTTCAACTTTTTCAAACTGATTAAAGTTAAACTCTTGCGGTACTACGCCCAAAAACTGCTTGGCTTTTGAGGGATCAGATAACAAGTCCGTACCAAAAATATGGACACTACCCGCTGTTGGCTTAAAGAGCGAGCTGATGATACCAATCATCGTTGACTTACCAGCACCATTTGGTCCCAGTAACGCAAAAAATCCCCCTTGCGGAACCGTAAGACTGACATCTTTTAATGCCGAAAATCCGTTGCTATAAGTTTTGGATAAATTCTGAATCGATAGTGCTGGTACTTCAGACATGAATACCTCTTTATGAATGATTAATCTAAAAAATGCTGTATCAGCATGCCAATTCTTATAATCGTTGCTGTCGTGTATTAATGTGAGGCTTAAGGGAAGCTATTTCAACGGTGGTATATCATAACGACGACATGAGTCCTATCAATCATACATAAAAAAGCACCTACCTCACTATGAGATAAGTGCTTTTTATTTATTGCCTTTTAAAGTGCGATATTAAAGCACCTTAGCCATAAAAACTAGCTGGCTTCACCAACCATATAATCAACGGCATTTTGCACTTCTTCATCAGGAATATCTGCGCCGCCTTTGGCAGGCATAGCATTGAAACCATTGATAGCATGGGTATATAGGGTATCTTTACCTTTTGCTATACGAGGTCCCCAAGCACCCGCATCACCTAACTTAGGAGAGCCAAGCAGTCCTGACGCATGACAAGTTTGGCATACCGCGTTATAGACTGCTTTACCATCACGAGGACCATCGCCTGCAGCTGGACCAGCAGAACGAGCCGTCACGTCACAAACTTCATCTTCTTCAAAACATATTTTGGCAACAGGCTGAATACGAGCAATCAGGTTCGGATATAACGCAATCAATTTTTGTACTTGCGGCGTATCTTGTGGAATTGGCTCTTCAACAGCAGCTGGTGCGGCTGCCGCAGTTGCCTCGGCTGGTGCATCTGTTGCTGTCGCGTCTGCTTGTGCAGTTGCATCAGCAGAAGCAGCGCCATCCGTGGTGTCAGCCGCCGCTTGAGGCTCATCACCTAGCTTTTGAGGGGCATTTTCGACAACCTCTTTGCCTTCTGCGACAGCAGATATAGTAACGGGTGTATCTATAGCACTTTCAGCTTGGCTCACAGCGATACTAGCGATTCCTAGAATGGCAGCTGCCGATAACATAACTACTTTTCTCATTCGTCACGTTCTCTTATTACGTATACAAGGGTCAGCAAGACTTAGACATTCTGTCTGTCCTCCTTTGACAACAAACCGTTGTCAATAGCAAACAGCCATCCCGCATGCGAGCGCACTTGTAATCGGTGATTATAAATATGGATTCTCCCTGACATTATAAGGGAAAAGACGGGTAGATTGCCATGCCTGTTTGCGGACTATGCTGTTTTTTCTTAAAAAACCTCAATAGCTGGCTTCATTCATTGGCTTTATGACTTTTATTTGTTAGACTAAGCGGTCTTTATTTTTAGGCACTTTTGCGCTCGTAGCTCAGTTGGATAGAGTATCGGTCTCCGAAGCCGAGGGTCGTGGGTTCGATTCCCGCCGAGCGCACCAATCATCGTATTACCCCCTTCCCTAGCATTACCTAAAACCTCTAAACCCCTTTGTTATCAACATATCAAGTCTTTCAATATTACTTGTCATTACCTAGTAGCACCTATAGAATGTTGTTAAATTTGTTGTTAAAATTTATTTAACATCTTTGGGGCTGGCATGAATAAGAGAAAAGACTATTTATTAACTGATAATGGCGTGAAATCTATCGCCAAGCAGGCAGCGCCTGATAAAGTCGCTCGTCATAGCGATGGTAATAGCCTATATCTGATACAACACCCCAATGGTTCATTGTTTTGGCAAATATCATACCGCTATCAATCGGACAAGGATATTCAGCCAAAACAGAAAACCTATCAAATCGGTATCTATAAATCATCAAAGCAAGCCATTGACGCCTCATTCAAGCCGCACGTAACGCTAAAGCAAGCGCGTATCGAACGTGACAAGGCTAAAGCGTTACTGACTGTTGGTATCGACCCCACCGCCCATAAGAGCATCGAAAAGAATAACTTTGAGCAAAAGGACTTATTCAAAGTCATTGCCAAAAGCTATATAGATGAAAAGTCTAAGACCACGATTAAGAACGTGCGAAAGCTGCAAGGATTCTTAGACAATCATATCTTAAAGCACTTAGGCGCATACCCTATTGGTGCTATCACCGCGCAGGACATCATTAAGACAGGGCTTGCCATTCAAGCGACCTTCGAGCAGCAAGGCAAACATACCTCTGAAACCGCGCATAAGTGTATGGGGCTGATTAGCTCAATCTTTGAGTATGCTATTAATACGCTAGGCTATGATATTATTAACCTTGCCATTGGCCGCAACAAGGCACTCAGACCACATAAAGCCGAACGCATGAAAGCGGTAGAGCAGCACCAATTCCCCGACCTACTCCGTAACATTGACCAATATCTTAACAATCACCCAAACGCCCATGAGCAGACCGTAGCAGGTTTACAGCTTATGACGCTGTGCTTTGTGCGTACAAAAGAGCTTAGGCACTTTGAATGGTCAGAGATTGATTATCATAAAAGCGTGTGGCGTATTCCAGCCGCCAAGATGAAAATGCGCCAAGACCATATTATCCCGCTATCACCGCAAGCCATGGCTATCATTGAGCATATGCGACCCATGACCGAACAGACAGGCTATGTGTTCTATAACTTTGAGTCAAACAAGCCCTATAGTGAAGCGTGGTTCAATCAGGCGTTACAGCGTATGGGCTATAAAGATGATCCCTACCCTAAGATGACAGGTCACGGCTTTAGGCAGCTTGCCAGCACAGGACTGTATGAGCTGCAATTTTCTGAAAGTTTGATAGAGATACAACTCGCCCACCTTGAACAATCTAGCGTCAGAAGACGCTATGACCTATCAGAGCATTTAGCCGAGCGCCAAATGATGATGCACCGCTGGGCGAACTATCTTGATGACTTACGGGCTGGCAAGGTGATCAGCTTTGATTTATTGACTCCTGATGAACTCGCTAAAGAAATGGATAGCAGAAATGAGCAAGCGACTGATATAGCACTGCATGATAAAGATATTTTGATAAAGAGCTTACGGGCACAAGGCGTATCACAAGAGGTACTAGCCAAACTTGCCGAGCAGCTTTAACAACAACATTTAACAACATTTAACAACATGAAGCAGCTGATTTTAACTATGAAAATATGACTATGCGTCATGATAACACTGCCAAAACTGACGAAACCTATTGGTAAGGGCGATATAACAGACAAAACCGAACTTGATAGCGTCAATCGCTGTCATAACCAATTGCAAGGCTAGGATTAATTACCCGAACACCGTCAGTTTTACACACCTTTATGACGGTAATGCCTTGCACCTTTTTATACTAAAGTGTGTATTAGAAGGTGTGAATTATGGAATATGTTGGTATTACCGATGCAGAGTCCTTCAGGCTAATGGACATACTAAGCATTAATGATGCAGCTGCATTAATTTCAGGAGCATCACCAAGTGATGTGGACTATGACTCACAGTATGATTTTTTCTTTTTAAATGAACAAAATAGAAGCTACACAAATTCAAGTAAAACGTCATTCAATATTGCTAAGACATCATTAACTCGTTCTATAACTGTAGGCAGATTGAAAGCAAACATAGTATCAATCCTAAATGAAAAACGAGTTTCACAATCTAACTTGCAAAGCGATTGGATAGTTTTGAATGGAATTGATCCCAAAGAAACTATGATAGATAGAGAAGATTTAAAAAACTGGCTCGAAGATAGAGGTGTTTATCCTCCTCTGCTATTTCCAAACGGGAAAAAAGATGACTACATGGATTCAAATCATCTTCATTACGCTCCTAAATTAGCAGTATGTGTTAAAGCTTGGGAGGTTGCTCAAACAGCTGATCTACAAGGTGAAACATATAAACAGTTCATGACTAATTGGATATCAAAAAACGCTTCATCGTATGGAGTAGAAAATCAGAGCGTCAAAGTTTTTGAAAGTTTGGCAAGCATTTCTAATTGGGCAACTAAGGGTGGGCGAGCAAAAAACAAACATACCCTACCATTAGAAGAACATTCTAATGCTAGTAGCAAGGAAATAAAAATTCACAAAGAATTAATCGCTATTTTGCCTAGTATTAACGTTTCAGAACATGAAAAAGATGACTTGCCATTTTAACCCACCCCCCTATTAAAAAGCTTATAAACACTAAGTTTTGGGAAATTATGCATTCTGAATATCTTACCTCTTAATTTAATGGTCGGGAAATAGTTCCCTACCATACTGTCTATTTCAGTATATAAATACCCTCTATTATTTACCTCATAGCAACCCGCCATTACTGGCAATTCCTTTAATAGCTACGAGGTAAATTATCATGACCTTAGTCGACCAATATCTAAGAATGGCAGACCTTGCCAATCAACCTGAGCGTAAAGCCAAGACTTATACCACCCGATCAGGCCAACAGCGCACCGTCACAGCCAAAGCTGCCACACGCGGTATTACTGGCTTTAGTGCCAAACATATCTACCATCTAATCAATCAGCATAAATTCCCAGCCCCCGTAAAAATCGGACGGTCTAGTCTATGGCGCTTGTCTGATATTAATGCATGGCTTGCCAGTCATGCCGCAACTACTAGCGAGGTATAAGCCATGATTACCTCAAAACAGCCAACCAAGCAAACCTATAGCCAAATTATGATGGCGCACCTAATGACAGACGCAACTATCACCATATGGGACTATATCTGTCTTCATCAAATCACTTGTTTGGCTCAACGGATCAGTCAGTTACGCGCTAGTGGTGTGAGCATTGATGATGAAATGGTCACGCAAAATGGCAAACAGTTTAAGCGTTATTGGATAGCCCAGCCAACCAACACTACAGACAGCGTGGTGACACCATGAGCATGACCGAACAATTAGAAGTCTTAAAACCGCGCCTAGTGGCCGTGGACACTTATACGCTGTGCCATGTGGACGACTACATGCAAGACGTATCGAACGATTGTGAAAGCCTTGCTTATGCTTTGAACCTGATTGAAACAGCCGATCCAGCAAGCAAGGGCGTGATTGTGGCGGTACGTTCCGCGCTACTGGCACACAGCGAACACGCCAGCAAAATGAGCGCGGACATCATGGGCGAGCTAATCACACAAGACGAGGTATCAATCAATGAGTAATCAAATAGTAGTATCAGCCGACCAGTTAGAAAGTATCAATGAGCAGATAGTATTATTGAGTATTGATGCAGGTCATTTAGCAATGGCACTGCAAGCCGTGCAAGTAGATTGCGCGGTATCAGGTGGCGTGATTAACGCGGTCATCATGGCGCTATCGGACAATGCCGCCACCACTGAGGACATAGCCGACCAGCTAGACGGCATGTTGTCAGCACCACAAGCGGAGGTATCAAGCCATGAGTAGTAATGAAACTGAAACCAATCTAAAAGCCGACCACGGGCAGCACAGCGACAAACAGGCTGGCAAGCGTGGCCTACTGCTAAGATTTATCATTTTTATGGCACAGGTAGTAGCCATTGGCTTACTTATATCATTAGTGGCTGGCCAGCAAAACGAACCTAAAATCTTCGTTATTAAGGTGGGCAGCTAATGAGAAACTACCCGCAGCCAAAGCAAAGCCATAAGTATGCCAAGCGTAAAAGCTACTATGAGAAGTATGGAGAGCAGCGCAAGCCGAACCAGTCACAAGCAAGGAGAACTAGATGACCACCACAGCACAAACCGACAGCCAAGAAAAAGCCCACGGCAAGGTGGGCTTATCTAGCATCTTAGGTGACTATCCAGTAGCAACTATCGAAGCACTATCAGACTTTACTATTTTAGCTCAAAACTACCCATTATTGAACCCTAGAAGCTTAATAGTTATTGATGAAAAGGTAACACCAATCAAAGGAGAAAATGCAGCAGATAAGCTGGACACAGTAGGCACTATAGGAATGGTTTTATATAACAAAAACTACGAGCCGACAAGCTTACGATGCTTATATGCTGATGACAATATCACTCCGATCATAACCGACACTAGCCAGCCGTCCGCCTATCTTATTGGCTCACGAAGCAATGACAGCGAGCTTATCGCAGTAGATAACTTTGACGATGGCATAACCTTAGCCAAATGCTTAATCAACGAGCATGTAACGATAGCTATTAGCCCTACTGAATGGTTATTCAATGACACGGTTAAGCATTTTTCACAAGACAGACCCATCACTATCTGTACAACATTGGACAAAGTGGACGAGGTAGGTAAGCCGCTGGCAGGTCATAACGTAAATGTGGTAGTTACCAGTGATAGAACCGTATTAGAACACTTGGAATATGGCGGCTTAAGCTATGCGGCTATTTTGGCAGACAGTAAAACCACTATAACCAACTTACAAGCTGACGCATGGGGAGACCCCAAACCTATCAATCACATATTGCCACCAGTGACCAGCATAACGCCTGACATGCTACCTGAACCCCTATATAACTATGCTATCAATACAGCCGAACGTCTAGGCGTACCGATTGAGTTTGTAGCAGTACCGTTAGTAGTGGCACTAGGGAGCGTTATTGGCACCAAGGTGGCTATCATGCCAAAACGCTATGATAACTGGGATATTGTGCCTAATCTATGGGGTGCAGTTATAGGCAAACCATCTAGTAAGAAAAGTCCATCAATTACAGAAGCAATGAAACCCATTGATAACCTAGTCAGTAAAGCACGGGCAGACTATGAGCTGAATAAACAAGAACATGAAACCCAAAAGCTCATTAATGACAGTAAAGCCAAGATAGCCGAAAAGGAGTTAAAGAAGCTCGCTGATACGCTGGCTAGTCAAACTGATGACGATGACGGCACGGACAAAGTTACTGATGGTGACTTACGACAAAAAGCCACCTTTATAGCAGACAGCAAAAAGCAAGATGAAAGCATACCCATACCGCGCAGACATATGGTAGGTAATATTACTATGGAAAAGCTGGGCGAAATCGAGAACCAAAATAACAATGGTGTATTACAGTTTCGTGATGAACTATCAGGATTTTTAGCCAGCCTTGAAAAGGACAGCGAGCAAGAACAAAGGGCATTTTATCTATCAGGGTTCAACGGCACAGGTAGCGAAATGGTGGACAGAATAGGGCGTGGTTCATTATTCATTGAAAATCATTGTTTATCGGTCATGGGCGGCATACAGCCTGATAAATTAGAGATGTACTTAGAGCAGACCATGCGAGGGTTAGGCAATGATGGCTTGATGCAACGCTTTCAGATGATGGTTTACCCTGACCCACTACCAAGACGTAAAGAAAAAGACATAGCAGTCGATAGGGAAAGCCGCGATGCCGTGTACGAATTATTTATAGCCGCTGATGGGCTTTTTGAGGGCAAACTTGCCAGCTATGGCGCTAATGAGTCAAACGAGTATTACAAGCGCCCTTACTTCCGTTTTGCTGATGATGCTTACAAAGTTTTTATGGATTGGTACGATGCACTACAAGCCAAAGCTGATGATACAGAACATGAGGTGATAGCTCAGCACTTACTTAAATATGGCAGACTGATACCAGCTCTAGCGTTGATATTTCATTTAGTGGATTGTATCGAGATTGGCAGCTATTTAGGTGGGGTTAGCCTTAACGCATTAAGGGCAGCGATTGCGTGGGGTGATATGTTAGAAACGCACATGCTTAGAGTGTATAGCTGTATTACTGATAATTCGCACCTCAAAGCGTCTTTATTAGCTAATAAAATACTGGCATTACTTAAAAAGCCAAGTGATAAAACTGACAAAACCGATTGGATTAGCCACGGCTTTACCGCTCGCAGTCTAAAGCGCAAGAACTGGAAAGGCTTAACTGATGATAATGCCGTCCAAACAGCACTTGACGTATTGATAGAATATGACTGGCTCGACTATAAAGAAGTAAAAAGCACAGGACAAGGTGGCAGACCAACAGAACGCTACTGGATTAACCCCAAATTAACTGAGCTTATATAGGTTTCGTCAGTTTCGTCAGTTTCGTCAGTTTCGTCAGTGCAGTTATAGGGCGTTATTTAAAAATAGCGTCCTTTTTTATTACCTAGCGTTTGGTTTTGTCAGTTTTGGCAGTACAGTATCAGAGCTGATAATAATAGTTAATCATATAGGCAGGCGTGTATGGTCTGCCTTTTTTGTGCCTGATGATACTACGCTCATAAGCCCATCTGAACATATTGACTGCATTAACAGATACCCCCAAGTTTAGGGCTAGCGACTTGGCTTTGGATTACCCATACCGCCATTATTTGATCGATTGAACACGAAAAACTTGGAAGCAAAACCGTGGAATCAAGAAAATTAGGAAGCAAAACCCGCCTTTTTCAGAATATTGGAATCACGCCAATCGCTTAACACGTAATAGATACAGCAGAATCAGAGAAGGAATTTGGAATCACGAGTAAGCAGGAAAAAGGGATTTATTCACCTAGATGAATAGAACCCCTTGTTACCTTAAATTTTCTGTATAACCTATCCTGAAACCTCAGCACCCAACTTCGTATCAAGCATCAATCTAATAAATTTCTTAAACTGATTAGGATTAGACAATAAGTGCATGGTCATGCCCTCATAAGCTTCTTGGCTCTCAAATAGCGCATCCATTGCGGCATCAGGATAACCACCCAGCATGATTTGATCCGTACTGTTATTACTGAATTGCTTGACCACAATCTCATTTTCGGTGACTTTATCCCAAATGGTGTTTTGAAAATTAACCATGTCGTTCTCGGTAAAGTCCTCGCCAGCAAACACCTCATTCAAGCGCTCAATTACCTGCGATAAAAACGCTTCTTTTATATCTTTAGGCGTGGCCGTACCAGCGCCACCGCCCGCTTCTAGTTCCCCACTACCCTCTTGTAGCTTTAGGTCTTGCTGATGGAGAATTGAGACACGGTAATGGCTCATGACAATATTACTTAGATCAACCTCATCTTCATCATCAAAGCTTTCACGCAGTAGCGGCTGTAGATTGCGTGCGTATAGGCTAAGCTTCTCCAGCTCTTTATCGTCATAGTCAACGATTTGTGACATAAACTCATATTGACGGGTGAATGTCCCTAAATCCTTTTTAAAGATCTCCAGCGCATCTTGATCGGTTTTAAAGCCTTTATAGTCGTTTTCGGCATTGGTCATCAGCACCACATCGCCCGTCGCTTTGGTACGCTCAAGCATTGCTTTAGCATGCTGTGCTTGTTCGCGTGCCAGCTTATAGCGCTTTTGCCAACGCTCGACCGCGGGCTTGCAGATATTACTAATGGCGGCATTAGACTTATTCTTGCTATAGAAGGCTTCAACAAACTGCTCGACTTCGTTCTTAGTGAAGATACCACTAACGCGCAGCTTCTCGTAGAGATCAAACACTTGATCAGGGTCAGACACGTCCGCTAAGTGTGCGGTTTCATAATACGGTTGGAAGGCCTCTAAAATATCTTCAGGATCATTAAAGAAGTCGAGGACAAAGGTGCCACTCTCCGCTTTACCTTTATAGGTACGGTTAAGCCGTGATAAGGTCTGTACGCAGTCCACGCCCGTCAGTTTCTTATCGACATACATAGCGCAGAGTTTAGGCTGGTCAAAGCCTGTCTGGAACTTATTAGCTACCAGCATCACTTGATAGTCATCACTGTCAAAGGCTTTACGCATATCTCGACCTTTGAGTCCGATATTCATATTACTTTCGGTGAACTTCTCGCCAAGCAATGCGCTGCTATCAGGATCATTATCAGTAAAGGTGACTTCACCTGAGAACGCCACCATAGCATTGATGTTTCTATAGCCGTACTCAGCGATATAGTTATCAAAAGCGATTTTGTAACGTACCGCTTCTTTACGTGAACCCGTCACGACCATCGCTTTGGCTTGGCCGCCAAGTAAGCCTTTGATGTTGTCATTAAAGTGCTCAATGATGATTTTTACTTTCTGGGCGATATTGTGCTCATGGAGGCGTACCCAGTTATTGAGCTTAATCTTAGCGCGGCGTGCATCGACTTCATCATCAGCAGCGGCAAGCTTTTGTTTGAGCTGATAGACCACCTTATAGTTGGTGTAGTTTTTTAGCACATCTAGGATAAAGCCCTCTTCAATAGCTTGGCGCATTGAATAGACATGATAAGCAGCTGGCAGGTTATCTTTCGATGCTGGCAAGTCAGGATTAGGGAAGCGTCCAAACAGCTCGATGGTTTTAGGTTTAGGCGTGGCAGTAAAGGCGTAGTAGCTTAGGTTGGGACTGCTACGGCGGGCAGCAAGCGTGGCGTCCAATATGTCCTCGCTAGATAGCGGCGCGTCATCGTCTGCATTATTCTCTATATCACCAGAGACCAGTACTTCTTTAAGCTGGCGAGCTGTAGAACCGGTCTGTGATGAGTGTGCTTCATCGGCAATGATGGCATAACGGCGCGACTTTAGGACGCTTGAATCTTCAATGGCTTTAAGCACAAACGGGAAGGTTTGAATGGTGACAATGATAATGGGCTGTGAATCTACCAGTGCGGCGGCAAGTTTCTCAGATTTAGAGCCGTCACCTTCTTTTCTATTGATTTTACCTACCACGCCATCGGCATGTTCAAACTGATAGATGGTTTCTTGGAGCTGGTCATCAAGCACCGTACGGTCGGTGATGACAATCACTGAATGAAACTGTTTATCGCCGTCGCTGTTGTATAGCGTGGATAGCTGATGCGCCGTCCATGCGATAGAGTTAGACTTGCCTGAGCCTGCGCTGTGTTGAATCAGATACTTTTGCCCTGCACCTTCGGTCACGGCAGCATCAACCAATTTAGTCACCACATCCCACTGATGATAGCGTGGGAACATCATGGTCTCGCGTTTAGACTTGCGCCCAATCGCGTCCTCTTCTTCCTCTATCTGCAAGTGCATAAAATGGCCGAGAATGGCCAAGAGATTGTCTGGGGTGAGTACTTCATTCCATAGATAATCAGTAGCATAGCGGCTGCTATCGCTGGGCGTATCATTACCCGCACCGCCCGCTTTAGTACCTTTATTAAACGGTAAGAAGTAAGTACTGTCCCCTGCCAGCTTCGTTGTCATATAGACTTCATATTGACTGACGGCAAAATGTACCAATGCGCCGCGCTTAAACGTTAGTAGCGGCTCAGGCTTTTTGGTATCAGGGTCTTTTGGCAGGCGTGTCTTCTTATACTGAGTAATAGCGTTTTGTACCGATTGCTTAAACTCAGACTTTAGCTCCATCGTCGTCACGGGTATGCCATTGACGAATAGCACGACATCAATACGGTTACGCTTAGCGACTTTGTCATTAGCATCAGCGCCGTCTTTTAAACTGGCATGAGGGCTATAGACTACCTCAGGGACAACACGGCAGATATTGGCCTCGTACCGTGCCATGATTTCAGGGTTCAAGCTATGTTCAGGTTTAAACTGGCACAAGCTAAAACGCGCATTACGAATCTTTAACTCATGACGCAATACGCCCAATGTGCCGTAAGTGCGCGACGCTCTATCAGTGGACTGCTCATCGGCTTTGTTTAACTGCTTAACCAATGCGGCGATGAAGTGACGCTCAGAGTCGATAGGAAAGGTACGGCAAAACTTCTCCCACTCTTGCGGCTGGGTGGTCTGCACAAAGTCTAGCACGTCTTGCTCATATAGCGCGGTCTCTGCTTGATAGCCGTTAGGACTACCCAATTGCCAGCCTTGCGCTTGCATTTGGCTGACGATATCGGCTTGGAAGACAGATTCATAAGTGACGTTGTGCGCGTTAATAGCAGTGCTGGTCTGAGTCATGGTGTGGTTCTTATTATTAGTATTATGTTATGGATTCAATTTCTACTTCAACATCATCAATCACATCAGGCGCTTGCCAGCCGCGCACGTCAATCTTGCCAGTGACGGCGGCAGAGATTAAAGCGGTGCGGCGTTCTTGCATGAGTTGAATTTGCTTATTAGCTCTTTCCATTAAAGTGTCAATTTTCAAGGTTAAGTCATCTAAATGGTTTACTATTTTAATTTGTTTGTCCATTTCTGGCGCTGCAACTTTCAAAGATGCAACCTTTTCCTGATTGATATTTGGTTGCCCACCTCCTGATGACAGTTGAACAATTTCATTCCTATACGCAAACAACCAATAAAATAGAAATTTATTAAATATAACTTTAGAGTCTGAAAGAACACAGCATGCTTGGTTTGTAGTAGCATCAACACCCAGTATTGCTACTCTGCCAATAGTCGCACCATACATAGCAATAACAACAGATCCAGAGGGATGGATTTTTAGTGCCGAATATTTTTTCATTGTTAGTGTAGATACTTTTTTTAGTGTATCTGTTATAACATTTTCTCTTAACTCACCTGTTGTAACCCAAGGAACAGTACCATTAAAAGAATTATCGTCGCTTGTTGAGGGTGTCGTGCCAGACCCAATAGAATTAAATGCATATGATAGCTTCCAAGTTTCCCAATGCTCAGGCACTTCCCCTAACCATTCAACACCCGAATCTTTCATCGGCGCATCAGGATTTAAGCCTTTAGTCACGGCATGACTGATGACGGCTTGGCGCTTTTCTTTTAACAGTTGAATGAGGGTTTGTTGCTTATCAATTAAGGTATCAATTTGGGCAGTTTCGTGGTCGAGGAAGTTGGCTATGGTTTGTCTTTCATCTAAAGACGGCAACCAAATTTCGACCCCTTTAAGAATAGCTTGGGTGATACTAAAAACTTTAACGCCTTTCACCATGTGTCTAATTTGAGTTCTTATTTCCTTAGAGTCCATCAAATAGGCATAAAAGCGACTACATTGACGGTCAAAAGGGCGAGCAATAACTGTATGATAACCAGCAAAAATTACATCATCACTAACTAACTGGGTAAAATTCCCTGAACCTTCTATATCTTCAGAAGTATCAGCAAACACTAAATCACCCTTAGTAAGCAAGGCATAAGGAGATGATTGTAAATACCCTTCATCAACACATTTTAGATAATGCTTCTTTGGATCAACTTCAAAGCCATATTTTGAATGAACTTCTCCATAGCTTACACAAGGTACACCAGTATCTAAGAGGTCTGCTTTGGTTATAGTTAAACCCCGACCAAATGAAAACATATACCTAAGCTTACTAAGCCCCCAATGATCAGGAATCTCCCCCAGCCACTCAACCCCAGAGTTTTTATATTCTGCATACTGCTGATACTTCGCCATTACGAATGCACCTCACCCAATAACTTCATAATCTCAGTGCTAACAGCATCCAAGTCGGCATCAATCTCTTGTAGCGGACGTGGCGGCTCATAGACATAGAAGTGACGGTTAAACGGTATCTCAAAGCCCACAATACCGACCTCTTCATCAATAGCATCTGTCTTATCGGCATTGATCCACGCATCAGGCACATGCGGCTGCACCTCACGGGCGAAATAACTTTCAATCAACTCAGTGGTCGTCACCTCAGGATTAAGCGGCACGTTTTCATAATCACGTAGATCGCTATCAGTTTGGAACTCGACTATTTTGGCTGGCTTGTCTGAATTGGCAGCTTTGTAGCTAAACGCACCATAGAGCGGATTGGCAACCTTGACCGCTTTTTTAATGACGGGTGCTGCGTCAGGATTCTTCCACGTGATGGCATCCATCAGCTGCTTTTTCTCTTTAGCATCTAAAGAGATATCAAGATTAACCTCAGTATCTTTTAACGCTTGTTTAAACACTTTATCAAACTCATTAAAGTCATCGAATTGGCTTGCGCCTATAGCCGCTTGTAATGCTTTGGCTTTATTCATAAGCACAAGCTGTAACTGCCATACTTTTGAATCAAGCACGTCTTTGATTTGGCTTTCTTTCAGCTCGCTAAAGTCCGCCTTAATCATCGCTCGGGCTTCTAAGGTGACCACTGATAAATCACCATAGCTGTCACTGTCATTATCAGTCGTCCAGTTACTACCAAAGGCTTCATATAGCGCTGACATGACCATATCGAACGGTTTAGGCGCATAGCGTAGGCTATCAATGGCGCTGTCAGATAGTTGCGCCGATAGACGTAGCGGCCGCTCAATGGTGATACGGCGATAGCCAAACTCATGGGTGGCAAATATCTTACTGGCGAAGGTCTTGGCAGCCTCAATCTTAAGATTAGCAGACTGACGACCACGACTAGACTTCACCTCATCAACCTTATCTAGTACGCGCGCATCAACCACTTCAAAGTTACCAAAGCTGCGGGTAATGGTCTTGATGTCGTCATCATTCATCTCATTACGCTTAGAGCCAAGTGATTTACGCATCTTGCTGTATAGGTTACTACCATCAATCAATTGCACCTTGCCGCGACGCTCAGGCGCTTTCTTATTGCTTAATATCCAGATGTAGGTCGCAATGCCGGTGTTATAGAACATATCATTTGGCAAGGCGATGATGGCCTCTAGCAAATCAGCCTCTAAGATATAACGGCGAATCTCACTCTCGCCACTACCTGCGCCGCCCGTGAATAACGGTGAACCATTTAAGATGATACCGATGCGGCTGCCCTGATTGCTATTTTGACCATTACTAGCTTCTTGCTCAGTAGCAGTAATCGGACGCATCTTGCTCAGTAAGTGCATCAGGAACAGTAGAGAACCGTCAGACACGCGCGGCAAGCCAGCGCCAAAACGACCATCAAAGCCTTTTTGCGTATGCTCGTCATTGATCTCGCCTGATATCTTTTTCCAATCTACCCCAAATGGTGGGTTAGACAGCATGTAGTCGAACTTCTCAGCGACCAGCTGATCACTGGATAAGGTATTGCCCAGCTTAATGTTATTCACCTCTTGCCCTTTGATCAGCATATCGGCTTTACAGATGGCATAAGACTCAGGGTTTAACTCTTGCCCATAGGTACGCATGACCGCATCAGGGTTAAGCTCTAGCACGTATTCCATACCAGAGGATAAGAAGCCGCCCGTGCCCATGTATCCGTAACATTAACCACTAGTGACAAGTACTCTAGCCCTTTAAAAACATAGATATAGGTACATTTAATTTATGTCCATAGTAAACTGAGTTTAATAGTGACATAAAATGAAATTTGTCACCAGTATAAGACTATTTATTATATAGTTGTCTAGATAAAGTAGAGTTACTTATAATATAAATATATTATTAACTTTGGTTTTTTGGTCATAACCTTCCACCCTTGCTAGTGTTGAGTAATCCATCGCTTTGAATTTCATTTTAGACCTATACGGAATAAATAGCTCATCCAGAGTACAGTCAAAGCCACAATCCTCTATTCCAAACATATAATCAAAAAACACCTTGCCCACAGCAGACTGTGGATGACTAGCATCGCGGAAAGATTTATTGCGATACCAGTTGCCACTAGATATCTTTCTGAAAATCCGTTCTATGCTGCCAGAAATAGAATTTGATGCATGTTCCTGAGTAATATTTGGTTTTTGCATGAAGGCCGCTGCACCTTCAACAGCTTTCCAAATTATATAATTCATCTCTGCACACGACAAAAAAATCATCTCCACCCGATTTTCATAGGTTTAGGGGTTAAAAAGCTAACTAACTGTCGAAATACAGTCTTATCATTGTTAAAGAACA